>JAILON010000048.1 GCA_024690865.1 Treponema sp. | reverse complement strand
CTGGCGTTTCTTCCGGGTGTTCATCACGACGAAGCGGTAGTCGCCCAGTTCCAGAGGAACGTACTCGCACTCAATCGTGGCGCAGTCAAGGACTTCCGCCGTATTTTTTTTGCCGGTCGCGATGATGTACTGGTCCATGATACCGCAGTTGACCCCCATGAACTCGTGCTCGCTCTGCTGGCCGATCAGGGCGATGTCCTTGCGGCTGACCCCCAGGCCGAACAGCTCCGACACGGCGTAGGCGAAGCCGCATTCCAGCGCGGACGAAGACGAGATGCCTCCCGCCGGTGGCACATTGCTGACCATCAGGATGTCGAATCCCGACGGAATCCGGTAGCCCCGCCGCTTGAGGATGGACAGGATGCCGTTCAGGTAGTTGGCATAGCCGTTCTCCTTGCGGAAGGCGAAATCGTCGTTTATGTCAAAGTTGAACGTGCCGGGGAACTTGATGTCGTTGTAGCTAATCTTGGAGTCTTCCCGCCTTCGGATGGCGACGTAGAGGTAGCGGTCAATCGCGGCGGGGAAGACCTTGCCGCCGTTGTAGTCGATGTGTTCGCCGATTATGTTGATTCTGGCGGGGGACGAGAAGATCCGCACGCCGTCTGCGCTGCCGCCGTACTGCTTCACGAAATCATTTTTCAGGTTCCTGACGTCATAATCTTGGGAAACTTTGTCCATTGCAAACCCCTGTTGAAGCTGTGTGTTCTGGGACCTGTTTCAAAAGCAAGGAGGCGGGTGTTGCCGTGGAGTTTTGAACCTGGTCCTCCCTCCCCATTCTACAGTATCGGGAATGAATTGGCAAATTATTTTTGTACCAGGATGCCGGCGGAACGGCGTGCGGGCCTGTCCCGGATACAAGCGTCCCCTTGCATAAAAGCAAGCAAAATTTTACAATAAGGTAGATATGAACGGCGATTTAATTGAACAGTTTGTTGATGAAGGCACGCTTCAGGCGATGGCTTCGCTTTTGGACGCTGCCGATGAGGCTGCTGTCAACGAGGCCGGGGTCAAGATTTCTGCCAGTTTTGACGGTGGAAGCGGGTCCTTTGGCCAGATAGCCTTGGGGAACGGAGAGGAAAAGCTTGTCTCCAGCTTCCACAACAACCTCGTCCTGTTGATCGAAAAGACTTGGGTGGAAAAGTCCGACGTTGCCCTGAAGGCCCAGGTTCTGTACCGGCTGGAGGAGTTTACGAAATTCATGGGAGGCAGGGTCTATTCGGAGGCCTACTCCTATTTCTTCAATATAGTGGATGACGTGGTTTACCTCATGTTCGGGGCGCAGACAAAAAGCAAGTCCTTTGACGAATATGCGATGAGGATTGATCCGGACTTTGGCCTTTTCTGGTGGTATGTGGAGTCCCTTCCGCGGGATGCCGCCTGGGAAGACAGGAAGAAAAGGCTGGTAATCCTTTTGGGCATGTACTATCTGGCGAATTTCTAGAGGGAGCTTGTTATGGATATAGAAGCTGTATGCCAGAGGCTCAGGACTGGGGCCGACAGGTTGGCTATGCATACCGCTGCCCAGAAGGACCACGCCCTTGCGTGCGTGAAGGAGGCCCTCGTAAAGAGCCAGAGCCTCATACTCGATGCAAACCAGCAGGACGTTGCGGCTTCCAAGGCCGCCGGGGTTTCGGAAGCCTTGCTTGAACGCCTTGCGCTGGACAATAAAAAGTTCAATTCGATGATACAGGGCATAGATGTCGTCATCGGCCAGAGGGACCCGATAGGGGAGGAGGTGGCCGGATGGCGCGCTCCCAAGGGCATGCAGATACGGCAGGTCCGGGTTCCGCTGGGGGTGGTGGGCATCATATACGAGTCCCGTCCCAATGTCACGGTCGATGCCTTTGCCCTTGCATACAAGAGCGGCAATTCCATACTGCTCAGGGGCTCGTCCTCTGCGCTCAATTCGAACAGGGCGATTGTTTCGGCCATATCCTTCGGCCTTGGGCAGGCCGGCAGCGACGGGGTGAGGGACGCCGTTTTCCTGTGCGAGGATGGGAGCCATGAGGATGTGGAACAGATCCTGGGGGCGGTTGGCAAGATAGACGTGCTGCTGCCGCGCGGGTCTTCCAGGCTTATAAATGCGGTGATGGAGAAGGCGAAGGTTCCCGTCATACAGACCGGGGCCGGAGTATGCCACCTCTATGTCGATGACGATGCCGACATAGGCATGGCCGTGAACCTGACCCGCAACTCGAAGATGCAGCGTCCCGGAGCCTGCAATGCCATAGAGACCCTTGTCGTGAACAAGCGGATTGCAGGGGAATTCCTGCCTGCCCTCGCCAAGTCGTTGGGAGGGGAGGTCCGGCTTTTGGCCGATGAGATTTCCTATCCGCTTCTGTTTGAAACTTTGCGGAAGGGTGGCTTTTTGAACCAGAACAGCGACTGCATAGACCGGGCTGGGAAGGACGATTTTGGCTATGAATTCTTGGACTTTGTCCTGGCGGTAAAGTGCGTCGGTTCCGTGGAGGAGGCGGTGGACTTCATAAATGCCCACAATACGAAGCATTCCGAGTGCATCGTGACGAACAACAGGTGGAATGCCCGCTATTTCCAGTCTCGCGTAGATGCGGCCTGCGTCTATGTGAACGCCAGCACCCGCTTTACCGATGGTGGCGAGTTCGGCTTTGGTGCGGAGCTGGGCATAAGCACGCAGAAGCTCCATGCCCGCGGGCCCATGGGGATAAGCGCGCTTACGACCACCAAATTCCTTATAGACGGGGACGGTCAGGTCCGCTAGGCGTGTGCGTTTGCCCCTCGGATGGTCTGCATGCGGATTGTCCGGGAGGCCCCGGTTAAAGCTTCTCCCCGAAGTATATTCCGGCCCACTCCCAGCGCCCGTGTACGGAAGGGTCGGAAGGAAAGTTCACCTTTCGGAAGTAGAGGTACCAGACGTTGACGTACCTGTTGCTCCATCCCCAGGTCCTGAAGTAGGCTTCTGTCGGGGTGGAACTGGAATCCAGCTCGTCTGAGCAGTGGATCCGGTTTCCCCGCATGTAGGAATGCATTGAAAAGGAGCTTTGCGCGTTTTCGTCGCTTTCGTCCTGCCTCCAGGACATGGCAAAGAAATTCACCTTGGACTTGTATTTGTCCAGCGACTTCCAGTCATATTTGTTTATTGCGGTCTTTACGGCCGTGAGCAGGTCTTCCATGCTGGCGAAAGTCCAGTCCTTTGACGAATTGCTGAAGTCTATGAGCTGTTTTGCGCTGGCGTATGCGTTGGGCCTTCCCTGTATCTGGATGCTCTGTGCGTCTGCCCGGTTGAGGAACAGGGCAAAGGTCTTGAGGGCCTGGTCCCATTCGCCTTCGTTTTCATATTCCAGGGCGAGGCGGTAGTAGATTTCGGTTATGTTGACGTCGTTGGGAAACTGCGAAACCAGCTGGTTGAAGTAGGTTATGCGGTTCTCGCTGGTCTCGCTTATACGGATGAGGTTTTGCAGGCAGAGGAAGTGGACCGACTGGCCCTGGACCAGGAGGTCGGGATAGTTCTTGATTATGCGCTCCAAGTAGTAGCGGGCAATGGGCCGGGCGTCGCTTTCAAGGTATGCATTGGCCGTCATGAGGAGCCAGTAGGCGTTGTATTTGTCCTCGGGATTCTTCTCTACCCAGTCGGTCAGGAATATGACCAGGGCGTTGTAGTCCTTTGCGGCCATCATCGTGCTGGCGATCTGCTTTACCAGGGCGTAGCGGCTGTCTTCGTCAAATTCCCCCGTCTCCAGGAGCTTTTCGAGCTCCGCCTGGGTCCTCTGCGCTTTCCGCACCGCCTGCTCCTGCCTGCTTTCCTGCCTGTCGCATCCAGAAAGCAGGATGGCGAGCGCTGCGACGATTCCCGCCAGTCCTGTAACTTTTTTCCCTTTGAACATATTAATTTATTGTAATAAAGCGTAACGATATTGGCAATAAGTCTTTGATGTTATATGATGTTGCCGTATGGAAAAAAAGAGGTTTGTTCTGTAAGATGGCTGCTGACAGGGATAAGAAGCGGGACTTTATAAAGCCTCTGCGGGCTGTATATAAAAAGGAGGCTAGCATCCTGCTTGCCATAGGGCTCGTTCTCGTTCTTGTGGGGCTTTTTGTTTTCGTGGGCAGGCTGGAGTCTTCCGTCAGGGTCTTTGCCCTAAGGCCCGTCGTGTCCCTTGTCCTTGGAATGGTGCTCCTTTTTATATCCCTTGCATTGACGGGCAGCAGCTTCTCGCTTTTTTTCGGCCTTTTTTTCTTCCTGATGGGGACGGTCCTGCTCCTCATGGATTCCGGTATTCTGCCGTATGGTTTTTCTCGGATGTGGCCGACAATAATGATATCCGCCGCCCTTTCCCTCTTCCCGGCAGGGCTGTACAAGGCGAAGCGCGTGCGGACCGTCTACCTGTTCCCGGCCATAATGATGCTGATCCTGGGAATTGTGTTTCTGTTGTTCTCGCTTCACGTGATACCTGTTTCGTTCAGGTTTTTCGTGTCGCGCTGCTGGCCGTTGATGATTATACTGTCGGGAGTCGCCTTGGTGGTGACTTTCTATATCCAGCAGCTGAATGCGAAGGATTTTCCGTACATGGAAGACGATTCGCTCGTGGATGGAGATGAAAAGTAGATGAACAAGGAGTTCGTCGGCCTTGATGCCCGCTTTGCAAAAGGATTTGCACGGTGCGTGGTTTTCCTCTGCCTCTTGTTTTTGCCGTTGGCGCCCTTCCATGCTGCCCGGAAGGCGGGCGATTCCAAGGAGACCAGCATACCCATCCCCCAGGGGGCCAAGGCCCGCGGCAGCTACTATTTTTCAAACATCAAGCCCCGCATTTTGGATTTGATAGAGAACGGTTCACCCCGTTCCTTGGAAGTGGCCGTGAGGCTGCTGCACCGGAGTGATCCTGCCGCGTACAGCGACAGCGAAAAGACGCTCCTGAAGATATGCGGCCTCTTGATGGAATTCTGCTGGCCGTCGTACATGGCCGGCAGTTGGGACATCCCGGAGATGAGGGGGTCCAATTCTTATACCAATGTCATTTTCAATGTACGGAACGGCCTGTATGAGGCCCCGGCGGGTGATGATTTCATCGCGAACCTCCTGCCCTGCGTCTGTCTTTTTTCTGCCCCGAACGAGACTGCCTGCTACGCCAGCATGGAAGCGGCCTTGGAAAAGGCACTGAAGTTGCGGGGCGATTCCACCCTTGCCAATTACATGATGGGAATCCTCCTGAACAGGCAGGGCAAGAACGCGAGGGCAGCCTCCTGTCTGCGCAAGGCAAGTGCGGGTGATTCTTCCAATAAAGAAATCCTCTTTTTGCAGATGAGGATTTGCAGCTCGTTGGGCAAGTATGAAGAAACCCTTAAGATTGGCGAGCGGCTGCTGCTTTCCGAACCGAAGAACGCCGAGGCATTGAAGCTGTGCTGCGACGCATACTATGCAAAGGGGGACTTGGCCAAGGCAGGTGACCTTGCTGCCCAGATCCTTATGTTGGACGGCAGGAGCTACGGCTACATGCTTATCCGCTCCGAGGCTTCAATGGCGGAAGGGGACTACGTGAAGGCATCCACGATGCTGGATGCGTATTCTCGGAGTGGAAACAGGAGCAAGGAGTATTTCCTCCTGCGTTCCCGCCTCCAGTGCGAGTGGAACAAGAGTCCTGCCGCCGCCGCCGAAACCTTGGGGCTGGCCATGCTGAACTATCCTGATGACATTCAGCTGATGCTGTCCGCCGCAAAGGTTGCCTCGGAAGGCAACATGAAGGTCGCTGGAAAGACGGCCCTTGAGTTTGCCCACCAGGTGCTCAAGAAGGAAAGCGGGAACAGGGAGGCCAAGAAGGTCTGTATCGTGGAGCTGTCCAAAGATGGCGATTATGAGGAGTCCTACAAGCTTTCAAGTTCCCTCGTCAAGGAGGACGGCAGTCCCTCCCTCTTGCACAGCCACATAGAAACCTGTCTTGCCTTGAAAAAATATGATGAGGCGCGGGAGCTTGCAACGTCGCTGTACAACAAGGACAGGAATGACATCCAGGCCCAGAAGTCCTATATAAATGTCCTCGTTTCTACCGGAATAAAGCGCGAGGCCCAGGATATGATTTCTGCCCTGCTGCCTGACGCCGACTCGTCGATGAAAAGCTTCCTGTATTACGAGCAGAGTTTCCTTGCTACTGATGAAAGGAGTGCGGTTGCGCTTCTCCGTTCCAGCTTGACCCAGAATCCCCGCAATACGGATTCCCTTACCCGTCTGTATGAGATTTATTACGGACAGCAGGACTGGAAGCGGGCCCAGTATTACCTGAAGCAGGTTGTTGCCCTGAACCCGACCAACAAGAAGGCCCTGGCGATGAGCCAGAAGCTGGACAAGATTATAAATAACTAGCCAGCTAGCCAGCCGGTGCAAGTCCCCACGGCGTCACGCACCTGCTGCCGTGAGTATTCCCTTGCTCTTACTGTCAGACTTGGCTAGTTCGACTTGCCGAGCAGGGTGAAGTCCCCGACGGCGGCGGAAAAGGCTATGCCGCTCCCCGGCTGTGACAGGCAGGGAAGGGACTGTATTGCGTCCAGCACCGCTGCCCGCTTTTCCTGAGGAACGACAATCATGAGCATCTCCTTCTCCGGGACGATGTGTACGCCGAAGAACTTCGCGTCGTCCTCCCGTGCCGTGCCACGGGCATTTATCACTGTGCCGCCACCTGCTCCTGCTTTCCGCGCCGCTGCCATTGCGTCGTCCGCATAGCCTTTGTTTACTACGACCGTAATCAGGCTCAGCGAAGGCTGGCCAGACTTTTCCTGTCCGTTTTCCATTGCATTTCCTCCTGCCTCCCCCATGTTGAAGGCTACTCCGCTTTTTGCCATGCCGTCTGCGTCAAGTCCCAGGATATGGCCAAAGGCCTTTTTTTCTTTTTGGCACACAGATACGATTGCGTTGAATATGTTCCTGTATTCCTTTTCTGTAGAAAGTATAATGAGCAGGTCCCTGCTGCTGTCTCCGAATCCCAAGGCCGTCAGCAGGGGATTGGTGCTTATTCCCCGGCCCATTGCGACTGTTCCGCCAAAGCTTCCTGCCTGGACGGCCGCCTTGGAAGCCTGTTCCGCCTTGCCGTGTGGCAGGTTTGCCAAAATAAGTTTGAACGCGCCCATCTATCTGACGCCCTCCTTTTTCCCTTTTGCTTTCATCCCGCTTTTTATCTTGAACACGATGCCCAGAATCTGTATTGCCACAAGCGGCGTCATCGCAACCAGGGCGATTATCCCAAATGCCATTTCAGCTCCTCCGTGCCCACCGGAGGCGGCCGCCGCCCCGATTGCGAAAGAGAGGATGAATGTGCTGGTCATGGGGCCGGACGCGACCCCTCCGGAATCAAATGCTATTCCGACGAACAGGGGCGGACAGAAGAGCGAAAGCAGCAGCGAAAGTCCGTAGCCGGGCAGCAGGATCCACCAGAGGCTGAACGAGTATATGATGCGGAGCATGCTGAGTCCGATGGAAAGTGCCACCCCACATGAAAGGGCGGCCAGCATGAGGCGGCGCTTTATCATGCCCCCGGAGACCTGCTCCACCTGTTCGGTCAGGACCCATACCGCAGGCTCCGCACAGACGACGACAGCCCCGAAAACCATTCCAACCGCCACAAGCAGCAGGACGTATGCCCCGCCGCCGGACGAGGCATAGCCTCCGAGCGTCAGTCCAAGCTTTTCTCCCGCCGGCATGAAGCCCCCCTTCGTCCCGACGAGGAAGATGACCAGCCCGATGAAGCTGTATGCCAGTCCTTTGAGCATGCGGCGCACTTGGGCCGGGGGCATTTTGAGCAGGAGGACTTGGAATGCGGCGCAGAGGACGATGAGCGGTATGAGCGCAAGGCAGACTTCCTTTGTTACGGAAGGAAGCTCTTCAAGAAAGACGTGCAGGTTCAGGCTGTTTCCCACGGCTTCTACGGTGCCGGAAAGGCTTTCCGCCGTCCCCGCGGAGTATGACTGCGAGCGGGAAAGCAGGATGCCGTAGATGCATACTGCGGCAACGGGACCGATGGAGGCCATCCCCGTTAGGCCGAACGACTCGTCGCCCTGGCTTCCGCCGCTGCCCCCGCCTTGTTCTGTGTGTCCCTTGGTACGGACCGAGGCGACGCCTATGCCGAGTGCCATTATGAATGGAACCGTCATGGGGCCCGTCGTGGCCCCGCCTGCGTCAAAGGCGACCCCTTGGAAGGCCGTCGGTGAACAGAATGCCAATATGAACAGCAGGACATAGCAGACTATGAGGAGATAGTTGAGTCTGAGTGAAAGGATCGTGCGCAGGAGGCCCAGCAGCATGAAAAGTCCGACGCCGACGGCAATCAGTATTACCAAGGCCCACTTGTTGACAGCGGGGGATACTCCCCGTATCTGGTCGGCAAGCACCTGCACGTCGGGTTCGGCAATCGTCACGAGCAGTCCGATGACGAACGACACCGAAAGCAGGAGGGGCAGGCTGCGTTTGGCCGTCAGGGCGGCCCCGCTCCGTTCTCCGATCGGTGTGATTCCCAGGTCCACGCCTGCAAGCAACAGGGTCAGACCCACGACGACCATAATGCCGCTGAGTATGAAGCGGACGGTAAGCCCGGTCCCCAACGGGGCGAAGGTCAGCGATAGGACTGTCACGATGGCAACAATGGGAAGGACGGAAGCCGCCGTCTCCTTGAACTTGAGGAAAAGGTTCACGGCAGACAGTATAGCACTAAGGGGGACTATGCGCAAGGGAAGCGGATTGGAAGCCGACTTGGCCGACTTATAGGTAATTTTGCTGATTTCATTTTCATGTCCATCTGCTATCCTATGACAGAATCGGAGTTGTTTATGATTGAGCGAAAACCGTTAGTCAATGATTTGTATACGGCGGACCCTTCCGCCCATGTGTTCAATGGGAAAATCTATATCTACCCCTCCCACGATGAGGACATCGATGTAGAGAGCAATGACAATGGCGACCAGTACGGCATGGTGGACTATCATGTTTATGAGATGCCCGACGCTGAGACTCTGCCGCGGGACTGCGGATGCGTCCTGTCGCTGAAGGATGTGCCGTGGGCTTCCAAACAGCTGTGGGCACCGGACTGTGCGGAGAAGGACGGGAAGTACTACTTCGTGTTCCCGGCCCGCGACAAGCAGGGAATGTTCCGCATCGGAATGGCGAAGGGGGACAGTCCCGCAGGCCCCTTCACTGCCGAACCTGATTATATAAAGGGGACCTACAGCATAGATCCCTGCCTGTTTCCCGATACCGACGGCAAATACTACCTTACATTTGGCGGCCTGTGGGGCGGCCAGCTGGACCAGTACCGGAACAACAAATGGAGCGCGGACAACAAGGAGCCGAAAGGAAACGAGCCTGCCTGCATGCCCAAGATAGCCCTGATGAAGGACAGCCTGACCGAGCTTTCGGAAGAGCCTCGGGACCTTGTAATTGTGGATTCGAAAGGCAAGCCCCTGACGGGAGGCGATGAGGTCCGCCGCTATTTCGAGGATCCCTGGCTCTTCAAACGGGGCGATACCTATTATTTCTCCTATTCGACGGGAACGACACACCTCCTGTGCTATGCGACTTCCAAGAACGTGTACGGTCCCTATACCTACGGCGGGGCATTCCTGACTCCTGTCCTTGGCTGGACGACCCACCATTCCATCCTTGAGTTCAACGGAAAGTGGTACCTGTTCTACCATGACTGCGAGCGTTCGGGGGGAATCAACCAGAAGCGGAACGTGAAGTTCTGCTCGCTTACGTTTGAGCCGGACGGAAGCATCCGGCCCATAGATGGAAGCTTGAAATAAAGGGAATTTGTTTCACAGCTCTTAAGATAAATTCCCGATAGCTAAAAAAGCCTTTGTGCCTCATAGTATAGGATAGGAAGCCACGAAACTCGTATGAGCTTCGTGGCTTCTTTCATTGTGGAAAGGAGCATAGCGTATAATGTCAGACATCGAGAAAGAGCGTTCTGAAGAGATAGAGGCCATGATAAAGGCCATGACGCTGGAGGAGAAGGTTTCCCTCATGCTGCATGACAGCATGGCTGTTGAACGGGTGGGAATACCCAAGTACAACTGGTGGAACGAGTGCCTGCACGGTGTTGCCCGTTCGGGTCTGGCAACCGTCTTCCCCCAGGCTATCGCCTTGGCGGCTACGTTTGATGACAAGCTTGCCCAAGAGGAGGCGGACGCCATTTCTACGGAAGCCAGGGCCAAGTTCAACGAGGCCAACAGGGCCGGGCTTCGCGAGCGCCTGCGGGGACTCACTTTCTGGACACCAAACATAAACATCTTTCGCGATCCCCGTTGGGGCAGGGGTATGGAGACCTATGGAGAGGATCCCTGCCTGACGTCCAGGATGGGGGCGGCCTTCATACGGGGCCTGCAGGGGGATGACCCCGAGCACCTGAAAGTGGCGGCATGCGCGAAGCACTTTGCCGTCCATTCGGGGCCGGAAAAGCTGCGCCACGTGTTCAATGCCGTGGTCAGCAAGAAGGACCTCTGGGAAACCTACCTTCCCGCATTTAAGGCCGCTGTAGACGCCGGCGTCGAGTCGGTCATGGGAGCCTACAACCGTACTTTGAACGAACCCTGCTGCGGAAGCAAATTCCTGCTGCAGGATGTGCTTCGCGGGAAATGGGGGTTCAAAGGGCACGTCGTCAGCGACTGTTGGGCCGTCCGCGACTTCCACGAGGAGCACAAGATAACGAAGAGCCCTGCGGAATCTGCCGCCCTTGCCATAACGAACGGATGCGACTTGAACTGCGGCTGTACATATCCTTCCGCGGTCGAGGCCGTCAAGAATGGCCTTTTGGATGCAGAGAAGGTTGACGAGTCGGTCCGCCGCCTGCTGATGACCCGTTTCAAGCTGGATATGTTCTCTTCCTACGACAAGGGCCGCTGGGCCTCTCTGGGCAAGAAGGACATAGACTCCGCGGAGCACCGGGCGCTTGCCCGCAAGGTGGCAGAGAAGTCCTTCGTCCTGCTCAAGAACAAGGATCAGCTGCTCCCCTTGAGCAAGAAGCCGAAGCGCATCCTTGTCATGGGGCCTGCCTCCACGGATGTGAACGCGCTCCTTTCCAATTACTATGGGGTGAATTCCCGCATGGTGACGTTTATGGAAGGCATGGTCGCCAAGAGCCAGGAGATGTCCGGCGTCACCATAGATTACGTGCAGGGATGCCTGATGTATGGTCCCAATACGCAGAACGGCTGGACGGTTGGCGAGGTGGAGCACGTGGATGTCGTCATTGCCTGCTTCGGGCTGGACAACGCCATGGAAGGCGAGCAGGGGGAATCTGTTGCATCCCACGAAGGCGACAGGGACTATATAGAGCTTCCGCCCTGGCAGCTCAATTACCTCAAGGCAATCCACGAACGGGGAACTCCAATCGTCCTCGTCCTTACCGCGGGGTCGCCCCTTGCCTTCCCGCCGGACATTGCGGATTCCATCCTGTATGCCTGGTATCCGGGTGAAGAAGGCGGAAGCGCGCTCGCCGACCTCGTCTTCGGCGATGCCGTTCCAAGCGGCCACCTGCCTGTGACGTTCCCGGCTGCGACAGAAGATCTGCCTCCTTTTGACGACTACTCGATGAAGGGAAGGACTTACCGCTACCAGGAGAAGGCGCCGCTCTTCCCCTTTGGATTTGGATTGAGCTATACGACCTTCTCCTTTGGAGGCATAACCCTTTCCCAGCAGAAAATCAGTGCGGGCGGGAACGTGGATGTCGAGGTCCTTGTTGAGAATACGGGAAGCTTTGATGCCGATGAGGTCGTGCAGCTGTATGTGTCCAAGGAGAACAGGAAGGACGGCGAGCCGCTGTGCTCGCTGAGGGATTTCAAAAGGATCCGCATAGAGGCGGGCAAGCAGGCAAAAGTCGTGTTCAGCCTGCCGGCTTCCGCCTTTGAAAGCATAAACGATGACGGCGAGTCAATCCTGGTTCCTGGCCGCTACCTGCTGACTGCGGGCGACTGCGCCCCCGTGGAGGCCTTGGAGAAGGCCGGGGCGGCGCAGCCCGTTACCGCCAAGATAGAAGTGGTCTAGTTGTTGTTCACCGTGTCCTCTTCCAGGGGCGACACTATCTCGTAGGATTCTACGATGATGTGGCCGCCCGGAAGGGAGGATGGGCCCACCTTCTTTTTCTTCTTTTTCCCAGAGATTTCAATCAGCTCCCCTGCGTGGGAGCTGATGTCGTCTATGGTGAACTCGCTCCCGGACAGGGCCTCCAGCGTGTACTGGCTTCCGTCTTCCGCCTCGAAACCGGGGAACGTGAAGGGGCTGCTTCCAAAGAAGCGTACGGTCCCCCGCAGGTTCTGGACCGGGCTGGAGAAGGAGAGGGACAGGGCCGAAAGCGACAGCAGGGCCGCGAACAGGGGGAAAAGGCTGTTTTTCTTCATGGTGCTACCTCCGTTTTGCTAAACAAACATCCGCCTACTTTGTTGCGGGGGCGGTGTCTGAAATCACTATGTAGACCTTTTCATTTGACGAGACCGTGCTGGTTCCCAGGTTCAAGCTTACGTTCTGGTCTGTCGTTTTTCCCACGTAGTTGAGTGTCATTCCGTAGGGACGCAGGTTGTATTTTGCGTTGTAGCCGAACGTGGCCGGACCGTCGAACTTGTAGTATCCCGAAGACTTTGTCTCTGCATAGGTGCTGTCCAGCGATGATGAGAGGGTCCACAGGTTTATGGCCGAAAGTTCACCCGCCGCCCTGTTGAAGGTGTAGCTGGGGGAAAGGCGGGCGGAATTCCTGTCCAGGCAGGAGACCGCATACCACTTGAGCAGGTACTCCATGCTTTTGCCGGTGGCAGCCTCGATGGATTTTGCGTCAACGTAGGCATTGGTGGACAGGGCCTTTACGAGCTGTGCGCCGCCGAAATTCCTGGCCAGCCACGCGCCGAAGGCGTAGTTGTCGGCATAGGAGAGCAGGGTAAGGTAGGAGGAGGAGTCCCGGTATTCCAGGCCCACGTCCGGATAGCATTTTTCAAAGAGGGGAAGCCGTGCCTTGGGGCTGTCGTCGTCGTCAAGCCCCAGGTAGGACTGCAGGAGGTCCTCGCAGAGCATGGAAAGCATCTCGTTGAAGCCCGAACCGGACTCAAGATCCTGCTTCATCGTCTTCTGGTTCCAGTGGACCATGTGCTGGAATTCGTGGGCCAGCGTGGAATAGACCATGGTCGTGTCGTTGACCGCATACTTTGAATCCACGTAGAAGTACTTGCCCTCGTTTGAATAGCTCAAAATCTGCTCCGCCTGGGAGTAGCCCTTGCCCGTCAGCTTCTGTATGTCGGTACCGTTGGGGAAGTAGTCCTTTGCGTAGAAGTATCCGACGACTCCACCGCCGTTTGCGGAGCCTGCGTCCCCCCCTATGTCGTAGATGACGATGTTCACCTTGTTGTGGGTCTTGTCGTACATGCCCGTGTCGGAAAGGCGGCTCATGCTTTCAGGCTTGAACTCTCCGTTGGAATAGTAGTAGTAGATTTCATCGGACTCCTCTCCAAACAGTTCCCGGACCTTCCCGTAAATTCCGTCGAATTTGTCGGCGAAGCTGGAGCAGATGGCTGCGTTGACCTTGCTGCCGGAGGCCTTTCCGTTCGTGTAGTAGTCGTCGATGACCCAGACGTTGCAGTATTTGCCTACGGCGCGCAGGGTAGCATCCTTCCGTGCGAATGTTGAAATGTTCGCATCGTTGTCAACGTATATCGCTTTCGTGGTCTTGTTCGCAACGAGGGAGATCTGCTTGGAAGACCTGTCTATCATCGTCGTCTTTACGTCCGTTCCGATTGAAAGGCTTGTCGCCGTCAGGGGGACGAAGGAATTGAACTTCATCTGGGGAACGAAGCCCGTCGCGTTCGTGTATGTGGTTCCGCCAAGGATGGCCCCAAGCACTCCTATCAGGATGCTCAAGAGGCTGCCCGACCCGGAACCTCCCGAACCGCCGGAACTGGACTCCATATTGCCAAGCGCAATGCCGCTTGCCGAAGCGACGCTCTGCGTGTAGGCTGCCGAAATGGCGGTGGAAGTCGGATTCGTCTTTGCCATGTAGACGTATTTGCCGGAAGGGACGCCGCTTATGTTCAGTGTTGCCACATCTGGCGCAAGTTCGTAGACCGGTGAAGCCGCCGAGTATGTCCATGCGGCTTCGTTGGCGGCCTGGGACGTGCTCCCACCGGAGCTGCCTCCGCCGCCTATGCCTCCACCGCTGCCGTCGCCAAGATCAATGCTTACACACCCTTGCGAAATCAATGCTGCCGTCAATATGGGAAAAATAAAAAGACCCTTTTTCATCTGCCTGTAACCTCCTGTATGTGATGAACCAGTTTCAAGAAATCCTCGCGACTTCACCGCAACTGGCTTTGATGATTGTACGGGCTAATACAGGAAAGTTCAAGGGGGATGGCAAGCGGGGGCTTTTGAAAGTATGACAACCTGCCGAAATTCAAAACATCATTAAAAATCTGGGTGTCAAGGAGCAATATGGAGAGCAGGGAGCAGGCCCAAAGGCTGCAGGAGCTGATTGACGAAAGCGAAAGGATCGTATTTTTTGGCGGGGCAGGGGTTTCCACCGAAAGCGGAATTCCTGATTTCAGGAGCGTGGACGGCCTGTACCACCAGGAATGGGACTATCCGCCCGAGACCATCCTAAGTGCGGATTTCTTCCATGCCAATCCGACGGAATTCTACCGCTTCTACCGGGCGAAGCTCATCGTCAGCGGCATAAAGCCCAACGTCGCCCACAAGAAGCTGGCGGAACTGGAGGCGGCGGGCAAGCTGACCTCCGTCATCACGCAGAACATCGACGGCCTGCACCAGGCGGCGGGCAGCAAGACCGTGTGGGAACTGCACGGCAGCACCCTGCGCAACACATGCACAAAATGCGGCATGAAGTACGACCTTGACTATGTGGCCGACATCAAGCATGCGAACATCAAGGGCATTCCCATCTGCTCCAACCCTGGTTGCGGCGGCATTCTCAAGCCCGACGTCGTCCTCTACGGCGAGGGGCTTGACGACGACACCGTGTCACACGCCATCCGCGACCTGCAGCAGGCCGACCTGCTTATCATCGGCGGAACATCGCTGACCGTCTACCCGGCGGCGGGATTCATCAGCGCCTACCAGGGCGAGCACCTCGTCCTCATTAACCGCGACCCCACCGAAAGCGACGGCATCGCCGACCTCGTGATTCACGACAGCATAGGCAAGGTATTAGGTCAGATAAAAGTAAACTGATATCCTGTCTCATTGACTGGTATCCGAGGCGCCTCTGGGGTTCCTAGGGGCGGTAGCCCCTGGCGGTGCTAGGGGAAGGTGGGGGCGAGGGGGCGGAAACACCCACGCTTCCGAGTAGAGGCAGTTTTTTTAACGTTAAAAAAACTGCCGTCCCCTCAACCGCAAGGGGCTTGGGGGCATCCCCCAAAAAACAACTAGGCTACGTATGCCTCCAGGCGGGCCAGGCGGTAGGGATGCTGCATACGGACGAGCGCATGCTTCTCTATCTGCCGGATCCGTTCCTTGGTCAACTTGCAGGCATCCCCGACTTCCTTCAGGGACATGGTCTTGCCGTCGTCCAGACCGTAGCGCAGGCGCAGGACCTTTGCCTCGTTTGGCCTGAGGGTTTTGAGGACGCTGGCGATGTCTTCCTTCATGGACTCGTTTATCGCATACTCCTCCGGCTTGAATCCCGTGTCCTCCAGGAAGTCTCCCATCGTGGCACCAGACTCCGAATCCTTGGATGCGACGGGAGTGTCCAGACTGGCCATCTCGCGGGATATGTTCATCATGTCGCGGACATGGGACGGATCCATGTTGAGCATCTTTCCAATCTCCTCAATCTCCTCGCTTTCGCTCATCCTACCACGGAGCATCTTCTTTACCTTTTCAATCTGGACGATCTCATTCGCCCTGTTGAGCGGCAGGCGGATGGCCCGACTCTTCTCGCATATCGCCTTGAGGATGGACTGGCGGATCCACCAGACCGCGTAGGAGATGAAATGGTAGCCCTTGGATATGTCAAAGTGATCCACGGCGGTCAGGAGCCCGATGTTGCCCTCGCTGATGAGGTCAACCAAATCTATGCCATGGTTCTGGTATTTCTTGGCAACGTTTATGACGAAACGGAGGTTGGCCTGCACCAGCTTGTCCTTTGCGGCCTTGTCGCCGGCCTGTGCCTTCTTGGAAAGTTCAATTTCCTCATCCCGGGTCAAAAGGGGAATGCGGTTGATGTCCTTCATGTACAAGTTCAAGATGCTCTCATCGTTGGTCATGGCTGTCTCCTATAAATGTTCTTGCCATCTATACAGCACGTTTCGTGCCAAAATATATAGGTGAACTCAAAAAATCCCGTAATATGGAAACGTATTCCCGCGGGGTATCCCCCTTTGCGGGCCGAGCCAGCATTTATACCACGAAGCATTGTCAATTACGGCAGCCTGTTCCACAAGAACCGGCAGGCTGGCAAATGCCCGCTAGGGGGCCCTTCCCGCTCCATGCGTTTCCTCTCTGGCTGAACCTTGAAAAGCATCCGGGGAGCTGGGGGGTCCCCCGGCAGCGCCGGGAAGAGGGGAGAGTATGAGAGGCAGATTTTTTAACGTTAAAAAATCTGCCTCGCTTCTGCGTAGGGGTTCCTCCCCTCTCATAACCGAGGCTGGGGGCACCCCCCAGAAACAAAAACCAGGGGGGGGCTGGGGTTCCCCCAGAAGAGAGGCCGGGGGAGCTCCCCCGAAAAAACTGTTTCATTTTGACGCATTTTTCCCGTCCGGCGGGGGCTGGCAGGACATTTTGACACAAAAAAAGGCCGTCGGGTACACAAGTGACCCAACGGCCTCTATGAGAAAGAAAGAGCTTACCTACTCTATAACGGCGATAATGTCGGAATTCTTGAGGATAAGATAGTCCTCTCCGTCAATCTTGATTCCCGTTCCGGCATACTTGTCGTACAGGATCTTCTCACCAACCTTGACGGTAATCTTCTCCTTCTCGGTTCCCGGTCCGACGGCCTCAACAGTCGCCTGCTGGGTCTTTTCCTGGGCGGTGTCAGGGATGATGATTCCCGAAGATGTCTTGGTCTCTGCGGCAAGCTGCTTTACAAGGACACGGTCTGCCAATGGCTTTACTTTCATATTTTCCTCCAAAAGGTATAAAACTTGAATCGTTCGAATCCTCTGCAACAGTAGGATTGCTAATAATGTAATAAAAATTGCCCCGTATCGTCAAATCAAATATCAAATCAAACTGAGATTTTGCTGGCCTCGTCCCGGCATATACCGGCGGTCTTGCTGTCGCCCATCCGCTCGTAGGCATCTGCCATCTTGAGCAGGAAGAAGCTGTCGTCCTTCTTGCCGAACCCCAGGTCCAGTGCCCGCTCCCATGCGTCCAGGGCCAGCTCGTCGCTGACCTGCCCTTCGATGTTGTTGCGGAGGACGTGCCGGGCTATGCTGAGGACTTCGGGGAAGAAGAGCTTGAAGTAGCTGTAGCTCCGTTCCATCCTGATTATCTGTTCCAGAAGGATCACGGCATCGTAGTATTCCCGCCTGAGGACCAGTTCCTCGCAGAGGATGAAGCCGTAGTCCATGAAGTCCTCCCGGGTGAAGTGGCGGGACAGGCGGAAGCCCCCGTGCTCCTGGTTCATCCGCTTGAACTCGGCAACTGAGGAATCCTCCCGCTGGTGGGTCAGGTCAAAGAAAATCAGCTTGGCCCGGCTCTCCTCGTCCTCGCGGGCAAGAAGCCACTCCCGGTAGTCAAAGCTGCCCTTCTGCTCGCTGCGCCGCATCCTGCTGTACGAGAAGGACTCGTCAAAGAGGCTTCGGCTCTTCATGTCCCTGAGCGTCTCGTAGGCTTCGGTCAGCTCCCTGAATGCGGAAGAATCGGAGTGGGTGATGTCGGGATGCAGGAGCTTGGCCTTCTTCCGGTAGGCCCGGCGGATTTCCGCCGCCGTTGCGTCATGGCTTACCCCCAGAATCTTGTAGCAGTCTTTCATCGGCGGTTTCGGGCGCGGCTGTGTGAGCTAGCGGCTCGTGCGCAGGGCTTCCCGCGCCTTGAAGCGTTCCTCCGCCTGGGTCAGGAGCAGTTCGGTCAGGGCAGTGAAGTCCAATCCCTCGCTCCCGCAGAGCTTGGGGAACATGCTGATGCCGGTGAAGCCAGGAATCGTGTTTATCTCGTTCAGGTAGATGTCCCCTCCTGCGCGGTCGATGAAAAAGTCCACCCGCGCCATGCCGCTCGCGTTGAGGACCCGGTAGGCCTTGAGCGCGGTCTCCTTTATATAGGAAGATTTCTCCTCGTCCAGGTTGGCGGGAATCTTGAGCTCCGCCCCGTCCGGGTCGTTGTACTTGGCATCGTAATCATAGAATACGTGCTTGGGAGCTATCTCGCCCGGCCCGTAGGCCTTGAGCAGGGTCTCTGGCGTGCCTGCCGAACCCGTGATGCTGTTGCCCGTCACGGAGCACTCCACCTCGCGGGCATCGATTGCCTTTTCGATGAGCACCTTGGTGTCCCACTGGAAGGCTTCCATGAGGGCAAAGGAAAGCTCCTTCATATTCGTCGCCTTGCCCGCCCCGTCGCTTGAGCCAGCCGCACAGGGCTTGACGAAGAGGGGGAAGCCCAGGGCCTTAACCGCCTCCTCGATTTTCGCATCGTAGACCCGGCTGTCGTTCACGTCGGCGAGGGTCAGGCAGCGGTAGGGGACGACGGGGATGCCTGCGTTCTGCCACATGAGCTTCGCGCTCTCCTTGTCCATGCCCAGGGCGGACGCGAGGATGCCGCAGCCCACGTAGGGAACGCCCGCCATCTCCAGCAGCCCCTGCAGGCTACCGTCCTCGCTGTAGCTTCCGTGCATGACGGGGAAGGCCACGTCGCAGGGAATGGCCTTTCCGCCCGCTACAAAGGCCCCGTCCCTGCCGCCACCGGGGACGACGGAAAGCTGCCGGGCCGGGTCGGGGTGGACTGCAAGGGCCGCCTCAGGCTGTGCCCTGATTTCTTCCAAGAGCGAGTCCGCCTCCAGATACCACTTGCCGTCCTTGGCCACCGAAATCAGTTTGGCCGAGTGGGCCTTGTCCAGCCCCCGTACGACCGCTGCCGCGCTGATCAGCGAAATCTCGTGTTCGCCGCTCCTTCCGCCGTATAACAAAACGATGTTCATCTTACCTTCCTTCCTTAATATATGCCTGCTACGCCTTGTAGCCCATCTCGGCGAGGGCTTTGACGGCCTCGCTGATTTCATCGTACCGCATTACGCGGTCCTTATAGATAATCGAATTTTCGTGCGACTTGCCCAAAAGCAGGACGATGTCGTTTTCCTTCGCCAGTGAGAAGGCGTGCCGGATTGCCTTGGGACGGTCGGGAAGCAGGAAGAGGTCCTCGCCGTCCTTCTTGCCCCCCTTCCTGGCTCCGACGGCAATCTGCTCGAGCAGGGCCATGCTGTCCTCGCCGCGCGGGTCCTCGTCGGTCAGGATCACGATGTCGCAGAACTTCGCCGCAATCTCCCCCTGCAGGGGGCGTTTCTTGACATCCCGCTCCCCGCCGGAACCGAAGAGGCAAATCATCCTGCCCTGGCAGCGTTTGCGCACAGGGGGGAAAATAGTCTCGAACGACGAGGGCGTGTGGGCGTAGTCCACGATGACCTCAAAGGACTGC
The DNA here is from genome assembly GCA_024690865.1 of Treponema sp. Classification (GTDB taxonomy): domain Bacteria; phylum Spirochaetota; class Spirochaetia; order Treponematales; family Treponemataceae; genus Treponema_D. Next base: position 8,412 of record JAILON010000048.1, on the reverse strand, counting down.
CCCTTGTCTATCACGGTCATGCGGCCCTTGACCGGGCTGAGCTTTTCCGTCAGTTCCGAAAGCTTTTCAAGGGGCATGCCGGTCATGCCGGCAACGGCGAGCAGGGCGGCCATGATGTTGTACGCATTGAACGCCCCGGGGAGGGGGGCCTTGACGTGGAGCACCCGGTCTCCGTCCGCGAGCGACTCATGATTCTCAAAGCGGTGGATGCTGAACGACAGGCCGAAGCTGGCCGCGGCGATGTTCCGCCCGGAAAGATAGGGCATGTCGTCGGGAATCTTGGGCAGGGGCTTCGCGTCCAGCTCCTCGCCGGCCTGCTTGCCCGCCTTGCCTTCGGTCGTAAAGCCGACGACTTTCTTCTTGGTCGCGGCGGCAAAGTATGACGCGGCGGGATCCTCCAGGTTGACCACGCCGAACGAAGGCAGCTCGCGCTCCTCGCCGCATATCGTCTTCTTGTGGCTGAACGTGTCCAGGGCGCGGAAGAGGTTTGCCTTGTCGTCCCGGTACTGCTCCCAGGTCCCGTGGAACTCCAAGTGCTCCAGCGTGACGTTCATGAACACGCCGCAGTCAAATGCGACGTCGCCCAGGCGGTTCGTCCTGCGGCTGAGCCCGTGCGACGAGGACTCGACGACCGCGTACTCGCAGCCGTTCCTGACCATCTCGGCGAGCCGCCGCTGCACGATGGGGGCCTCGGGCGTGGTCTGGTGCTCGGGGTTGTCCTGTGCGTCCCCGCCGAGCGAGTACTGCACGGTGGAAATGAAGCCCGCCTTGTGGCCGGACAGCCTGAGCAGCTGCCAGATGAAGGCGACCGTGGAGGACTTGCCCTCGGTGCCGGTCACGCCGAACACGCCGAGCTTCTGTGACGGATTGTCGTAGAAGGCCGCCGAGACCGGGGACATGGCAAAGCGGGCGGACGGAACCTTGACGAACGCCGCCTTGCCCAGGTCTTCCGCAGACGGCTTGTAGTCGCCCTCGTAGATGACCGCCGCCGCGCCCGCCGAGAGCGCGTCCGGGATATAGATGTTGCCTGATGTATGCGTGCCCGGCAGGGCGAAGAAGAGGTCCCCGCGCTTGACCGAGCGGCTGTCAAAGGTGAGCCCCGTCACCGAGACGGAAGTGGGGGGCAGCCCCCCGAGCCCGCAGCCTATGCCCTGCCCGCCCAGCGCGTCCAACAGGACCTGAAGATTCTTTTCTATTGTATACGATGCATCCCCTGATGCCATAGTAAAGCCCCTACCCATTTGAGATGGCTTATTCTATAGCATACGGGGAAATGTTTCAATTACTGCGGGGCAGCTGAGTTGTATGTCCTAGCCTTCCTCGCCTCCTGCCTTATAGCTGTAGAGCGGGCGGAGAATCTGCTCTACGGAGACCGTGGGACTGATGGCCTCCGCAATCTCATCGAGCGGGCGGTAGGCGAAGGGGGCTTCGTCCAGCGTCGCTTTCCCGATGCAGGAGGAATAGATGCCCTTCATACTGCCCTTGAACTCGGAGACGGTATGCGTCTTTGCGACATCGCTCCGCTTGATGATGCGGCCAGACCCGTGAGGCGCGGAGCAGTTCCAGTCCTCGTTACCCAAACCTTTTCCGAGAATCACGCCGTCCCGCATGTTCGCGGGGATTATCACCCGCTCGCCTTTCCGCGCGGAGATTGCCCCCTTACGGAGAAGAGGAGATGCCTCGTCCCGGCAGTCAATGTAATTGTGAGCGCACTCCCATTCATCATCGAGCTTCCACTTCATGCCCCTGACGATTTCCTGCACGATGATGTGCCGGTTCAGAGAGGCAAACTCCTGTACGATTTGCAGGTCGTGGATGTAGTCGGTCATCAATTCCCCGTCAAGGTATGTTAACTCGAAGGGTACTTCCTCCCCGCGCTCTTTCAGCCGCTGATGTCCCTGCTTGAGGTACCAGTCCGAGACTTCGCAGCCCAGATGCCGTGAACCGGAATGAATGACGAGATAGGTATCCTTGCCCTCGCCCCTATCCAGCTCGATGAAGTGGTTCCCGCCGCCAAGCGTCCCCGCGCCAAGCAGGGCATGAGCCGTGCCGTCCGCATTCCTGCGCAGATGGCTCCAGCAGCGCAAGCGCGTCAGATCGAAATCCAGCGCGAGCCGGTGGATTTCCTTGTGCCTGCCGGAACCAGACGGAACCTGCTCGCGGATAACGCTGTCAAGCTTCTGGTATTCGGGGCGTACGCCCCTGACCTTCGCCGCCGTCATGCCGCAGCCGATGTCGATTCCGACAATTTCCGGGATGACCCGCATCCCCACCGTCATACTCAGACCGATGACACACACCTTCCCCGGGTGTACGTCAGGCATGATCCGTATTCTGCTTCCCCGCGACGAAAGGTTGTCACAGAGATTCTGTATCTGATGGAGTGAGTAGCCGTCAACGGCCTTGTCGCCTCCAACCGTAACTATTTTTGCCGAGCCGTATTTCCCGGCAACAGTCATCTCGTTCATAAAAATCGATGTCCCCGGCCAATTTGGAAAAATGAAATTTCCAAACAGCCCTGTTAAGAGAAAAATTCAAATTGATTTGTGACATACGGACGCAGACAACAACGCTGCCTGCACAAACCGTATGCAAAAAAAGGGAAGAGGGGGAATGGAAGATTATTCGGAAAGAAAAAACAGAGCTATATGCAGCCTTTCAGTTATCCGAGGAACCGGCCAGTCCCCTTTCTGTCGCAAGGAAATAAATTGTGGTTTTCATAGCTGGCCTCCTCATAGAAAAATTGCGCTCCATACGGAACACGTTGAATATAATTGCCCTTGCAGGATTTGTCAAGGGGTATTCGGAACCTGATTCGCAAAAGCTGCATCTTTTATACTGCTTCCCTTTGAACGATTTGCCAAAAACACTAAAAACATGGATATATCAGAGTTTAAGAACGAAGAGGAGTATGTCTCTCAGGCTGGTACAGGCGCGTTGCTCAATCGGCTTCCCTTGCGGGAAGCCAACGACCTTCTGCTTTGCAGAAGGTCGCGGGGGCAGACAGATTTGCGAGCTTGTGCGTAGCACAAGCTCGGTAGTTCGCGTAAGCGAACGTAAGGAGTCCAAAGGCCGCCATGCAGTCCTTCCTTGAAGCCGCGACAGAGCGAAAAATAAGGAAATGGAATTTAACGGCGAACGAGCCGTCGGAGGAATTTGCAGGGCAGAGAAGCGTAAGCTATGACATAGCCTGTGAGTTCGATGACGGAATGTCTGCAGACATTGAGATGCAGGCGTTCAACCAGAAGTACGACTACGGCAAGAGGGCGGAGTACCAGGTATCCCGTCTGGAGACGACATACCTCAAGAAGGGCGACAGCTGGGAGAAAGCTCCGACTGTATACCAGATAAGTGTCTTGGACTTCAACTTCTCCAAAGATGACAAGGATGACAAGAACCGCTCGCCCGTAAATCGCTATGCAATGAGGACGAAGGACGGCAGGGAGCTGTCGAACTCGCTCAATATCATCTTCATAGAGCTTCCCAAGGCCCTCAAGCTCGAGGGCAGTGTTGAGACGAACTCGGCTCTTGAGAACTGGGCGATATTCTTGAAGGATGCGGATGACCCGGCTTCCCTTATGGGAAGCCAACGACCTTCTGCTTTGCAGAAGGTCGCGGGGGCAGACAGATTTGCGAGCTTGTGCATAGCACAAGCTCGGTAGTTCGCGTAAGCGAACGAAGAGGATGGACTTATGCAGGCACAGAAATCACTCTCGTCAATCAGCGCGAACCGGGACTTGTGGATGGCGCAGTACCGCCGTTGACTTGCCCGTCACGGAGGTAAGAAAGTTTCGATAACCTGAATCGGGGCATCTCGTCTTGACGGTCCTCATCCTCTATAGGCGGGCGAAATCCCGTGCTTTTCGCACCACCTGTTGAACACGTCAAGACGTTCTCCCTGGATATGGCTGTTCCCCGATCCTCGTACTTGAACGACGGACTTGTGCGATGAAAGCTCTATGCAGATTTCGGGCCGGCCGAGATGCTCTGCATATACAATGGTACAACTTCCGCCTATTATCCAGTCGGCGTATGAGAAAACGCAGTTGTGCATGCGAGCCCCAATCTTGCGGAGTGTATCGCTGTCTGCCGGAAGCTTGAATGTATAGCCGTCAATCTCGTCCTCAAGGGATTCCTGTTCTGCCGTATAATTGAAGATGATGTTCTTGTTCTTTATGCAGAGGACAATCTTGGAAAGCACGTCATGCACGTATGTCGTGAAGCCTTCCCGGTATACCATGTCGCGCTCCTCGTCCTTCAGGTTTGTGTAATAGCGCATGAACTGGCGGGCTATGTCCGCCCTGTCTGACGGATCCATGGTCGGTTCCCGGTTGAGCGTGTTCCAGGTTGCGCGTTCGCCTTTCAAGGCGATTGACCGTTCGCAGAAGAACGCGAACGCATTTATCATCCAGTCACTGGTATCATAGCGGAAGATGTTTTTTAGAAACGTGGTACACCCGTTTGCTTCCGCAGGGATGTCGCTCATCCAGCCTTTATGGAGGAAGAAAACGTATTTGTCAAAGTCGGCGTTGTGTTTTGTCCGTGCGCACAGGCGCAGGATGTCCATCATGACGTTCGTGTCGCGGAAACCCATGTCGTACAGGTTCTTGTACCATATAAGCGAACAAGGTTCTGTCTCAAACAACTTTCTGAGCGACGGGAAGCTTTTAAAGCCGAACTTCCGGCAGAACGAGTTGTAGATGTTGCTGTCGTTGCGGTCGGGCCAGTCGAGCCGGAAATCAGTGTCTCTTATATGCTTCTGCATTTCATAGATGTTTGCCTCGTATGGGTATTCAGAGAGTGCCCACAAGAGCCTGATACCCTGCAGACATCCTTTGTTTATGCGGATGCTGCGCCCTGCATAGGCGGCGACGAGCTCTTCCGCTGCCTGTTCAAGCGCGAGGGAAAGCTGCGGTGGCAGCGGTGATGTGGCATCCAGTTCATGCTGGTAGCAGGATCTTTCGTTCTCTGGATTTGTATGCTTGAAAAAGAAAGCAGTCTCCTCTTCCTTCCTCGGAATGCGGGCAAGGTCGAAGCATCCTTCTTTTATGGTAAGGAACTTCTCCCTGTCAAGCGAGACGCGGCCGAGGATGCACGAGATGTTGTCAAGGTCGCTCTTGACGGAAAAGAGAAAGCTATCGTAAGGAATGCCATCCTCATCGCAGGGAGCAGTTTTTTTCTCCTCATCATTGGTCCGGTTCCAGGGCCAACGATGCTTGTATTCGGCTTCGCGCCTGAGGAAGTTATGCTTTCCGTCTCCGATCAGAATTACGCCGTTGTTCATGGTGCGGGGAGAATCTTCCTCATCGGGGACAAAGGGAACGAGAAGTCCTGTCGAGCTTTTGCCGCCGGAGCACCGCACGGTAACGGCATCTTCGCTGTCGAGTATTTCGGTGCTGTAGTCCTCCCAGCGGCAGTGTACGGGACAGAGAATCTTCCCGGTGGACGAGTGCCGCAGGATGATGCGCTCGGCGGCACGTTCCGGGGGCAGCTCCTTCCAGATGCCGAGGGGATGCTCTGTGCTTGCCCTGCGGTAGCAGTACGATGTCTTTACCATGTGGCCTCCCTAAAACACTTCCTCGGGATTCAGCAGGGGGATGTTCAGTACTCCGCTGTCCATCAGCCTGCTTATCACATGGAGAATTTTACATCGTGCTTTGTGGATAGCCGTCTTGTCCGGCATTTGAGCTTTCACAAGGCGTATGTCCTCCAAAAGCATTGCTGCCGCGCGCTGGCTCATGTTCCTGGTAATCTTCTCCGTCACCTCTCCCGTGTCCGGCTGCAAGGCCGTTGCCAAGTCACGCAGATCGACTTCCCGCAGGACTATTTGGACGGCTCGGTCTGGCAGACGGGGGATGTCCTCAAAGGTGAAGAGGTAATCCTTGAGCGAGCTTGCAAGCCGGGCGATGTGGCGGGGCTGACCGGGGCCGTTCAGGACCTGCGAAGTCGTCAGAAGGGCTTCGTCCCCCAGCTTCCAGAAGCAGCGGTGCAGGCGTTCGTCCCCGGCGCACAGCTCGGAATAGAGCTGATTCAGCAGTTTAGGGAAATACTCGAAGAACACCTTCTGCAGGTAGCGTTCGGTGTCTTCCTCTGTGCCGTAGTCCCCGAGCATGGCCTCCATCTCCGTGCGGCTTTCTTCCGTAAGGGCTTCCTGTCCGGCAATCTGCTCCTTGAGCCTCGCCCGCAGGAAGCTCCGTGCCTCAGCAATCTCGGAAATCCGTTCCGCGAGCAGTCGCGATGCCTTCTGTACGAGCGGCGGGAGCTCGGGGGTGTTGTCCTGAGCGGCGTTCTTCTCTTTGTCCATGGGCGAATCCTCCTGTCATAAGCTCTTCTACCATAAAAGCATACATGCTGCCGGTGTCATTTAGTGATACTCGTTCTGGCGGCACCAGAATATCCATCGTGGTGGTACCAGAATGTCCATCGTGGTGGTAGCAGATAGCCCATCGTGGTGGTAGCAGATAGCCCATCGTGGTGGTAGCAGGTAGCTCATCGTGGTGGTAGCAGATAGCCCATCGTGGCGGTAGCAGATAGTCCATCGTGGCGGTAGCAGGCGGCTTTGCCTTACGGAACGCAGGTCTGAACAGAGTTGGGCCTTGCACCGCTTGTGGACTACAGTCTACATTTTGCAGCCTTCGATTTGTCGTAGATTATGTGCAGGAAGGGGCGCACAAGCGTTCGTTGAACGGCTGCCCCTCCGAAGCACATTTTAAGGAGGCCTACTATGGCTGACTCACTTCAGATCAAAGACGAAGACAACAAGCTTGTCATCGCCCTTCACAACAATCCCTTTTCCACGGAGAAGAGGAACTACATCGGGAGCATTCCGCGCGACACGCTCACCATCTCAAACCTTGCCGCCCGCGTCAAGGACGGCGACAGGGGACTGGACGAATACACCGTGCTCAAGGCTGCGGGACTGCTCAAAAAGGAATGCCTCAGGGCAATCCGCCGCGGCCAGGCGGTGAACTTGATGGGCCTGTGCACGATGTTCATCGTGCCGGAAGGAACCGTGGACGGCGAGAACCCGTCGGCAGCCCTCTCGCAGAAGCTTGCCCTGCACTTTTCCCCGACGTCCGAGGCGCAGGATGCGGTCGCCGGGCTGAAAATCACGAAGGTCATCGTGAACGACGGCCAGCCGCAGATTGACGGCATGCTCCGCCTTCCGGGCGAGGTTCCTTCGGATACCTTCACCGCCGGAAAGGCCATACGGCTCACGGGTAACAGGCTCAAGGTTGCGGGGGAAGGCTCCGGACTGTACCTCTGTCCTGCCGACGGGAACGGCAACATCTCTCAGGACGGGTCGGACTGGACGGAGATAACGGGTGAGCAATTTTCCTGCAACAATCCCAAGCGGCTGGAGTTCTTCATCCCGGACGACATTGCCGCCGGCAGCTACCGCATCAAGCTCAAAACCTTCTTCAGCGGGAACAAGCAGAACCTTAAGACTGCAATCTCCGTCGTCTCCGATGTCATAACGATACGGAACCCGTAGCAACGGATGCCCCGTTCCTCCCCTGTTCCGCGACGGGCGGGGCAGGGGAGGGCTCTGACTCGGGATAGGGATTGGATGATGTACTGTAAAGGGGGCTTGCCCGTGCTGCCTGCGTCAGTTTGCCGTACGCGGCACTTGGCCACGTGTCGGCTATGAACCATTATTATAGTAAAAAACTTCTAATTGTCACTTTTTTTTGCATTACATTCTTGACACAAAACTTGGCCGTTTTCGACAGTTGTTGTTCCTCCTTTGTTCCATGCAAGTATATGGTCTGCTTGAAATGTATTCCAAGTACATTCTTTTCCACAAATTTGACAAATCCCCTTGTTTTTTCTGAATATTGCTTTTCTTTGATATTCATCGAAAAGACGTTGAGGGTCTTTTTGTTGAATATTTGGCATTTTTACAAATAAATCATCAATAAGAAATTTGTATCTCCATTCAAGAGAATCTTCTGTATCTGTACTATGCTGAGATTTCTCATGGTAAATGAAAAATCCTTTGTCTTGCTCATCTTCTGACTTTTTGCTTTCAGCTTCTTCTCTGGCAACAAAATCAATGAACCAATCAAGTACTTCTTGCTCGCGCCCTTTTATCGCATATTCGTTTAAAAGTGTTTGAGCTAAAAGAAAAAGAACCAAAATATAAGGTCTTTTCAATTCTGGAGTCTTAGAAGGAAATATTTTAAAGAGTAAATCTAATGTTCTTGTGACATCTTTAGCAGCTTTTGAATTTTCATCAAAACTTACATTTTCAGTATACAATTTGTTTAAGTGAGTTATTGTCAATAGTTGTGGATAGACGATTCAAATTTATTAAGCAGCTTCCAGCAATACCCCGTCAACGAAAGTCCTGTTTTCCCGGACCAGTTTCAGTTTCTCAACCCCGTTAATCTTCCTCCACTTCTTTTCTGC
>JAILON010000183.1 GCA_024690865.1 Treponema sp. | reverse complement strand
CCCGCTTCGGGAGACTTCCGCTCCGAAGGACGGTCCAACGAACACAGTCGATCTCCAGCCCGTGGCAACTCAGCCGGAAAACAAGGCAGGGGAGACCGGCAGTTCAGCGGTTCGGATGACGGCATGTACTATAATCCTTTTGCAGCGTTGTTGAAAAAATAAATCACATTAGGAGGGGAATCGTCTTATGGAGAATAGCGTCCATGTGTATCCCGAAGGCTGTTATTTCAAGAGTCTGGAGGACATCAAAGACAAGCACATAACGATTATGGGGCTTGGCTTGAACGGTGGCGGAGAAGCGAGCGTCAAATTCTTTTTGAAGCACGGCGCCTATGTCACCGTAACAGACATGAAAAGCCGACAGGAGCTGGAACCGACCATCCTCTCCATAACGAACGACCCCGCCTTGGACAGGGGCCGCCTGACCTATGTCCTAGGCCAGCACCGGATGGAAGATTTTGAGAACGCCGACTGCGTCATCAAGAATCCCGGCGTCAAGTTCGAAGGAAACAAATATCTTTCCGCGGCAAAAGCAGTCGAGACGGACATCAGCGTCTTCCTGAGCTTCTGCAAGTCCCCCCTCATCGCCGTCACCGGCAGCAAGGGCAAAAGCAGCACAGCCTCAGCAATCTGCTTCGGCCTTCAGAAATCCGGCTATTCGGCCTTTTTAGGCGGAAACATCACCGTCAGCCCCTTGAGCTTCCTGGACCAGACGAACGGAACGACTCCCGTCGTGCTGGAACTTTCCAGCTGGCAACTCCGGGACCTGAGGGGAAGGAAGGTCCTCAAGCCAAAAGTAGCCATCATAACAAAAATTCTGCCCGACCATCAGAACTGGTACGACGGCATGGACAGCTACGTGGACGACAAGCGGCTCATCTATGCAGATCAGGACAGTAGCGACTTCACGATAGTCGATGCCGATGAAGACGGCTATCGGCACGAATGTTCCGCACCAAAGGCAGGGTGTAACTGCTGGGGTGACGATTTTGCAAAGGAAACCGGAGGATTCGTCCTCCGTTACAGCCAATATGTCCTGCCCCGCGACATCTGGGGTGTATTCTTAAAAAAAGAGCGGGATGCTTCCATCAACGGCTATACGAACCTCCCCGAAGGACTCCGCAACAAGCAGTCCGTCATGAAGGGCGTCCTGCAGGAGCGGATACTTCGCGAACTCGACGTTCCCGGCCCCGTCAACCGGATAAACTGCCTCAAGGCAGCCCTCGCCATGCATCTGATGGGAATCAACCCGGAGCAAACCTGCAACGTCCTCTCCCAGTGGCCAGGCCTGCCCCACCGCCTGGAAGCCTGCCACAAGTGGAAGAACGACAAGGACGGACGGCAGCTGACCTTCTACAACGACAGCTGTTCCACCGTACCGGAGTCCACGGCGATGGCAAGCCAGTCTTTCAAGCAGAACATCGTCCTCATCGCTGGCGGAACCGACAAGAACCTGGACTTCCGCCCGCTTGCCGCCACCTTGAACGGAACGGACGGCAGCAAATGGCGGGTCAAGCAGCTCTACCTCCTAGAGGGAAGCGGAACGGAAAAGCTCCTCCCCCTGCTCGATTCCGCCCACGTCAGTTTCATGGGCCCCTTCCCCTCGCTCAAAGAGCTTCTTGTTGAACTAAAGGAACGGATTTGTGCCCCGGACGCAAAGAAGGTGTTCGGCCCCATCACCCAGCACACGCCCCTTCCGGTCGTTTTCTCTCCCGGCTGTACTTCCTTTGGGATGTTCAGCAACGAGTTTGACCGGGGCGATAAGTTCAAGGCCACCGTCAAGGACGTGTTCATCTAGATGCTGCGGGTAACGGTGTGGAACGAAGGCAGGCACGAACAGACCGATGAGCAGGTCCGCAGGATCTATCCCGAGGGCATTCACGGCTGCATCGCCTCCTTCCTCAAGCAAGATCCATCTCTCTCCGTTCGGACAGCCTGCTTTGACGAAGCCGAGCACGGCCTGAGCGAAGAAGTCCTCAAGGACACGGACGTACTCGTCTACTGGAGCCACATGCTGCAGGAGGAGTTTTCCGATGCGGTCGCAAGGCGGGCACAGGAACAGGTCCTTGCGGGCATGGGACTGGTCGCGCTCCACTCCGCCCACTATTCCAAGCTGATGCGACTTCTGATGGGGACGACGATGACCCTCCGCTGGAGGCACGGCGACCGAGAACGCCTTTTCGTCACCAGCCCAAGCCATCCAATTGCGGCCGGGCTGCCCCCCTTCTTTGAACTGCCTCAGGAGGAGATGTACGGAGAATACTTCGACATTCCAAAGCCCGATGATGTTGTATTCACCGGCTGGTTTGCGGGAGGCGAGGTGTTCCGATCCGGCTGCACTTTTCAGCGGGGCAAGGGCCGCATCTTCTACTTTCAGCCCGGACACGAGGAATATCCCATCTACCACGACCACAACATCCAGCAGGTCATCCGCAACGCCGTCTACTGGGCGGGAGGATGCTGTCCCCAGGCCACGACCGGTCCCCAACTGAGGGAAGTTTTTGAGAACCGCATGGTAGACCCTCCGCTGGAAAAGCTGTCGAAATAAGGGGCGGGAAAGCAACACATGGACGAGCTGTACAAGGACTGCCGGCAATGCCCCCGTAAATGCGGGGTTGACCGGACAAGCGGGCAAAAGGGCTATTGCGGGGAGGATGCCCATCTCAGGGCCGCCTCCGCCTGCCTGCACTTCGGGGAAGAACCCCTCCTGACGGTCTTCGGGGGGAGCGGGACCATCTTCTTCAGCGGTTGCACCCTCCGCTGTTCATTCTGCCAGAACTATCAGATTTCCCAGCAGGGGATGGGCCGGGAGCTGACCTGCGAGGAATTTGCCGGCATCTGCATGAAGCTTGAAGCAGCAGGTGCCGAAAACATCAACCTGGTCACGGGCAGCCACCATATTCCCGCAATTGCCAAAGGAATCAGGACCGCAAAAGACAAGGGCCTGTCCATCCCCGTTGCATGGAATTCCAGCGCCTACGAGTCCGCCGAAAGCCTGGAACTGCTGAAAGGGCTGGTTGACATCTGGCTGCCCGACCTGAAGACCTTAAACCCCATGATGAGCAAAAGCCTCTTCGGGGCGGAAGACTACCCCGCCGCCGCCAAGCGGGCAATCCGCACCATGCTCTCGCTCAGCCCCCTTTCCATTGAAGAAGTCCGCAAAGGCGGGGAGACAAAGGAGAAGATTCTGTCCGGCGTCATCATCCGCCACCTTTTCCTCCCCGGCAGGATGGACGATACGGTGATGGTGCTCGATTACCTGAAAAGCCATGCGGACGGGCGCGCCTGCATTTCGCTGATGTCCCAGTATACGCCCGTTCCCTTCGAGGGGGACGCCGCGGAACTGGAGGGGCGGAAGACTACCCCGCCGCCGCCA
>JAILON010000174.1 GCA_024690865.1 Treponema sp. | reverse complement strand
GATGACCTGCTCCTCCATTATATTATGAATGTTTACCATAAGCGCCAATTACTCCTTTAATCATTGTATAGCAAGGGAGCATAAAAAGCAAGGGAACTTTTATTGTCCTCCGGCTTTTGTATACAGGGCGAGACCTCCTGCGAGCAGTATGTTGCGGGAGCGTTCCGCCAGGTCGTTGACCCCTGCCAGCTCCTTCTCACCGCCCTTGCCGATGAGCTTGATGTGGAAGTCCGTTCCGTTCTTGAGGCTCTCGAAGATGCCGGTCAGCTCAAGGCAGTCCCCTTCCTGTATCAGGTCATAGTCGGACGGATTTTTGAACGTAATAGGGATGATTCCGTAGTTTATCAGGTTTGCCTTGTGGATGCGGGCAAAACTCTTGGTCAGAAGGGCACGGACACCAAGGTACATCGGTCCGAGGGCCGCATGCTCACGGCTTGAGCCCTGTCCGAAGTTTTCTCCGCCCACGACGAAGCAGCCGGAGAAGTTGATGGCTTCGGCCTTGCTGTAGAAGTCCTTGCTGATCCGCTCGTAGGCGAACTTGCTTATCTCGGGGATGTTGCTCCTGAAGGGCAGGACCTTGGTTCCCGCCGGCATGATGTCATCGGTAGAAACGTTGTCCCCCGCCTTGAGCAGGACGGGCAGCTTGAGCGTGTCCGCGCAGGGCTTGCAGGGGGGACAGGGCTTGATGTTCGGTCCGCGGAGAATTTCCACGTCCTTGGCCTTCTCCTCGGGGAGCGGGGGAATGGTCATGCCCTCGTCCTGGGCTGCTTCCCGTATGTCGCTGGCGGACAGGCGGGGATCCTTGCCTTCCAGCAGGGAGACCCTTCCTTCTGCCGTGAACGTGGCGTCTTCGTAGTCGAGCGCGCTCGCATCCGTGAAGTGGCCTGTTATCGCGATGGCGGCCGCCGTCTCGGGGCTGACCAGATAGAGGTTCGCATCGGCGGTGCCGCTGCGTCCCTTGAAGTTGCGGTTGAAGGTGCGGAGGGAAACTCCTTCCGAGTTCGGGGCGAATCCCATGCCGATGCAGGGTCCGCAGGCGCTCTCAAGGAGGCGGAAGCCAGCCCGTATCAGTTCTCCGAGGATTCCTGCCTTCTCGGCCATCATCAGCGTTGCCCGGCTTCCCGGTGCTATGGCCGCCTCAACTCCGGGGGCTATATGCTTGCCCTTTACGATGGCGGCGACTGTCGCAAGGTCGTCGAGGGAAGAGTTCGTGCAGCTTCCGATTGCGACCTGGGTGACCTTCTTTTCCGCCAGCTCCTGGATGCTCTTTACCGCGTCGGGGGAGTGGGGGCAGGCTGCGAGCGGGGCGAGGCTGGAAAGGTCTATCTCGATCGTCTTGTCGTAGACTGCCTCCTCGTCTGCCTGCTGCTCGCTCCAGTCCTGTTCGCGGCCCATGCTGGCAAGGAATCGCTTTGTCGCCTCGTCGCTCGGGAATACCGAACAGGTCGCTCCCAGCTCCGCGCCCATGTTCGTGATCGTCGCCCGCTGGGGAACGGTCAGGCTTTTCACGCCCTCTCCGTAATATTCATAGATGGCGCCAACACCGCCTTTGACGCTTTCCTTCCGCAAAAGCTCAAGAATGACGTCCTTTGCGCTCACGCCCTTCCTCAGGCGGCCGGTCAGGTGTACCCCGTAGATCTTGGGCATTGCAAGGTGGAAGGCACCGCCCCCCATCGCGACGGCGACGTCGATGCCGCCCGCTCCAATCGCTATCATGCCGATTCCGCCCCCGGTCGGGGTGTGGCTGTCTGAACCGAGCAGGGTTTTGCCCGGCTTGCCGAAGTGTTCCAGATGGACCTGGTGGCAGATGCCGTTGCCAGGGCGGGAGAAGTAGAGGCCGTATTTCGCCGCAATGGACTGCAGGTAGCGGTGGTCGTCCTGATTCTTGAAGTCCGTCTGCAGGGTGTTGTGGTCTACATAGCTGACGGAGACCTCTGTCTTTACCCGGGGAATTCCTATCGTCTCAAACTGGAGGTAGGCCATCGTTCCCGTTGCGTCCTGCGTCAGGGTCTGGTCTATCTTTATCGCGATGTCAACTCCGCGCTCGATGGGGGAACCTTTCGTGAAGGAAAGGGACGAAGGAATGATATGCCTTTGAAGGATTTTCTCTGCCAATGTAAGAGCCATACAGCCACCTCTTATGTCTAAATTAGCTAACTATAGCATTTTAAGCGTCCTTTGTGCAAGACAGGGGGCGTTCTCCTAGAAATCCTCTTTCAGGAGGAAATCACGCAGATGATAGAATTCGATTCCGTTTGAGTTGGATTTGTGGAGCAGGGGGTTCATGCAGACCACATACTTTGGATAGTTGTCATGCACAGCCTCCAGGTTCCCGATTTCGCGCCGGTGCGTCTCCGCGTCGGCTATCAGGTAAGCGACCTGCACGTACAGTTTTCGTCCCTGTCTCATGCAGTAGAAGTCTATCTCCCTGTCGTCCAGGCGGCCCACAAAGACCTCGAAGCCCAGTCTGACAAGGTGGTTGTAAACGGCGTTCTCCATGATTTTTCCGATATCCTTTTCTGCCTCGAAGTTTACGATTGCATTCCTCAGGCCAAGGTCTTCAAAGTAATACTTTTCTCCCACCTCAAAGATTTTGAGTCCCTTTACATCGGCTCGGCTTACCTTGCTCATAAGGAACGCATTGCAGAAGGCCTTGAGGTATGAGAGGACTTGGGCAGTCTGGATGTCAACGTGCTGAGCTTTCAAGTACTTGCTTATATTGTTTGCGGAAAAAAGGCTTCCAACGTTGTCTGCCGTATAGCCTTGTCGATGAACGGCTCGATCCTCTGCATGTATGATGGGCGCGCAAATAGTTTGTGTTCTTTCAAACTAGGCTCCTTTTCGACATTTTATACAGTATATGATATAAAAAAAGGAAAATCAATAATTTTGTACTGTATGTGATATACATGTGCAGGGGCGAACATCGCGCTGTCGGAGGCAGAGGGCTGTTTTCCTTGGGCTTATCCAAGCCGCTTGAAGGACTTCATCTCCTCGAAAGCCTCGTCAAGCGTCACCGATTCAAGACAGCCTGGTATGTTCTACGGAGTCAGATTTTTTCCACGACGCGGATGACGCCGCTGTGCACGCTTACGCTCTGTTTGAGGCTCTTGCCTCCTGCGCTCAGGCTTGTTTCCACGACGAATACGTAATTGCCCTTCGTGATGCCCTCCATGCAGAACTCAAGGCAGGAGGGCTTGTTCGTGTAAATCCTGTCCTGCCGTATCCAGTCCTCCCGCGGGGGGAGCATGGCCGGAACAAGGTCTGAGGCAACGTCTGGGGCAACGCCCGCAGTTTCCCCTGCGAAATCGTCATTCAGCCTGACCGCGTACAGGGCGGACTGGCTGCCGCCGAGCTTGAGGGCTTTCCCCCGTATCCTGACGTAGGCGTTTTCCGTTACGGTTCCTTCTGGGTTTTCCCTGTTGAAGAGGTCCGTCACGGAGAAAATATCGTGCTGTGAGCGGACTTTGTGGATGTCGCCCACGACGAGCGAACCGACGGCTTTTTTTGCTTCCCGGGAGGGGCTGAAGCCGACGTCAAAGTGCTTTCGTATGTCCGCCCTCGTCGCGTCCTCCTCCAGGCTCCCCTTGAGGGTCGGGTATATCGTTCCGAAGTCCAGGAGCTCCACGGCATAGCCCTGCCTCAGCTTTTCCATCATCCTGCGGCTCAGCTCCTGCGCCATATAGAACATGAGGTCCCGGCTCATGGCCGAGGAGGACTTCTCCTCTATTTCCTTGAGGATTGCGCGGACGCTGATTTTCCTGTGTTCGACCGATCCGTACACGCTGTCGCGCCTGCCTTCGGCCTTCAGGTTGTTCTTTCGTATCGTGATGTCGACGGCGCTCTCCTGTTTCCCGACCGACAGTAAGTCTGGTTTTTTCCTTGGCATCTGCGAACTATTCTCCTTAATGATTGTCCTGCTAGTAGCCCCCGGTAAGTCCCCGCTCCCTTCGGCTACAGGAAACTTTTTCCCGACGGAAAAAGGAATCTGCCTGGGCATAGAAGGGTGTGCTCACCGGCCTTGCGAAGGGCGCTTACAAGGCTGTAAAGGGAGTATACTCTAGCTGGATTGTGCTGTCAACTCTAGGAAGGTGATGGATTATACTCTAGCTAGAGTGTGCTGTCTACTCCAGCTAGCTTATGGGCAGGTCCTGCACTTTGACGGGGGATGCGGACAAGCTGTCACAAGGCAGGACGAGAATATACTAAAAAAGGGACTGGAAATCAAGGATTTGCATCTGATTTCCAGGGCAATCTTATCAG
>JAILON010000132.1 GCA_024690865.1 Treponema sp. | reverse complement strand
CATTTGAACCGGTTATGTAAATGTCGCAGTCAAAGTCTACCCGGCAGGAATTGATGCATTTTTCCCAGCCCTCAACTTCCTGAATCTCATCAAAGAACAGATATGTCTTCCCTTGGATGCCTTTCTGGAATGCAACGATTTTTCCGTAGAGAGCTTTTGCATCCAGAAGCTGAGAATTTGAAAACTGCTCAAAATTTATGCAGAGAAAGTTTGCTTCGTTTACGCCTGAATCCTTAAGCTCATTTTTCACAAGCTCCAGCATCACGGATTTTCCCGCCCGCCTGATTCCTGTAAACACTTTTATCAGTTCCGTATTCATAAACGGCCTGATTCTCTGCATGTACACTTCACGCTTAATCATAGGGCTATTTTATCAGTTATAATCGCCAAAATCAAGCTTTTTCTGTGTTTTATCAGTTATAATCGCCAAAAACACGGCTTTCTCTGCTTTTATCAGTTACAACAGCCTCCTGAAATAGCTGTATACCGCGTAAAGGGGCAGGTTGTCGAAGCGGGTTTCCTCCCGCCAGTCGGACATGGAAATTCTCAGCCCCCGCAGGCTCTCGTCCCTGGAGAGCAATGCTTTCAGGCTTCTGGAATGAAGGTTCTCCTCGGCTTTTACCTCAACGGGAAGGGCTTTGGAGCCGCACTGCATGACAAAATCGATTTCTGAAGTTGAATTGCTGTTGGTGTAGTAGTAGAGGGATGGGGTACCACATGATGCGACCTGCTGCTCCACGAACTGTTCCGTGAACGCCCCCTTGTATTCCTCAAAGATATCATTTCCCAACAGAATGTCCTGTATCGGAGTAGCGGACAGCGCACCAAACAGACCGCTGTCATTCATGAACAGCTTGAACGCGCTGAAATCCTCGTAGAATTTGAGCGGCACGGCAACCTTGCTTACCCTGTGGACTTTATGAACCAATCCCGCATCGCATAACCATTGGATAGCGTTCTCATATTCCGCCGCCCTCGCCCCCTTGCGTATGGCACCGTACACAAACTTCTTGTTTTCCTTGGCAAGCTGCGAAGGGATGGCATTCCACACGATACGGATTTTCGCAATCTCAGTTCTGGGAGCATGTTTTGCTATGTCATCGTCATAGTCATGCAGAATCGACAGCTGGATTTCCCTGACACGAAGCACATCCTGACTCTGCGCATATTCCTTGACGGCAGCTGGCATCCCGCCAGTAAAGTAATACTGGCGCAGAAGCTCTATATAGGAAGATTTCAGCGATTTTATGTCACCCCAGGTACAGGAGGAAAGAATCTCTTCCTTGGATTCCTCACCGACCGCCATGAGGAATTCATTGAAATTCAGGGGAAAAAGACGGAGCGTGTCCACCTTGCCGACCGGAAACGATTCCCCCTGACGGTACTTTATGCCCAGCAGTGATCCCGCGACAACAACATGGTACTCGGGCGCATCCTCCGCAAAATACTTGAGCGAGCCCAACGCCTTGTCCAGCTCCTGTATCTCGTCAAAGAATATGAGCGTCCTGCTCGGAAGCACGGGCTTGCCGGACAATGCAGACACAATGCGCAGAATCCGTTTCACATCGTAATCGACGAACAAATCCTGCACCTTGGGATTGTTGTCGCAGTTTATCTTGATGTAATGCTCGTATTCATTCCTGCCGAACTCGTCCACGAGCCATGTCTTGCCAACCTGCCGCGCCCCTTCCAGAATCAGGGGCTTCCGCCCCGCCGACAGCTTCCACCTCACCAGCCCGTCATACAGTATGCGCCTCATGCCTTATAGATAACACTTTTCTAGGGATAAATCAAGCGGTTTATCACACTTTTCTAGGGATAAATCGGGTAAAACACCACACTTTTCTGAGGATAAACCAGACGGAACGCCACATTTTTCTAGGGATAACGTGGGCAGGACAGCACACTTTTCTGAGGCAACGACGGCGGCTTACAGTAAACTCGCGGCCTTCTTCCCGCAGCAGACTCCGGCAATGCAGCCGACGACGCTCAGCACGATATACAAAGCGCAAAGCCCATAGGACTTGTTCCCCAAAAGCGCACAGGCTTCCAACGAGAAGGTCGAAAAAGTCGTGAACCCGCCGCACACCCCGGTTTTCCAGAAAAGCACCGCGTTTTTAGAAGCGCCTCGGCTCTCCACAATGCCAACCACAAATCCAATGAGGACTGCCCCAAAAAGATTCGTAAGCAGCGTAAGAAACGGAAACTGAGATTTCAGCGGAATAAGACTGATTGCATACCGGCCACTTGCTCCAAGCGCACCGCCCAACGCTACAAAAAGGAAATTCATCTGCACGTTCCTCCCCATTGCCTTATTCGTAACTCAAAAGTTTCATAGCATGGTTCCTCTATCGCTTTTCATTTCGTTTCATCGTTTTTGAAACGATTGAAGTTCCACAGGAACTTCAAAACCCTGACAACATCTCCATTTTTCAAGGCGTTCTTGAAATTATAAGTTCCCGATATATCCTTGTCCATGTATGACATGAGCAAGAGCAACGCAGATTTGTTATCAAGAAGATTCTTCTTTATTTCAAAACAAGACATGATTCAAGAACTCGTCCCCATCTCATTCTCCACATCCGCAAGCGACATTCCTTTCTTGTGCGTAAATTTATTCTACCACATCCAGGGTGCCATAGAGTGTCACTGTGGAAAAAATGCTTCGGTGCGAGTTGCCAGCCTTCACCTTCAGTTACTTCAATTCCGTGCAGCTGAAGTCCCAGATCCTTGCGATGTCCCTATATGGCCAGATGCTTCCCGTTTTGTCGCACAGGTTGTATATGACGGACCACTGGAGCTTGTCAATATCCCCGTTGTACACGCCGATTTCATTGAGGAGTGACTCGCATTCGTGCATTGTAAGGCAGTTGTTCTTTTTCTGCAGTGTTTCCTTTACTGCATCAAAGCGATCAAACTCCGTAAATCCTTCCCCGATATTCACGTTCTTATAGACGATGAAATTTGAGGCAATCTGGTAGGCGGTATCGCTTTCAATCACTTGCAGTCCCCCGTCATAGTATTCGATAAGGACGGATTTTCCAGAAGCATCCGCAAGCAAAAAATGGCAGTTTATGCCGCCTGAAAAGTAGATGTTGTATTGCTTCAGCAGGTCCACCGCCTCGGACACTGATGAAGCTTTGTCAAGGACGAGCCTGATGGCGGTCGTCGTATTCAATGTGACCTTTTCGGGATCGTTTTCCATCTGTACATCAGGCACAGCCAGAAGCGCCATGCATACGCCTTTTTCATTCATTCCATCGAACGGAAGGAACGGTGCCGCCAGCGTCAGGAAATTGTTTGCACGTATTCCCGATGAAGGAAGGTTTTTCTTGCCATAGCCTGCAAAGGAAAGGTTGACGGTGGAAACAGAGGCGTAGCCGTTGTCGGGCTTTGTATAGAGCTGCATGAAGGGGGCGTACACAAAATCAAAGTTCCGGGCGAATATCACGTTCCCCGTTTCATCGCGGGTGACAAAGGCAGTGCAGGCTGCATCGGTAATGTTCAGCTTTATCGGAAGTCCCTTGAGCAATCGTTTGGTGACGAATGCTTCTATGTCCGAATCCGTTGTGGCCCCGGTCTTCAAAAATTCGTCAAATCCATAATCCCCGTAATACCGCATGGTATAAACGCCATCGTACTTCTCCTGCAGGCTCGCAAGCGACAGCAGTTCGCGCCTGAATGCCAATCCTATGGCCGCAACCAGCCCGCATACGGCTGCAAGGATTATGGTGACAGTTTTTTTTACACCTTTGTTCATTTTCATTCTCCGCTTGCAAACAGCATATACAGATATGTTCCGCCGACAGAGATGACATTGCTCATGCTGTGCATTATCATTGGATATATGACGCTGTTTGATTTGATAAATACGTACCCGTATGCAAGGCCAAGCACAAACGCATAGCATACTTGGAACAATTGCATAGTGCAATTGAAAAAATTGATGTGGGCCAGACCGAATAGAACAGCCGCTAGAACGATTGCTAGGTTCCTGTGCAGGCGGCAGTCCTCGTTTAGTATATGCAGGAACAGGACAATCGGCAATGAGCGGAAAAGTATTTCTTCCGATGGGCCGGAAAAAAACAGTTGGAAGCCCAGTGTTCCGGCAATGTTCAGCCCGGTAAGTTCATACGTGAATGTCTGTATCGTGCGGGAAGAATGTCCGACTGCAAATACAGCGAGATAGTAGAGCAGTATGGCTCCGCAAAAGGTGAGCGTGCATTTTACGCCCGTCCTGTCATACCGTGGCGCAAGTTTGAATCCCTTTATGTTCCTGCCCCTGTACAACCCGAAGATTACGATGAGGGCAAGCGACATCTGTACAAGGTGGTGAACCGATCTCTGCACAAACAGGCCATCTCTGTCAAAAGGAACAGCGACAAAAAATCCTGCCACGTATGAGCCAATCCCGCTGATTGCAAGCTGCAGGAAAAAGAGGAGTGTGGCTATTATTGCAAGGGCAATCCATTTAGAACCCTTCATAACGGTAGTATACTGAAAACAAAGGCGTTCATCAAGCCAGTCGAAAAAGCGGCGGGCACGGCGACCTGTAGCGGAACAATTGAATTGTCCTGGCCTGCCGTGCCCATTTGTTTTACATCGTATCAGACTTGATTACCAGCGGGTCGGAAAGGACCTCGCGGTAGCTTTTCAGGCTCTTGCCCGCCGATATGTAGTTCGTACGGACGAGAATCCTGTACTGGGTATCCATGTTAAGCCCCTTGGGTATGAAGAACTCAAGTTCCTGCGCCCTGTTGCGAGAGAGCTTGTCCGGGGAAACCGCGACGTAGCGGCTCCTGTCCGCGACGGGCTTCCCGTCCTCTCCGAGCGGGCAGAAGAATACCCCGCCCTCGTCACCTGCAATCTTGAGCCTGCTGCCACGGATGACGGCGACCTTTCCTTCCGTCAGGCTCATCGTCTCCGGCTCGGCATCCGAGTTTTCCTCGTCCTTGGCAAGGTTCAGGCTGGACGTTCCCGTGAACAGGTCCATGACCTCCTCCATTCTCGGTCCGGGTTCGGACAGCGACGCGCCGTTGATTTTCACGGACGCGACCGCATCTGCGGCAACCTTTGACGAGGTGAACGCCGGTTCCAGGTTCATCAGCGACGGGGCGGCCTCCCTGCTGTTCACGGCCCCGGTGGCCCTGATGTACAGGGTGCCCAGGTCCATCAGGTTGATCGACTCGCCCCTTCCCAGTGCGGCGACGACCTCCTTCTTGTACAGGCCGATCACCGCTTTGACGGTCAGGTCGTCCAGGCCTACGCCTCGTTCGTGGATGCGTGCGACGATGATGTCGTCGGTGATGGTCCT
>JAILON010000111.1 GCA_024690865.1 Treponema sp. | reverse complement strand
GACTGGCGCCGCAGGCGATTGACTTCACTAATTTCATTTAAATCCTCCTGGATTGATTACAAGAATTGATTCTATATCATTCTCAATAAAAAATCAATTCTTTTTTTGTTTTTGTTGAACGGCCCGAGCCGTACAAACCGGCATATACAGGAAGCGGCCTAAGTCAGCCTCCTGCTGGGATTTGCAGGTCTTAGGCCCTGCCGACCCCAGGTCTCTGCCTAAATAACAAAACTCGGCTTTTATCGTTACAGGGGCGGTCCCTACATCTGGGGAAGGTGCAGCTTCCAGCTTCCGTTCACCTTCCGCAGGTAGTAGTAGACTGTATCCCCCGCATAGTGGCCTTTTTCGTCCGTGCGGATCTGGACGGCCTTGACGCTGCTTTCCGTTTCATAGCGGATTTCGTCCATCTCGTTGCCCTGGCGAGAGGGAATGAAAATGTACTTGAAGTAGTCCTCCAGCGTGGCCAACGTAAGCCCCTTGACGGGAAGCCGCTTCTGGGCCTTCTTCAGGTTGGACTTGTTGGACCAGTAGGTCTTGCTTTCTTCGTCCAGGTAGTTGAGCCAGTCCCGATAGTTCTGCTCCTTCATGACGGAGTTGAGCTCGTTTATGAGGGCGAGGACAGCCTCCTTGTCCTTGTTGAACGTCTCGACGTCGACGGACTGGCCTTCTGCCATCTGGGCAACGGAACGGGTGTATTCCTCGTCGGCAACAGTCTCCTTTTTGGGTTCCGGCTTCGGTTCCTCTTTTTTCGGCTGCACCTTCGGCTCTTCCTTTTTCGGCTGAACCTTGGGTTCTTCTTTTTTGGGTTCCGGCTTCGGCTCGACCTTTGCCTCTTCCTTCGGCTTGGGATCGGGCTTGGGCGTGGTGAACGAGGCTTCCGCGGCCTTTACCTCAGGCTTGGGGGCAGGGGCCTCCGCGACCTTCTCCGGTTCTGGCTGCGGTTCCGGCTTTATCTCCTGCTGGGGAACATCCTGCAGGACGGTTTCCGTGATTTCGTTCTCTTTTGTATGTGAACAGTTGGCCACGCATCCCGATGCGAGCGTCGCTGCAAAGACTATGGAAGAAATTTTCAGATAATTGCGTCTCTTCATACCCATATAATAAACGTTATCCTCCTTTCAGTCAAGGAAACAATCTGAGCTTGCATGGAAATCGTTTTTTACCGAAGGTACACGCAAGTCCGTGGACTGCCTGTACACAAGTCCGTGGACTGCCTGTACACAAGTCCGTGGACTGCCTATACACAAGTCCGTGGATTGACTGTACACAAGTCCGTGGACTGCCTGTACACAAGTCCGTGGATTGACTGTACACAAGTCCGTGGATTGCAGAGCCTTGTAAGAAAGACGGAACGAAATGTTTTTTTTCACTTTTCCTCTTGCAAAAAAAAAGCTTTTGCCATATACTGGTACTAGTTTTGCGGTAATAATACATCGGTAGTATGCGAGCTTCCCAAGCTTGATAGGCGGGTCCGACTCCCGTTTACCGCTTCCTCCAACGGCAGTGCGCTATGGCCGAAAATAGAAAGGTTAATCAGAAGAAAGTCAATTCCCTCAAGTTGCCCCGAGTATTCAACGCATTGGAAGACAAGCTGTCCCTGTTCAAGGCGACGAATCCAAACGGCAGCCCATCTAAGCCCCTGAGCGCCGACGAAATCCGACAGAAGAAAATCGACTACTACGAAGAGGAATTCAAGCTTGCCGTGGCGGGAAACTACCGTAAATATCGTTTCCCCTACAAGACATTGGGAGAGAAGTCTGCCGAGGCAGACGCGCTGGTCTGCGACGAAGAGCGCATTTTTTCTGCATACAACCTGTACAGGGCCGTGCGCGAGGCGAATGCGAGTTTTTCTGCGTACGAGACCAAGATAGTCGATGATGTGATAAGCTGTCCGCTTACGACGATGGAGCAGTACACGACTGGCGACGAGTTCGTGTACCTGCAGGCTTGGCTCTACTTCGAGAAGCGGGCCAGGGACTTCATCCCCTACATGTACCTCCTGGGGGACGGATCCAGCTACATCATCCGCTTCATGCCCGCTTCCACTTACCGTTGGAACTACAAGGACAAGGAAGTGTTCGCCATCATCCAGGCTGTATTCTATCCCACGGATTCCCTGCCGGGAATCCAATGACTTTCCGCACGGTGGAATCCCACGGATTCCATTCCTTCCTGGGCCTTTAGAAGCTGAGTTTTTCTTCCATATATTTGCGGACTTTCTCCATCTCCTCCTTGAGCTTCCAGGGGGGATTTACGATGAACATTCCGCTGCCGTAGAGGTGGCTCCCGGCTTCCTCGTTCAGGGCGTCTGCATCCCGCACGCATACCGTACAGCGCATGGTCTCTTTGGGAACCGCCTGCATCTTGGCAAAATCTTCGAGCGATGACAAAAGCTGGGCCGTCTCGTTCTTACGGCGGACGAGCAGGGGGAACCAGAGGGCGATGACGGCGGTATTCCATTTGCTGATGATGTTTTCCACTGCATCCCGCACCTTTTCGTAGTCTGAGGCATCTTCGTAGCTGGGGTCTATGAGGACAAGGCCGCGTTTGACGGGGGGAGGGCAGAGGGCCTTGAGCGCGGTGTAGCTGTCCTCGCAGCGGATATCTGCCCTGACCGGACAGCGGCTTTCTTCCGGTCTGGCGTCCGCACCGGCACGGAGCAGGCTCTCGCGGACATGAGCTGCAAGACTTTCATGGGCGGCGGGGTGTTTTTCCACCAGGTGCAGGGCATCCCCTTCCCGGAGGCAGAGGCGCTCTATCTCCGGGCTGCCCGCGTAGAGGCCCCGGTCATGGTAGGCTTCTTCCAGGACGGCGTAGTCGTGCAGGAGGGGCGGCATAACATCCCGGTCCTGGGCCAGCAGGGCTTCGATGCCGTCTTTCGCCTCTCCGGTCTTGAGGAGACGTTCGTCGTCCAGACGGAAGCGGCCCGCCCCGGCGTGGCTGTCTATGACCGTAAAGGGCTTGTCCTTTTTACAGAGTGAGCGCAGGATGGCGAGCAGGCAGGCGTGCTTGAGGACGTCTGCGTGGTTTCCCGCGTGGTATTCGTGCTGGTATGAAAGCATGGGGACAGTATAATGGAACAAAGCGCCCGGGGGCAAGCCCCGTCGTGAAGGGGGCAAGACGCCTGTGAATGAATGGACTTCACGCCCGTGAAGGGGCGCCCATAGAGGAATGCCGTGGGCGCAAAAGCATTCACGGCTTGCCTTTTTTGTATACATTCGGACAAAAAAACAGTATAGTATCGATGCCTATGACAAGAATCCTTTTTGTGTGCCACGGGAACATCTGCCGGTCCCCGATGGCGGAATTCGTGATGAAAAAGCTCGTGGCGGATGCGGGCCTGTCCGGCCGCTTTACGATTGACTCCAAGGCGACCAGCACGGAGGAACTGGGGAACCCACCCTATCCCCCGGCGCGTGCCAAGATGGCCCAGATGGGCATTCCCCAGCCGCCCCACCGGGCCAGCCAGATACGCCGGGCTGACTACGCGGAGTATGACTTCATCATCGGGATGGACAGCGCGAACATGCACAATATGGAACGGATTTTCGGCGGCGACCCGGATGGAAAGCTGTACAAGCTGCGGTCGTTTGCCGGGCATTCCGGCGACATCGCCGACCCCTGGTACTCAGGTGACTTTGACACGACCTATGACCAGGTGCTGGAAGGCTGCCAAGCCCTGCTGAAGCAGATCATCTGAGGAAAGGTATTCCCGCCCCGCTCATACCTTTCCGATGCGGCAGGGGCGGCCCGGAGGAAAATATTTTCATAAATAAAATTCCTGTAAAGTCGATAATAAGGATATGAAAGCAAGGAAATTAGCTATCGTTTTTGGACTTTGTTTTACGGCCTCGACCCTTTTTGCGGAGATGTACAAGGAGAACGTCGTTGCTTCGTTCTATGCCGACAAGTTCAATGGTAGGCGTACTGCTAGCGGTGAAATTTTCGATACAAATGGATATACGGCAGCTCACAAGACCCTTCCTTTTGGGACGGTGCTCAAGGTGACCAACCTGGACAACGGCAAGTCGGTGAACGTGCGCGTCAACGACCGCGGTCCCTTCGTGCAGGGGCGGGAAATAGACGTGTCCAAGGCTGCCGCCATAGAGCTGGATATGGTTGGAAACGGAACTGCGAAGGTGTCCCTTGAGATAGTCGATGAGGCCGAAGGTCCTTCATCGTCGGCTGCGGCTTCTCCCTATGGGGATCCTGAGGAAGACGAGGACCCCTACGGAAGCTATGAAGACGAGGAGGAGGACGATTATTACAGTTCTTCCTCCGACAGCTCCTCCAGTTCTGGAAGCACGGGGTTTACCTTTGGCGGCAATCCTCCTTTCAACAGTGCGCCGGTCACTTCGAACGATTCCGATTATGAAGAAGAGGAAGAGACTCCTCCTCCGCCTCCTCCCAGCGAGCCTGTGCAGACCAGCGAACCGGCCAAGGCTAGCGAACCGGCCAAGGCTAGTGAACCGGTAAAGGCTAGTGAACCGGTAAAGGCCAGCGAGCCTGCAAAGAGCGAGCCTGCAAAAACCACAGATTCCAGCAAGCCCGCAAGTTCCGGCAAGAAGGAGACGACGACCGTAACTACGACTACGACGACCACTACGACGACCGTCGTGGAGGAGACTTCCGCCAAGCGGTGGGACATCCAGTTGGGGGCGTATTCCAACGAGGGCAATGCCAAGGTAATGGCCCACAAGCTTCTGCAGGCGGGCTTTGACAATGTTGCCTACCAGAAGGTTGGCAACATCATACGTGTGGTTCTTCGCGACATAGACGAGGCTGACTTGGATAAGTTCCAGACTAAACTGGACGACAGCGGTTTTTCAAGCTACATCGTCCGTGAACGGAAGAACATAATCAGAAAGGACTAGGGACTGCAGCAGTGGCAGGGCCGACGAACGGCGGACCCGCCAGAGCTTTTGAAGGTTCCTGCGCGGTTCCTTCAGAGCAGGCTTACTGGGTCTACGTCCACTTCTATGTAGACGTGACCGGCCGCCGCGTAGCCCCGTATGAACGAGGATGCCGCCCTTTGCAGGGGCGGCATTTTTTTTCCCCGCATGATGATCTGCCATCTCCAGTTGCCCGCTATCATCTCGAGCGGGCACTGGGACGGTCCCAGCAGCTCGAACTCTCCCTGTCCGTCCATGTGCATGAGTATTTCCGCCGCTCCGCAGGCTGCCTTTTCCGCTTCGCCCGGAACGGAAGAGCGGAACACCAGCCGGAGCAGGCGGGAGTAGGGGGGAAACGACAGGATTTTCCGCTGCTCCAGTTCCCTTTCGTAGAATGCCTCCAGCTGTCCTTTCACGGCGTAGTCTATGGGGGGCATGTCGGGCGAATAGCTTTGCACGATGACGCGGCCGTCGGGAGAGAACCGTCCTGCCCGTCCCGACACCTGCGTTATGAGGGCAAAGGTACGTTCAGCTGCCCTGAAGTCCGGCATGTGCAGTCCGCTGTCCGCCAGGACGACCCCGACCAGCTGGAGGCGGGGGAAGTTGAGTCCCTTTGCGACGATCTGGGTGCCCAGCAGGATGTCGTACTCTCCCTTCCTGAAGGATTCCAGCCGTTCTTCCAGTTCGTTCCTGCTTTTGAGGCTGTCGCTGTCCACCCTGATGACCCGTGCGTTGGGAAACTTCGCCTTGACTTCGTTTTCTACGAATTCCGTTCCAAATCCAAAGTATCCTATGTCCAGGGAATTGCACTTTGGACACTGGTGGGGCGGTTCTACGGTGTAGCCGCAGTAGTGGCACTTCAGCCGGTTGTCCTGCTTGTGGTAGGTCAGGGTGACGGAGCAGTTCCTGCACTTCAGCTCGAATCCGCAGCTGTTGCAACGGAAGAAGTTGGTGAAGCCCCTCCTGTTCAAAAAGAGGATGGCCTGCTTGCCGTGGTCCAGCGCGGCTTCCAGGGCCTTTTCGAGGCTGTCCGAAATGCTCCCCCCGTCCCGTGGGGAAGCAAGGCTCAGGTTTACGCATTCCACCGTGGGCAGCGCGCCTCCGGAAAGCCTGCGGGTCAGCTTGTGGCAGGCAATGCCGCCCTGCTTCATGAGCTGCCATGCCTCTACGGAAGGAGTTGCGGACCCCATGACCAGCGGGATGCCCTGCTCTTGGCAACGGTGCATTGCGACCTGGCGGGCGTGGTAGCGGGGGGCGGATCCGGATTTGTAGGAGCCGTCATGCTCTTCGTCTATGATTATGAGGCCGAGGTCGGGAAGGGGGGCGAACACCGCGCTCCGTGCCCCTATGACCACGCGGGCCTGTCGGGAAAGAATCCGCCTCCATTCGCCAAGCCGCTTGCTGGGGCTTAGCCCCGAATGCAGGATGGCAGCCGTGTTTCCGAACCTCCTGACGACGGCCTTGGTCACCTGGGGAGTCAGGCCTATCTCTGGGACCAGGTATATGACTCCTTTTCCCTGTGCGAGGATGCGTTCCGCCGCGGAAAGGAACACCTCCGTTTTTCCGCTCCCGGTCATTCCGTACAGGTAGTGCATGCATGCCGTGCCGCTCCCGGCCGTTACGATGTGCTCTACGGCATCCTGCTGCTCCTGGCTCAGTTCCTTCCGGTCCCAGGCTTCCCCCCCGTCGCTGAACGGAAGGCCTCCCATCGCCGTTTCCCTTTTGCCGGAGGGAAGCATGGCAAACAGGGATTCCCCTATGGAAGAGATGTAGTACAGGCTGACCCATCTTGCCAAGGCGTACAGCTCTTTCGTCAAGATGGGCTCTTCGTCTATGAAGCGTATGATTTTGCGTATCTTTTCCTTTTGAATGGCGCAGTCTGGGGGCAGTTCGCTGCTGCTGCCTGTCACGATGCCCTGGATCCGTCTTGAACCAAAAGGAACCTGCACCCGGCGGCCGAACGCGCGCCCTTCGTCTTCGCCCTCTATGTCACAGCTGTACGTGAAGCTTTGGTTGAGGGGGAGGTTGACGGCTACGTTTGCAAAGAATGGCATCGCGTGTGGCCTAGGCCTGCTGCCTGAACGGGGTGTCGTAGCCGGGCGCGTTTTCTTCCAGCCAGGCGCGGAGGACCTTCAGGTCTTCCCATGCGGGCCTCTTGAGTGTTTCATTGTGGAGGAGGGCGGAAGGATGGTATGTTGCGGTAAGGGGAATGCCGTTGTAGTCGTAGAAGCGGCCCCTCAGACGGCTTATTCCCTCCGACGTGTTCAAAAGCTTTTTTGCCGCGATGTTGCCCAGTGCGAGGATGACTTTTGGTTTCAGAATGTGTATCTGGGCCTCAAGGAAGGGGCTGCATGCCTCCTCTTCATCGGGATAGGGATCTCGGTTGTGGGGCGGGCGGCATTTTACGATATTAGCGATGTAGCAGTTGGAAGTCCGCGACAGGCTTATGGCGGCAAGCATCCTGTCCAAGAGCTGCCCGGCGGGTCCTACGAAGGGGCGTCCGCTCCTGTCCTCCATTTCGCCCGGTCCCTCTCCGACGACCATGACGACCGGGTGCTGAGAGCCTTCTCCTGGAACCGTGTTTTTCCGGGTGCTGGCCAAACGGCAGTTCTGGCAGCGGGAAACTTTTTCTTCGATGCTGGGCATGGTGATTCCTGCGGGGGAAACGGCGGCAGGCCCGGTTCCAGATTCAGTTGCTGTTGGGGGGAGGGCAGCGGCCTTTCCTTCATCCATGCTTCCGTCCCCAGAAGTGCGGATGTGTTGGCCCGCCACGATGCCGGCCGTATTTCCTGCGTCCATGCTTTCACTGGAGGCAGGCGTGGATGCCGGGACATCGTCCTGAAAATTGTATTTTTCCCCGTCCAGGTCCCTGTCTGCGAAGCCCAGGATGCTGGCCGAGGCCAGCTGCACGAAGGCCAGGACGTCTTTTTTTTCTGCTGCCGTCATGGATTGCAATTATAACCCATCGGTGTAACTTGGACAATACGCTGTGTGTTTTTTTTGCGAAGCTGCCGATAAAAGATTTTTGAAGGCGGCAGTTTCAAAAGTCCTGGATGGACTTTTGAAACTGATCCAAATCAACCTGCGAGGGCTGCAATTGCACGAAGTGTGATGAGGCCCTCGTGAGCCAGTGCAACATGTGACCGACTTTTGCACTGGCTCAGAGGTCTATCTGCGTAAATGAAAAAAAGCTCAGGGGCGTTCCTGCCAGCAGTTTTAGGATTACTCATCTGCTCTTTCAGCACGGCCGGCGTGTACGCGCGGGGCGGGCAGGAGCTTGTCAATGCTGGCAGTTGGGTCTATGATGCATTTGCCGCCCTGTCGATTGAATCAGGCGTTGTGGATTTTTCGGACCAGGCCCCTCTTTCCGTCGCCGAGCTGCGCACCTACTTGGACGAGATAGACTACGATATACTCAGTCCGGCTGGCAAGAAACTTTACAGGCGCCTGTCGGAATACTTTGACGACGACGACCTGTCGGTCAATCTGGACTTGGTGCAGCTGGGAATCAGGCCGGAGTTGAACCTTGAAGGCTACTACAAGTTCAATGAGAACCTTGAGTGGGTGTATGGGCGGTACGACAAGAAGCCCCTCCTGTATGCACCCGTCTACCTGAACCTGGGAAACTTCCTGTCGCTCGGCATGGACCTCGAGCTGGGCATAAACAAGAAGCAGATGGAGAAGAAGGACGACTACACGAACGTCCCCCTGGATGTGAAGCAGATCAATGCCGACTTCCCAAGAACGGGCTACTTGTCCACTGGATACAAGTTCACTGACAAAACGGGGATAAACCTGCGGATTGGCATGGGCGAGCAGGATGTTGGACGGACGCTCTCCGGATCGATCATACACAGCCGCTACCTGACGGGAACGAGCTGGGCAAACCTGGAGGTGTTCAATCCCAATATCCGCTACAACATGAACGTGACCCAGCTGAATGTGGACAAATACATGTATACGCACCGCTTTGACTTCCGCTTCTTCAACAAGCTGAGCGTGTCGGTGCAGGAGTCCACGCTGGCGTACGGTCCGATGGAGCTGCGGTTCCTGAACCCGCTGACGATTTTCCACGGAATGCACAACTGGAAGGACTATTTTCCCGCGGGCAATCCGTATGGTTGGGACGAGAGCGCGTGCGCATATCTTGCGGTCAAGGCGTCTTACGCGGTGACGAACAACCTTCGCATCTACGGGCTGTACGCCCAGGACCAGCTGCAGCTGCCGTCGGAAATGGAGCGGGACAGCGACACGACTCCCAACGCGATGGGAGGGCAGCTGGGCGTGGAGTCCTTCATCCCCCTTTCCGATGGCTACCTGCACTCCCGCTTGGAGGGATATTACGCCATGCCCTACCTCTACATAAAGGAAAGTCCCAACTGGAGCATGGCGCGGGGCTACACGGAGAACATCGGGTACTCGGATCCAGAGGATGCACTGTACGAGTGGATTGGCTCGCCTTTTGGCCCCGATACGGCGGCGGCGAAGCTGTCCGTCGGCTATGAGGTTCCCGGCCGCTGGTCGCTGACGGCGACGGGGCTTTTCATGGCGAGGGGGGAGATGTCCGGCACGAAGGTCTTTGATAACAAGTTTTGGCGTGGAAGGGAACGGACAAATTTTGGCTCGAACTGGGATGTCCAGACCTGGGCCTTTCCGAATGCAAAGACACAGGGGGATGGGGCCGCAAAAGACAGGCAGGGCCTGTCCACCCCTTCGACCTATAATGGTGGTGCGACCGAGTACGTGCTGAACGCCGCCCTCAAGCTTACGTACGAGCCGTTTGACTACCTGTCCCTGCAGGTGCAGCCTTCCTATACCTACGTCATGAACTCAGGAAACGTGGAGGGAAAGACCCGGCACGGTCCTGAGCTGTCTGTTTCAATCAAAATACGGGTTCCGGAGATGTTCAGGAAATGAGAAAACTGCATCTCCTAATATCATTAGTAGCACTTTTCCTCATTGCCTTCCCGGCTTTCGGCCAGATAAGCGTGGATCCGAACGACGACTTCTATGAGTATGCGCAGGCATGGGAGATTCGGGGCTTGGTCAAGACCCTGCCCCCCGTCCGTCCATATTCGCTGAACAGCATCAAGAACATCCTGCAGCAGGTCATCAAACGGGGAACCCGCAAGGATGTGGAGCTTGCTATTGAATACTGGAACGAGATAAGCGGACGCCCCATGCGGGTGGAATTTGAGGCAAAGGGGAAGGGGAAGCTTTCAAGGACCAGCCGCCAGACTGACGATGTGGAGCAGGATGTGGACAAGCTGCTGTGGGGGCGCTTTGCTTTGGCCGGGGACAGCTACGTGTTCCCAAACCTTGTATCAATAGGTTATGACCTCGGTGTTCTGGCCCGCAGCAAGGAGAACGAGCTTCCTTTCCTTCCGTATTACACGAATTCCCGCTACGATTCCATACAGGACCCCGCGAGGCTGGGGCCGCTGTACGGATATATCGACATGAATGCCTCTGCTTCGATAGGAACCAACGAGTTCTTCGCCCAGGCCGGCGTGAACCGTACGGGCTACGGCCCCTTCCAAAAGAAGGGGCTGGCACTGAACGAGACGGGCTACCATTCGGGAAACATTTCCTACAGCATCGTCAAGGACAAGTTCAGCTTCGTCCAGCAGTATTCAGTTATCGGAGCTACAAGGAGCTACGATGGGTCTGGGCTGGAGCCTGAGAAGTTTCTTGCCTTCCATGCGCTTGAGTACAAGTTTACGCCAAAATTTTCCGCATCCTACTATGAGAGCATTGTGTACGGTCGGAGGTTTGACCTTTCCTACTTCCTGCCCGTGCCGTTCATGGTTGCGCAGGGACTGGGTGGCAACTCCGACAATACCCAGTTGGGACTGCTTTTCAAGTACAAGCCCTTCTCGAACCTCATGTGGGCGACAGACCTCTTTGTGGATGACTTTGACGTGAACGCCCTTGTCAAGGGGAACTTGGACAGCAAGAACCGCTTTGCCCTGCAAACTGGCTTGATATATGCTCCGGAGAACTCTTTCTGCCGCAAGGTCAGCTTGGTCTATACTGCGGTTGCTCCCTATACCTACTCGCACTGGGACTATGACGGCAGTAAATCCGATAAAATCGTGCCGGACATGTACAACTACCAGAACTACACGAACAACGGCATTCCGATTGGCACAGCCTATGCACCCAACAGCGATTCAATTGAGTTCAACTTGGACTTCAAGCCCACCCAGAACCTGAGGATAGGCGTGGGGTCTTCCTTGATGCGCCATGCGAACATTGCGGAGAGCCTGAGCGATGAGGAGGCGGTGGAATACCTTTCATCCAAGCCGAGCACGTACGCGACAGACGGCAGTATATTCGAGCATTCAATGTTTTCTGGCGGCGACCATGTGGAGAGCGCATGGGACTCGCTTAACTTCCTGAACCAGGAAAACAAGATGTACGTCGTCCAGGCAAAGTTTGACTTGGATTGGACTGTTGCACGGACGGCATTTGGTTCCTTTACTTTGAACGTGGGCAACGTCTTCCAGTACACCCACAACAAGGGTGTGGACAGCCAGCTGTATCCTGGCTGCTCCTTGCCCGCATCTGCCTCATACGCAGACAAGAAAAACGTTCTCCATGCCGCAAGGGATGCGTGGAAGAGTGGCTTCCGCGACGAGCTTGCTGACTATGTGTTTATTGGATTTACCTACAAGTTTTAGGAATTAGTGGGCATCCTCCTGCCGTATCCGGTAGAGTTCCAGTGCCGCGTCCTGAAAGTCCGAGAAGCAGAGGAGGCTGCCGTCATCCGACACGTCCAGGCCCGTCGGCTGGTTGCCGCCCTCAAATGTGTGCAGGATGCTCATGTCGGTTGTGTCAATGATGTGAATTTTTCCGTTGGAGGGGCTTCTCTTCGTGTAGTCCTCGGGGTTGTTCGGCCCCCTCGTGGAGACAAAGAGATAGCGGCCTCCGTTCAGCAGGTCAATCGTGTTGGGGTTGCGGTAGACTTTGCACTGCCCTGTTATTTTGAAGGCTTTTAGGTCAATCTTGTAAATCTGCCTGTTGTACATGTCGCTGACGAATGCTGTTAGCTTATCATCCGTGCAGACGATGTGACGCATACAGGCACTGGCTATCTGTATTAGTTTTATTCGTTTCCCTGTGTTCACGTCAAACTTTTCAATCAAGCCGGAGTCGAACGAGAGGCTTACGAGGCTGTTTCCTCCGTCCAAGAAAAGCATTCCACGTGGGGCTTTGCCTGTTACTATTAGGCGGATGAGCTTGCCCGTCTCATAATCCAGAAGCGATATGTCGTTGGATACCCAGTTGGAAACCGCGAGCAAGTTCTTCTCTTCCGAGTAGGAGATGAACTTGGACCAGGTTCCGCCAGTCTTAATCGTCCGCTTGTACTCGAAGCCGGGCCAGCTGTATTCGTAGAGGCAGCCGGTCGTCATCTGGGAGACGAGGAAAACGCCCTTCTGGGGTATAAAAAGCCCCTCGGCGAAGCCCTGCTTGTCCGCGTCCGGGGGCGAGACCCGCCGTATGACCTTTTTTTCTTCTATACTGAACACGTCGAAACCCGTGTCCTCCAGGAGGGGGAGGAGGACATAGTTGCCGTCGGGTGAGAAAAGTACCTGCTTGGGCTGCCTGCCGCAGGGGTAGATGCCGATTTTTTCGACGGAGACGGGGGAAGCCTTCGCTGCGGTACAAGGCAGGATTGCAAGGACAGTGGTTAGGACAATGGCGGAAACGATAGCTTTCATGCGAAAAGTATATCACGGTGATACTGGAAAGGGAAGGGACATATTTTTTTCTTTTTTTGCAACTTTTCTTGTTTCTGCCTCTTGACATTTTTTGTCGTTTTCTATAACATAATTTCCATCGCAAGCCGCTATAGCTCAGTTGGTAGAGCACGTGATTTGTAATCTCGGGGTCCAAGGTTCGAGTCCCTGTGGCGGCTTCCAACAAATGTTATGGGGAGTTTCCCGAGTGGTCAAAGGGGACAGACTGTAAATCTGCTGCCTCGTGCTTCGTAGGTTCGAATCCTTCACTCCCCATTTCTGAAAGTCCCTGCATATCGCAGGGACTTTTTTTTGTACCTTGATTCCATTCTGCCCAGGATGGGGTGGGGGCATGAGAGGGTCAGTTGAGGTAGTTTCAAGAAATCCTTGCTGATTTGTCACAACGGACTTTTGAAACTGGACCAAATTAACTGTGAGGGCCGCAATTGCACGAATGCGTAGCGTGCGTTGCACTGGCTCAGGAGCCTATGAACGACGATTCTCTTTCATTTTTTATGGACTGGCTTGACCGCTATCTGAACTTTGAGCACAATCCCAAGAAAGGCATTTTTTGGCTGGACACGATGGATTTCTTTTCGGATAGGCTTGGGCATCCTGAGCGCGCCTACCGCTGCCTGCATGTCGCCGGTTCCAAGGGGAAGGGCAGCATGTCGATGATGGCTGCCTGTATCCTTGAGGAGGCGGGCTACAAGGTAGGCGTGTATACTTCCCCCCACATCACGGACTTCCGCGAGCGGGTTACACGGCCCGGATCCTTCTTCCCTGATCACGTATACGAGGATTCGGCCCGCGAGCTGATTGCTGCGGTAGACGCGACAGACGATGATGAGCTTCCCGGCGGTCGGCGGCCGACATGGTTCGAGCTGGTCACCCTCTTTGCCATGCTCTGCTTT
Source organism: Treponema sp. (assembly GCA_024690865.1). Classification (GTDB taxonomy): domain Bacteria; phylum Spirochaetota; class Spirochaetia; order Treponematales; family Treponemataceae; genus Treponema_D. Next base: position 2,208 of record JAILON010000111.1, on the reverse strand, counting down.
AGGCGGGCGGGTATGGACTGGGTGGTCTGGGAGGTCGGACTTGGAGGCCGGCTCGATTCAACTAATATTGTTAGGCCAGACTGTTGTCTTATCGGGCCGATTGAGAAGGAGCATACGGAGTTCCTCGGCGACACACTTGAGGCGATAGCGGGCGAGAAGGCCGGCATTATAAAGAAGGGGGTTCCCGTCGTTGCCGCCGCCCAGCAGACGGAAAGCGTCCGGGACGTGTTCCGGGCAAAGGCTGCCGAATGTGGAAGCCCCATTATCTTTTCGGATGTGGAAGCCCGTACCGAGGTTACCGGTTACGGGCAGGCTGAGCCAAAGCTGGGGGCGGATCCCGGCATGGGGGTCTGCATCAGCTCTGCGCTTTTCTCCCGACCGCTTAGGACAAACATTCGGTTGCTGGGACGCTTTCAGGCGGACAACGCCGCTCTTGTTGCCCTTGCGCTCAAGACGGTGCTCCCAGAGCTTGATGAAGGGGTCATTGAGCAGGGGCTGGGCAAGGCTGTCCTGCCGGGACGCTTTGAGATAGTATCTCCGGTGTCGGGCTTTCCCCATATCCCCCAGATGGTTTTGGACGGTGCGCATACGCCCCGGAGCGTGTCGCTCACGATGGAAACATTCTCCCGACTGTATGGCGGAAAGGAGCTTCCACCAGCCGGAATTGCGACCGGGACGGGCCGGCATGGACGACCTGTCCTCCTTTTTGCTTCTGCCGCCGACAAGGACGTGGAGGACATAGCCCCGCTTTTTACGGATTGTTTTGCATCTGTGTTCCTAACAAGGCCGGGCGAGACGAAGGCTTGTGACATGGGGCGACTGGAGAATGCCTTTCGGGCAGCAGGAATTGATTACACAGCGAATGCGGACTACCTACATATAATAGGAAATGCGTTGGGAGAGGCAGACCGGCTGGCTGTTCCCCTCTTGGTGACGGGTTCCTTCTACCTTGTCGCCGAGGTGAAGAAGTATCTTTCTGACCTGCAGCGGCTCGCGGCAGGAACCGATAACTTATAGTATAAGGAATACATGTATGAAAACGATAATCACATTCATTTTAATGCTTGTTTCTATGGCCCTGCTTGACATGTCGACCGATGTCTGGACCTGTGTGCTTTTGAAGGCCTTTGCAAGCTTTTTCTTCGTGTTGACCGGCTTTTTTGCTCTGAGAGAAAGAAAAAGCGGAAGCAGTTATTCCAAGATTATCCTAACTGGATTAGTGTTTGGAATGATTGGAGACGTGTTCATGGATCTTTCGAACCTGCCGGACGGAGGCCCCTACTTCATCATCGGTTTAGTCACGTTTGCCCTCGGGCATGTGTTTTACCTCATCGCTTTCTTTAAAAAAAGCCGCTTCCATTGGTTCAATCTTATCCCAACGATTATCGCCGTTCCTGCCGTCCTGTTTTTGGTTCCTGCTACCGGGGTCTTTGAGTTCAACCCTCAGCTTCTCTTTTATGCGGTCATAGTCTATGTGTTCGTGCTGAGCTTCATGATGGGAAAGTCATTCAGCTTCACCGAGTTCAAAGAAAACCCCTCTTTTGTCCGCCTAACAATAATAGGAGCAGTCCTCTTTGCGATATCTGACGTGATTTTATTCTTTACCCTTTTCTTTACGCCTCTCTCTCGGCTACCAAAGCATGGGACGACCCAGTTCATCTTTCATGTACTGAACCTGCTTACCTACTATGTCGGCCAAGGGCTGATAGCGTTGAGCTTGAAGAAGGAGCCGTAAAGTCGTCCGTGTTATTCGTGCCGAGGGGCTAATACCCGTCCAAAGGACAAACGCTCTGCGTCGAAAAAGGGGATTTAGACCCGAGTGCAACCACTGCTAGAGAACACCATACCCCGATGCTCTGCATCGGGGTTGGTGATTCGACGAAGTCGCGACTATTCGACGAAGTCGCGACTATTCGACGAAGTCGCGAGGGACCCGCCGGGTTATGCAACTCGTTATCTCATAAGAGATTGTTCCTGTGGCGCGGGCTATGTCGTCTGCGTCCTGCGCAGCCCCATCGGCCTTGCAGCCAAAGATAACAGCCTTGTCCCAGCGATGGACGGAGGAGCCGGACCCCAGGTCTGCCATGCATTGGTCCATGCAGACTCGTCCCCTAATAGGATATGTTTTTCCACCGATGGCGACTGCAAGCCCACACGCAGCCCAGTGGCGGAGCAGTCCATCCCCGTAGCCGACAGGAAGGACGGCGA
>JAILON010000101.1 GCA_024690865.1 Treponema sp. | reverse complement strand
TTTTCCTCATCATAGTTTAGAATAGTATCCATAAGAGATTCTCCTTTGTTTGGTTTTTTCTTGCAAGCTAAAGCATAACAAATCTGAATCTCTTTTTCTATTTCTAGATATTATCCCATCCACAACTTTTGAGTATAACTCTTTGCGGTTGTTGTAGTAACGATCCCCGGCTGCATCAACAATCTGATTTATGCACGTATAGGCCTTTTGTTTCTGCAAGTTGAGGAGCAATTTGTTCAAAATGCCAAACGGCAATTCCAGGAGCATGCCCAGCTCGCCTTCAAGCAATTCCGTGCGGGCTTCATTCCGTTTTTCTTTTATAGAATATGATCCCAGCTTTCCTTCTGCATCCAGATAATTGAGCCTGCCAGAGAATTCTGCCGCGGGATTTTCCAGTTCATAGATGTACTGCGGATTCTCTAACGATTCGAGCGGAATGCAGTCTCCCAAACTGCCATCGGCATTAATCTGATACGCGCAATATTTTCCATACGCGCTTACAACACAGCACGTGGCATCTTTTGAAAAAATAATTTTATCAAACATGCAGGAAAGGATTGATTTTTTGTTGTCAATGGACTGAAGCCAATAGCCGCCATTGCCCTTTACGACAATGAACGGAGCGTCATAGTTCTGCTTGTCCACCAGCTCAGAAAAACCGGTCCTGATTCCCCTTTTTAAATCCTGATGAGTGAACACAGTAACGGTCCCGTCTTCCTGAACCCAGAAATAGCCCTTGTCTTCTTTTATTTTCCCGATAATCCTTTTGATTTTTGAATGCCCGCTCCCCCCCAGAAGGAGTTCGCAGGTCCTGCCGTCGTAGGCGTAAATGTGTTTTGAGTCATAGAAATAGACCGTGCGCCAGGCATCGCTGCCCAGCACCCGTGCATCGGAAGATTCAAACAGGCACCGCGGTTTTTTATCATCCTGATTTTTATCGGCAACAATCTGAACTTTTCCGCCAAGAACGGCCTGGTACAGGGCATGAGTTCCAAGGCACAACGGCTGTATCCCATTGTAGCAGAACGGAAGGATTACATTTCCTTTGGAGTCAACGACTCCCCAGCTGTTGTTTTTTTGTACGATGAAGCGGTTGTCAAACCCCTGCTCAAGGCAGTCTTGCCACATGGGAGTGAAGGCAATGTCCCCGGAGGGGTCCTTAAGACCGAACACCGTTATTCCTTTTGTTTTTTCCGAGAATTTTGAATATGCAATGATTCTTGTCCTTTTGACAAAAGAATAAAATGCATTCCATCTGACGGCAAAAGGCTCCGCTGCATCTTTTGTCTTGTTCTGGGACCTCAGGCGCCTCCACAAGGGCAAATCGCAGCCCGTAAGGTTTTCTATCCACGAACACAGCTTCTGGTTGTTCGCATTCACAAGCAGAAGAATACGGAGCTTCAAATAGTCGGAAAGCCGCGAAAGCTGCTCTATGTCCTGCAATTCGATATTGTCATTCACGCCGTCTTTAAAAGGCCTGATTGTATTTCCATCCAGGGCAATGAGAATTCTCTTGCGAATCATCAGCTTGGATGTTGAAGACTGGACGATTTCCTTTATTTTTTTGGAGATATCTTCCAGACCAATAGCCGAAAGGAAAACATACAGCCCCTTGCTTTCGTCAGTCAAATAACTGCGCATTAAATCGGGTTTGGAGTCAAGAGCCGAAACAAAATCCTTCAGGTCGCAAATCGTGTCTGCATCCGAAAGCTTGAAGCCCAAATTCGGGCAGAGCGCGTATGCTATAAAAACGATTCCTTCTTCCTTATTTGCGGCGCTGTATTTTTCGATGAGGCTGGCAATTCTATCTGTAAGATTTCTATCAATTCTTATGAGATACTGTGTCAGAGAGCCACGATATATAACTTCCCGTGCGCTTTCTTTATCTTCAATGAATGCCTCCGCAATCTGCTTCAATGAGGTGCAGCGTCTGCTTCCAACCGCAAACGCAGGCAAATCATACACCTCCTTCCAAACGGCAACATCTTTCCCGGAAAGGAAGTTGCAAACATCATCATAGTTCCATCGCTTGTCATGCCGCACCGTCAACAGGCCTTGAATCAAGGTCTTCATTTTTGGGGACAGCTCAGGCGACTTTGCAAGGAGCATGTCCGCGACTTTCCCCTGAATCGTGCCGAGCATAATCTGAGCCGGGAACATCCTCTCTCCGTCATCCGCAACAAACGGCTCTTTCCCAGTAAGGAGCATCCAGAGCGTAATGCCAAGCGCGTAATAATCAAGCTCGGGTCCGATTACGCCACTGTAGGCCTCGGGGGCGGAAAACCCTTCGGTACCTGCCCGTGACTTAGTTATATGCTTGGTCATCCCGACGTCTTTGTCGTAGCTTGCGCAAATCCCAAAATCGCCGATGACGAGCCCCGTACCGTCCTTATTCCTATAGAAAAGATTTTCAGGTTTTATATCGCGGTGGATAAGCCCGTTGTCATGGAAACATTTAAAAGCCCCTACAACTTCCCTAACGACTTTTTCAGCGTCCGGCTCACTTAATGGAAGATATTTGTATTTCCCGTCGGGGGCTTTTTCATTGAGTGCGCCACCGCGGGCATATTCCATAACAGAAAAAAAACTGTTTTTATGTGTTCCCAGCTCATACAGCTTGATTATGTTCTGGTTACCCACTGCATCCAAGGATTTCAGCTTGTCCCGGACCCCAAAATCCGGCTGGCTCGGCTGGCTCCCAGGCCAGATATAGTACTTGAGGATGAACTCTTTTCCATCCTTTTCGCAGACATACAGCTCTGCCTGCCCCGAATCGGTGTCCTTCTGGGATTTTATCCTATAGCCGTCGCCAACAAGCTCCCCGACGGCGAGCAGCCCCCGCATGCGAGGCCCATTCTGCCCCGGCTCGCCAATGCGTAAAACTTGTTCAAGCTTTTCCGTTCTGCCTGTAGAAGCAGCAAATTGATTACCCAAGTCCTCAGTGTTCATTATTCTTCTCTTGGTTACAGTATACAGGCTCATGGGAAAGAAAAACAGTGATTTTCAATCATAGTTTTGTTGTAATATTGCAAATTTTTTCCTTGATTTTCCCCTGCTGCGCCCCTATATTAGAGCGTTCGGTTGTCTGTCTGTTGGGCGGGCCTGCTGATGAAAGAAAAGACTATGAGTGAAAATCACTGGATTTCATGGGAATGGGCCTGTATACTGGACATAAGATTCTTCTGGAGGGTCTGGCTGTGTTGTATTGCTTGGAATGCGGAAAGAAATGGGAGGACGGGACGGCGTGCCCCGAATGCGGCGGCACGCTGCTTGCGCAGGATGCGTATGTTGCGGAACTGAAGAAGCGCGCCGGGCAGGATGATGCGGACGCGCAGAACAGGCTTGGGGTGGCGTACATCACTGGCGACGGCATTGAACAGGACTACGCGGAAGCGAAGGCATGCTTCATGAAAGCGGTCGGACAGGAGGATGCGGAGGCCCAGTACAACCTTGGGCTGATGTACCGCAAAGGCTTGGGCGTTCAGCAGAATGACGCGGAAGCCGCACGGTGCTTTCAGAAGGCGGCCAGGCAGGGGCACGCGAAGGCGCAGAACAACCTGGGGGAACTGTACCGCAAGGGCGAGGGCGTACAGCAGAACTTCGCGGAGGCCGCTCGCTGGTTCCAGAAAGCGGCCGAACAGGGGCATGCCGTGGCACAGAACAGCCTGGGGGAACTGTACCGCGAAGGCGAGGGCGTACAGCAGGACCCTACGGAAGCCGCGACGTGGTACCTGAAGGCGGTCGAGCAGGGAGATGAGGAGGCCCAGCGTCGTCTTGCGGCCATGTGCCGCGAAAGCGAGTGCGTAAAGCAGAACTATGAGGAAGCCGTGAAGCTGTTTCGTAAAGCGACCGAGCAGAATGATGCGGAGGCTCAGTACAATCTTGGGCTCAGGCTCGCCTATGGCCTGGGCGTAAAGCAGGACTGTACCCAGGCCCTGCAGTGGTTCATGAAGGCTGCCGCGCAGGGAGTTGTGGACGCACAGTATAAGCTTGGGCTGATGTACCGCACTGGCACGGGGGTAGGACAGAATCTTGCGGAATCCGTCCGCTGGTACCGGAAGGCTTCCGAGCAGGGGCATGAGAAGGCACGGACTGCCCTTCGTGAGTTGAACTGCTGAAGGGCAGCCCGCCCGTTCTGACTGCGGCGGGGCTAGCTTGCGAAGCCTATCCGCATGCCGCCGGCGCAGTCCTTTTCCTCCTGCATCTCGCACAGCTCGTCTATGATCATGGCGGGGGAAATCTTGTCCTGCGGCATGAAGCGGATTTTACCCTCCAATGCCCCGAAGTCGCCGGGCGTGACGCTCCCGTAGCCTGCGAGCGTCCGTATGTCCCGGTCCGTGAAGCTGAGGTCGGCAAAGAAGCGGCCCGGGAGCTTCTGTATCCCCTCCCCGGTCAGCGGCTTGAACTCCGTCAGGATGTGGAAGCGACGCTGCATGGCGGGGTCCATGATCTTGCGCAGGTTCGTCGTGCAGATGAGGATGCCGGAAAATTCCTCCATCTGGGTCAGGAACTCGTTCACCATCGTCCGCTCCCAGCTGCGGTGGGCGGAGCTCCTGTCGGCAAAGAAGCTGTCCGCCTCGTCGAACAGGAGGATTGCTCCGGATACCTCCGCCTCATCGAATGCCTTCCGTATATTCTTCTCGTTCTCGCCGACATAACAGTCCAGAATATCGCTCGCCCGCTTCAGGAGGATCTGCTTGTCCAGTGCCCCGGCGATGTAGCGGGCAAACTCGGTCTTGCCCGTTCCCGACAGGCCGTAGAAGAGCATCCTGATGCCGCTTGCGCCCTCGTGCCGCTCGTCGTAGGCCAGGGCGTTCTTGACCATGGCGACGATGTCCTCCGCCGGCATGGTGCTGTTCAGGACGGAAAGGTCGTAGCTTTCCCGCACCGTGTCGCGCATCTTTTTCTTCCCGTACAGGAGCGCGGAATTCGCCTCGAGCACCCTGCGCACGTCGCCGATCACCTCGTCCTTGTTGCCGTCGGACAGGTCCATCCCCCGCACGGTCTTGACCATGTTGTCCACGGAGGCCCCGGTCACGTGGTAGCGGCCGCACAGGTTCATCAGTTCGACCCGCAGCTCCTTGCTCATCGGGAGCGGATGGAGCTTGCTGTATGCGATGCTCCGGATCAAGCTGCTGCTCATCTGGGGGAAGCAGATGGAGTAGGAGAAGCGGCGCAGCGTGGATTCGTCAAGCTCGTCCGTGTAGTTCAAGATCCAGATGACCTTGTTCACGTTGTTTTCGAGCATCTTGTTGACGGTACCCTTCTGGGACAGGCTGATCTTGCCCCCGAAAAATCCTATGCTCTGTGTCTTGAGGATGGTCTCGGCCTCATCGACGATGATGACCGAATCCTTTTTCTGCAGGGACAGGAGCCAGTTCAGGCCGCAGATGGCGTTGCTTTCCTGCTCCTCATCGTCCCAGTCGTCAAGCTCGAGCTCGTTCCTGAACATATAGGGCGTGAGTCCCGCGGCCTTGGCAAGGGAACGGGCGTATTCGGTCTTGCCCGACCCGGCGGAACCGTACAGGAGCAGGTTTATGCCGTCGCCTCCCTTGAGCAGACGCACGGCGAGCGCGCTGACGTCCTCCTGTATGGCGTAGGAGTTCAGTTTGTAGCTGTTCCCCCTCCTGTCCTCCTTCAGCAGATCGCAGAAGTAGGTGTCGATGTTCCCGGCACGGATGCACGCCTGCACGCTCGTCGCAAGCTTCCCGTCCTTGCTCATTATGCTGTACGAGCGGAGCTTCCTGTCCTTCCTGAGCAGGGCCTTCACGTCCTTTTCGTCCATGTCCATGCAGTGCGCGTATGACTGGACGAGGATGTTTTCCGGTTCGTCGTTGTCATCAAAGTCCAGGTAGTCTCTTCTCCGCCTGTGCTGTTCCTGCAGGTTGTCCAGTCCCAGCAGGTGGTTGAAGCGGTATGCCGTATCCAGGAGGAAGGCCTCGTCCTTGTCCAGCTTGAAGGCATCCGCAAAGAAGCGGGTGCTGTCCATCTGGCTGGACAGGGCTTCTACCTCCGGAGGAATCGTGAATTCCTTTGGAATGAGGAAGCCCTCGTTCTTGATGTTGTCCTTGCAGAAGAAGGTGCAGAAGGCTATGTGGGACAGCGTCTCCTCGTCTCCCGCGAACACGGCGCGGAGCATCGTGACGTCCAGGGCGCTACGGGAGCTCCAGCAACGGCCCTTGCTTTCGATGGTGGAATCCTCGTTGTAGTACACATCCAGATTGCCGCAGAAGTCGAACGGGGAGTCTCTTGGGCCGGCCTTCTTGACCGGGGTCAACTTCCCGTCCTTCTCGTGCTTCTGGATGAAGGCGACCAGCACTTTGACGCAGTGCGTCTCGAGCGAGAGCGCCTGGACGAGGGATTTGTAGGTGTCCTGGCAGTCATTGTGCGTTCGGAACTCTTTGAATTTGCTCATCCTGTAGAACAGGCTGGCGGCGACAAGAAGCTCGTCTCTTGTCAGGGCATTCATCGACTTTAAGCAGTTTGTGCTCATTTGTTCCTCCATAGTGGTGGTTCAAAAAAAGAAAGCGATGAAATATAGGTTGGTGGCATTCAAAAAGTCAAGGAAAAAAGGGAAAAAAATGAAAAAAATTAAGGGGGGGCTGGACCTGCCTTTTGAAGGCAGCAGAAAGTCCATGATGCACACCCGCGAATGCACATTCCGGTGGCACCAGATAGTCCATCTTGGTGGCACCAGATAGCTCATCTTGGTGGCACCAGATAGCTCATCGTGGCAGCACCAGATAGTCCATCGTGGTGACACCAGATAGTCCATCGTGGCAGCACCAGATAGCCCATCGTGGCGACACCAGATAGCTCATCGTGGCGACAGCAGATAGCCCATCGTGGCGACAGCAGATAGCTCATCGTGGTGACAGCAGATAGTCCATCGTGGCGACACCAGATTGGACGACGGTTCGGTCTTTGCCGACAGGCTCCAGATTCTCTTCTTCGATTTGAGTGTGCCGGGAACGGTTAGCAAGGACTTGAAGAACGCCGCCAACTGGTGTAAATTTATAGATGGCTGTACGAACCCCGAGGTCTTGGAGAAACTCGGGAATGGTGAGGAAATCTGCCTTGAAGCACTGGAGTCCCTGCTCGGAGGTATGGACTGATTTGCGACCCGTGCGTAGCACGAGGTCGTTACGTTCGCGTAAGCGAACGTGGAGGACTACAAGATGGCACTGAAAGCGTACATGAAAATTGCCGCAGAGGAGCGGGCGTGGGCCTACCACCTGTCGACGGACCGGGCGGAGGCGGACTACCGGAACGGGCTCATTCTCGCCGAGGAAAAAGGCGAGAAGAAAGGCGATAGGGCAAGAGCCTTGTCTGTCGCTCGGAACATGCTGGCAGACGGCCTCCCGCATGAAAAGATAGCCCAATACACTGACCTCCCCCTCGCGGAAGTGGAGAAACTTGCCGCCGGGCAGAAGTAGCAGGAGCCGCGGTCCTTGCGGCCGCATTCTGTCCCTCCTGTGCCGGAAACCGCCGGAAATCGGGGAAAAAAGGCAAAAACTATGATTGAAAATCACTGGAATTCCGCTGGACGCAGTATTATACTTGAATAAATTGCACAATCCCGGCCCTCAGGACTGCGGTGGCACGTGCCCGCCTTGGTGCGGACCTTCGGCCAGCCGGTATGCGGCCCTGCCGGGCTGGGACAAGGAGAAAGATATGAACGACGATTTTACGATTGAATTGGGAATAACGACCGCGAACGGAAAGGCTGCGGATGATCCGGGCATACCGTGGGCGGTAAACATCCCCAAGGTCATAAATATGGTCACCGTGAGCCGCTGTGATAATGCCGGGGAACTCGAAGCCAAGCTACAAAAAAAAGACCCCACCGTGAAAAAGATTAACAACTACTGCTACAGCTGCAAAATGGGGGACGGCTACTACGACATCTGCATCAACAACGAGAAAGTGAGCGCCCGTCATTGTGGAGTGATACAATAAAAGTGCAGTGCCTAAATTGCCGAAAAAACAAGGGGAATGGCAATGAAAAGCTACGATCAAAGTTTCAAGGACGAGGCATTGAAGCTCTCGGACGACATCGGTGTCAAGAAAGCGTGCG
>JAILON010000023.1 GCA_024690865.1 Treponema sp. | reverse complement strand
AATGTAAAGTCAATTTCTGCCTCTTCCAGTTTTAAGGAAAAACAGTACGGACAAGATATTGTTTATGCTCCTGCAACCCACGGAATATGGGCATTGTTCCACCAGTAAGGGTGACAACGGCAGCCAACTTCAAAAGCCCTGAAAAGGTTGATTGGAGCATAAACAATATCTTGTCCGTACTGTTTTTCCTTAAAACTGGAAGAGGCAGAAATTGACTTTACATTATAGCTATGGAAAGGCGAGTATTCACCTGTGGATTCTTCTGAATTGGCATAACGGTCATATTTATTTTTTCCGTCTGTACGGAAATTTCTGAACAACTGCTTCATGCCTTGTCCGTCAATAATAAGAGCCTGGCGTCCGTTAAAAGTCAGCTTCAAGAATCCGTCTTTGTCATAGGCAAGAAGCTTTCTGTCCAGCTTCATCATTTTCTTCTCATAGGGCAGCATAAAATAAATCTCGCTGTCATTAAAGAAAAGGACTGATTCGTCTTCTTCGCCAAGCGTTATCCGGTGTATAGAACCTGCAAAAACAGAACTGATTCCAGTTATAGAAACAAGAAGAAGGATTAAAAAGAATTTTTTCATATATTCCCCTGTGTAGCGGAGGGAGCCATACCCTGGCCCCGCCCCGCCGTGTCGTCAGAAGCCGAGGCTGTCGTTCACCAGAATGACGTGAATCCTGTCCTTATGATGAGAGAATCGCGTGATAAGGAACTGGCAGCAGATTGTGTCTGGTGACTTGCAGTTCATGCAGGCGCCCGTCTTGCAGCAGGGGGTTGAAAGGCCGAACCTCTGCGCGTTTATGGGAGCGGCGACGTTCCGTGCCCGCTTCATCGCGCCGTCAACGTCCGAGCACACCTTGTTCATTCCGACGATGAAGACGACCTTCTTCGGTCCCTGCGCTATGGCGGAAACCCGGTTGGAATTCCCGTCGATGTTCACGAGCACGCCGTCCTCAGTCATCGCGTTCACGCTGGCAAGGTACACGTCCGCGTCGTAAGCCATGAGCATTGCGGCCCGCTTGTCCTCATAGGCATCCCTGTCGATGAACTTGTAGTTCCCCTTCTTGAGGGCATCGGTCAGCCCTATCTCATGCACGCTCATGCCGCCGCCCATCGTGACCGTGCTTCCCTCCGGGATAAGCTCCAGCGCCTTTTTCAGGGCCGCTTCCTTGTTCGCGGCATAATAGCCGCTCATGTTCCGTGATTCAAGACCTTTGATGACCTTCGTCGCCAAAAGTTCGTTTCTCCTTGTGATAAATTCACTCATTAAGCCACCTCTCCTTCCATTATATGTATGCCTCCCCGTTCCGTCAACCGAATGCTTTGTTATTCGGCTGGTGCTTTGGGGGCCGCCCCTGCGCGACGGCTGGAAGGGCTTCAGGAGTTCCGCAAGGGGCAGCCCTGAGTCCCGGGTAAGATTTTCCGTCACTTTCATCGTAAAGATGGCATCCGCCCTGCTGTCGTGGAACTCCATGCCCCCCGTGTCGATTCCGAGCCGCTCCACGAACGCGCCCAGCCCGCCCTGCATCCCGTAGAACTTTTCCAGCACAATGCGGATGTCATAGCATGCGTATTCGATTTCGGGAAACCCGTAGCGCCTGCATTCCGCGCCGATTGTCTTGAGGTCGCCCTTGCAGCCGAAGCCGAACACGAGCCTGTCCTCCGCACCGAGGAGCGAGCTGATTTTCTGGTAGTACTGCGGGAACTTCGGGTTCTTGATGTATTCTTCCTTGCTGTAGGCGAGATGACAGCGAGAGCCTTTCTTGAACAGGTACCAGTCAAAGGGCGCGTCCGGGTTCATCAGGAGGTCATCCGTCTCGATGACCGAGAAATCCCGATTGCAGAGGACGTAGCCGAAGGAGCAGATTTTCCCCGTCCCGCCAAAGTTGTTCGCGCACTCGATGTCAAAAAAGAGGTAGCTTGTGTCCGTCACTTCTCTACAATCTCCCACAGGCCGCCTTTGTCGGCTCCGACACGAACCAGCACCGCTTTGTTTTTCAGTTCCGTAATCACCCTGTTTACAGTCCTTCTTGATACACCGGACTTTTCTGCCATCTGCTCATACGTTATTGAGGAATTTTGCCTTATCAGTGCCAAAATCGCATTTACAGTGCCATTTACAGTGTCATTTTGTGAAGTCTCCGGCCGCACCTCATTCGACAGTCTCAGGACAGTCTTTGTCCTGTCTGGTGACACCCTCTGAGTGTATTCGGGCATGATGCCGAATGCTTTGTTCCATACGGAAAATACACCGGGGATACTACCGCTTCCAGCCCGCTCGCCAATATCAATCATAGAGAACATTTTCAAAATGGTCGCGTTGCGAGGGGCCGACATACCTCCGTCCGTATTTGCGAAAGAGGAATAGCTGTCCCAAAGGCTGTCGGGAAGTCCGCCTTTCGCAAGCTTCGCCTCATAGCGGTTGCCCTCTTTGAAAGAGACGATGTTCAGTCCGTCTTGTATCGATTTCATGTTATCTCCCATAGGAAAAGCTGCCGGGTCTCAATGATTGTGTTCATCCTATCCTCTTCTCCAATTTTCGGTTCGGATTACAGCACCAGTTTCATGGACACCGTGTCACCGCTTCTTTCTGATTCTTCGAAGCCCATCTTCTTATAAAGGGCATGGGCTATTCCCATTATCTCTGGCTTTGTAGTCAATGAGACTTCCTTGAACCCCAAGTCCTTGCACCGGGAGAGCAGTTCCTCAAGCAGAATCCTCGCATACCCTTTGCCCCTGCATTCCGGTTTGACGTACAGCCTTTTTACCTCGGCGGATGTGCCGCCAAGCTTTTTGAGTGCTACTGTCGCAACGGGGATGCCCTGCTCATAGCAAATAAGCAACGCTCCCCCTTCATAAAAGGAGCCAAGGTCGGCAAGTTCTTTGTCGAGCGATACAAAACACGATTCCGCCCCTTTGATTTTGGAGTATTCCAATATCAGAGCTTTTGCCGTCTCATAATCATTACAATCTCGTATTTCAAGCATATCCTGTTACCGTATCTCCCAGTCCCGCCGCAGGAGCGCCCACAGCGTGATGTCGATGAGCTGGCCGCGGCAGAGCTCGTAGTCCCGCATCTCTCCTTCCTTGATAAAGCCCAGCTTGCCCACAAGCAGCTGCGATGCCGTGTTCGGGATTTCAATGAAGGCCTCAATCCTGTTTATATCCGAGTTTGAAAAGGCGAAATCAAGCACCAGCGGGATAGCCTCGCTCATTATGCCCCTATGCTGATAGTTCCCGTTCAGATCATAGCCAAGCTCTGCTTTCTTGTCGGCATCAGAAAATGCGAAAAGGCCGCAGGTTCCCACGAGCTTCGCATTTTCCTTGAGTACAATGCCCCAGCGGATCATCATCCTGTCCGCGAGGGCCTGCATGAAAAAGCGGGTCTGCCGGTGGGCCTCTTCCATGCTTTTGAACGGGAGTAGGTCATAATAGCGCATTACCTCGGTGTCGGAAAAAATCTCGAACACATTCTCCGCGTCTTTTTCTTCCAGTGGCCGCAGGACAAGCCGCTCTGACTCCAGAATCAAGTTCTTTTCAAAAAGCTCGTCTTTCATTTTGCCCCAATAATATTACCTGTGTATATAGAGCCGTGACTTCTCCGGCTCCCCGTCACCCTGCGCCATGCAGAAGAACTCCCAGCCATAGCGCTCATAGAATCCCGTATGGTCAGTCAGCACATAGACCGGGCTTATTCCCTTTGTCTTCAGGTCGTCCACCGCCATATCAAGCAGCTTGCCGGCAATCCCCCTGCCACGGTAGCCCTCTTCCGTATACACGGCGCAGATGTTCGGAGCTAAATCTTTCCTGTTGTGAAAGTCATTCTCAATGACCCCGAGGCCGCCGAGAATCTTAACGCCGTCCACGCAGAGATACCAGCCGTACTCCGTCGCCCCGTTCAGATAGGCATCCATCCGCTCAAGGTATGCTTCGTGTGGCACTCCCCATTTTTCATGGAACCATTCCGCGGCAGTTTCCTTCAGCTCCGGCCTGTCCCGCACGGTCAGAAAGCTGAAACTGGCCGCACCACTGATACCTGTTATGACGTTCACCATGCTAAGCAATCCGCTTGCCGGTAATCTCGCATACCAGTTTTTCCGAACCGTCATCGCCAATCATCACAAACTCCCAGCGGAAGCTGCTGCCCGTGATGCCGGAGAAAATCCAGTAGGTCGCCTTTTCATCAAGCACCTTGCCGACCAGTTTGTCCCCGTCCTTGTTGAAGCACAGGCGTTTCATGACGTGGTCGCAGGTATACACGACATCGTAGCAGCGTTTCTCCTTGTTGAACATGCGGAGGGAAGTCCCGTACTCGCCGTCGGGCTGCGGAGCGGTCTCCTTTGTGGCCCGCGACGGGAATATGAAGATGTCCTGTATGCCCGTGCCCTCAAGAATCCGGCGGAATATCCATTCCCCTTTCACGTGGCGTTTCTGCCCGTCCGCCGCCACATCGTAGTAATCGCAGTCCCAGTCGCCGATGAGCGGGGCGAACCAGTCGTAGTCGTCCGGTATCCTGTCCGTCTTGCCGCTGAGCAATGCTTGTGAAAACGTGTCCATCATCGTTATCTCCTTAACTCCTTTTATAATTCCATCCGCATATAGACCAGCTCCTGAAAGCCGCTCGTCCGTGAGTTGAAGCCCCTGGGGTTCCGCCCGAATTCCTCAAATCCCACGCCCTTGTACAGGGATACCGCCCGCTTGTTTCCGGCGACGACGTTGAGCTCCAGCTGCGCATACCCGGCTTCCCGCGCGCACTGAATGCAGGCGTTCGTAAGCGCCTTGCCGAGTCCAAGCCCCCAGTATTCCCGCAGGATGCTGATGCCGAATTCCGCCCGGTGCTTCAGCTTGTACTTTGCCCCGACCGCCTCGATTCCGGCCATGCCCGCGACCTTCCCGTCAACGAACGCGACGATTTCTATCTCGTTCGGGCTGTTCGCCTTTTCATCCAGAAACTTCGCTTCCTGTTCCGGGTCATAGCTGTTCTCGTCGGGGTATGACAAGAGGTAATCCGTCTCCGCATGGGTGGCGTTGAAATTCTCGTAGATGGCCCGCCCGTCAGCTGCCTCCCCGTTCCTGAGCACCGCCTCTTTCCCGTTTTTTAACGTAAGCGTTTGCATGTATTTCATTTGTTTGTCCTCGTTACCACACTTTCATTCTCAGATTTAATTTCTTCGTGCAAGTCTCTCCGTACATTCACCAGCGCATTGTATTCCCGGAGGTATATCCCGCGGCGCATTTCGTCGCTAGCGGCATAGTCCTCGTGCCTCGAAAAGATTTCTATGGCCTCTTCCACGGGAACTCAGCACGGCTCCATTCCTGCCGACCGTTCCCGATACGTCAGTTTCCGCTCGCAGCTGCCGGTAACTTCGCACACAAAATACTTGCTGATGTATTTCCAGTCCTCATAATATTCATCAATCTCAAGCACGCAGGACGAAGGCTTTGTGACGAACCCGGTTTCTTCCGCGAGCTCCCGCACGCAGCATGCGGCCTCATCTTCACCGTCCTCCATTCCGCCACCGGGAATCATGTACAGGCCGGTCAGTGTCTCATAGGACAAAAGGACAAGATGGCCCTTCATCACGATTCCCCTGCACGCCGTGCGGGACTTATCCCAGCTCCCGGAATAATTCTTTCCGATAATTTCTATTGTCTTCATGTTTGTGCGTCCCTGCATTATGCCCGCTTCAAAATCATCCTAGCGGTATTCCACCATGTTTTGGGGGCAATACTCATCCCCTCCAAGCATGATAGCACAAGAATCAGTTTTTTCCAACACTTTCCATGGTGCTTGGAGCAGTTTTTTACAACACCTTAAAGGGCATTCGGAGCAGTTTTTTACAACACTTTCCTCTCCCCTGCTCAACTGGCACGGCTAAAACCGTCTGTGCCGGAGTGAAAAGCAAGTGCTCTTGGGCGGGCGGCATTCCCGGTACGGAAGGGCGGCGGGCCCCGTGCTTTTATATGCCCACAGGACTCCGCCGCTCAAGGCGGCCCGCCTTAGAAGGTCCCCGTGACCGTCACTTCCGAATTGATGGTCGCGGTGAAGTAGCTCTTGCCGGGCTTTGTCACGATGCTCACGGTGTATTTGCCGGGCGCGAGCGAGTCCGGGACGGCGAAGTCAACCACGTTCGTGCCCCTGCGGGTATAGGAGGAAATGCGGGTCAGTCCGCCCTCATTTTCCATGAATACCCCCTGGTTCTGGTCCTCCATGTCGAACCGCAGGTTGCGGCCGTGAAGCCGCAGGTTTTTCCCGCAGTTGACGGAAAGATCCATGCTTTCGCTGGCATCCGCGCTCAGGGAAGTCAGCCGGTACAGCCGCGCTTCGCCCGTGATGTCCGGGGGCACCTGCCTGTATTCAAGCGTGTCCTTTATGATGCCCGCAGTCTCGCTGTTCGCGCTGAACAGGATTCCCAGCTGGTTGTTCCCGGTCCCGGGGACAAAGCCGTCCTGGATGTTGCCGCACGTTCCCGTGGCGTTCGCCCTGATGCTGCCGAACGGCAGCTCCACGTTGTAGCCCTTGGCGACATACTTTACGACAATCGTGTTCAGCACCGACAGCATGCCCAAGTTGTCCGCGACGGTGAACGACGAGTTGTAGTCGGTCATCTCCTGCGCGAGCTTCTTGATCGTGAGGTTCTGCGAGCACGAGCTCCTGAAGCAGAACTCGTCCGTTCCCTTCCCCTCCACGAGGGGATTCTTGATGGTCTTAATATTTAGCATAATGATGCTCTCCTTATGAAAAAATCTTTGTTCGTGCCGGGACCGGCCTGTGGCCGGTCATCGGCAATCAGAGGCTGATCTCCGGCATCCGCCCTGCGGACAGCCGGAAACTTTCGTTGACAAGGAGAGCCTGTGTGTGATATAATCATCCCATAGTGTTTGAGGAGACATCACGCAAGTGGCTCTCCGGCTCTTATGCCCCTGTCCTGCAAGTGTTGGCGCACCTGCTATAGGGGTTTTTTTATGCTCATCCGTTCATACCGCATCCCTCCTTTTGAGCGTGTCCCGCATTCCCTGAACGAGGAAAGGCCTGCCGCCCTGCCGCACCGCGTTCCTTCCCGCATGGAAGACCTGCTCCATTACCACGAGGAGCGTCATTGCGAGCGCGAAGCAGGTCGCTTCCACCTCGCCGTTGATGCTCTGCTGGGTATGCCGCATCATCAGATGCCCGAACTCGTGCAGGATGACCTGCATGCGCTCGCTGTCCGGCAGCTTCTCGTTGTAGGCTATCATGCGGCATTGCTCGCCCGTCACAGGGTCGGGAAAGGCTATGCAGAGCCCCTCGTTCCAGAAGCTCAGCGAAAGCTCCCTGAGCCGCGCAATATTCTCCGGCGCGAAGTCCGAGAACTTCTTGAGCCGTATTCCCTTGGACGTAATCATCTCCTTGAAGTCGAAACCGTCCTTATAGTATTCCTCCGCGTTCAGAATTTCGAACGCCAGGAGGATAATCTCGTTCAGCCTCCATGGGGGAAGGACTCCGGGTACCTCCCCGGAACCGCCCCCCGGCATCACGCAGTCTGAATTCTCTTCTATAGAACCTTCCATTAATCTTCCCTGCCTCCGCCATCCCCCGGATTCTTGTATTCTTCCATGAGGATTTTGACCAGCTCTTTTTTCTGGTTTATGCTCAGGTCATCCTTGCTTGACGCAAGCACGACCTGCAGCTGCTCGTACCCGTACCTGGCATCGTTGCCGATAAGGTAGTCGCTCGTCGTGTGAAGAATATTCGCGATGTTCGCGAGTATTTCCGTCTTCGGCATCCTGTCGCTCGTCATGTAGCGGCTGAACGCTGCCTCCGTGATTCCGCACAGCTCGCAGATTTTTTTCTGCGAGTAGCGGTTCTCGTCCATGAGTTCTTTTACCCTCCTTGCAAAAATGTTCTTACCCTTTTCGTTCATACTAGCCTTTCTCCTATATAGGCTGAAATAGAAGCCCCCTGTCACAGGAGGGCCTTTTGTGTCCGCAGGATGGGGAGCAGTCCACCCTGCGAATAAGATACTATTATACTTTCGGTTAATTGTCAATGATTTGTTCACCAAAAGTATAATTTTTTGCTACTTTTTTTCAGAAAGCCCTCCGGTCCCTGCCCAAAGGCCTGCAAGAAGCTGCTCTTGTGCTTATACAATTCTGTTGCAAATACTACGAGAGAATGTTTTAGTGCTTATAAGAAGATGTTGTAGTACTTACGAGAGAATGTTGTAAGCACTACGGGAAGATGTTATAAAGCGTGCGGGAGCCAGCCAAAAGGCTTGTCCCGACCCTTTCCATTCCGCCGGGAAGCTGTTATAATAACCTTATGACACAGGCAGAACAGGCAAAGGCAGCAAAAGAATTCGCAGAATTCTGGGCGGACAAGGACGGTGAGAAGCAGTATTGCCCAGCAGTTCTGGACATCCCTCCTGCGGGACGTGTACGGCGTGGCGCAGCCCTAAAATATGTATATGCTATAACTGCCGATAGAAGAAAATTCTTTGGACGAATGTCAAAGTTTGAAAAGGTAATAAAGAAACACAAGGCAAAAGAGGATAGATTATATTAACATATGTTCTGCCCGCACGGCGAACAAGATGACGATAATGGGGGCATACAGATTCTATCTGAAAAGGCATATTTTAGAATCTGGCATTGTCGCGAACCTTCCGTTTTCCTGTCGTAACAGTTTCACTATATTAATTCAAACCAATTCTCAAGCTTGAGCGGAAAATATTCCTGTATGGGCGAAAAATCCTTTATATTCCGAGTTACCAGAGTCAAACCTTTAACTAGCGCAACGGAAGTAACGTCTTGTATGTTTCACGGGAACGTGCAGAATCAAAGGCTCTTTGCATAAAAGCAGAATCGTCCGGATTCTCAAATAATGATTTTGACCCATCGCGCCAGGACGACAAGACGTTCTCATAAGCATCGGAGCAGTTTTCAAACTCCGAAAACTTTTCTTTGAGTTTAAGGTAGACAATGAACTGACTTATTCTCGAAATGTCAGTATCTGAAAGAGTCCCTAATTCCTGCTCCAAAGCTTCGTAGCTCATCTTGTGTCCTCCTGCTATGATACCTTTACTGTACCAGAATTTCGCATTTTGTTCTATAAGAGTTTCCTCATCCAATTCCAGCCGGGCCGTGGTTCGCAGCGCAACCAGCCGCCCCTGACAGGGACGGCTGGTACATTCTGACGGCCTACACCTTCCAGCCCCGGTAGCGGTTCTTCTGGTACTCCCTCGTGAACTTCGCGATCTGCATCATCTTCTCTTTGCCCCACTGGTTCTCGCTGTGGAGCTTAAGATATGTCTGCCAGCGCTCCTCACTGAGCGAACCGTCCTGCAAGGCCGCACGGACCGCGCAGCCCGGCTCGCAGGTGTGGGAGCAGTCGCTGAACCTGCACTGGCCGAAAAGCGACGTGACGTCAGGGAAGGTCTCGTTTATGCCGTCCTCCATGCCGAGCAGGCCGATCTCGCGCAGGCCGGGGGTATCCATGATCCAGACCCCGTTCTGCAGGCGGAAGAGCTGGCGGTATGTCGTGGTGTGCCGCCCCTTCCCGTCCCCGTCGCGGATGCCGCTCACTTTCATCAGCGGCGCGCCGTTCAGGGTGTTGAGCAAAGTCGATTTGCCCACGCCGGAAGAACCGACGAAGGCGATCGTCTTGCCCTCCTGCATATAGGGCGCAAGCTGATCCATGCCGTAGCCGGTCAGCGAGCTGATCGCGATGACGTCCGCCTTGTCGCAGACTGCCCTCGTAATCTCCAGCTTCAACCCGACGTCATCGCACAAGTCGGCCTTGGACAGGATTATGACCGGCTTCGCGCCGGTGTTCAACGTGATGGAAACGTAGCGGGCAATCCTGTTCTCGCTGTAATCCTGGTTCAGGGACGTGACAATGAAAACGTAATCGAAATTGGCGGCGAGCGTCTCCTCCTGAAGGTGCTTCACGTATGATTCCGCGTGTCCGCCCCGGTCAGGGCGCTTGAACGCGCTCGTGCGGGGCAGCACCTCGTCGATGAGCGCGTCCCCGTACTCATTGGTGATGACCTTCACGTAATCCCCGACGACCGGACATTCCAGCCCGAGATTGTGAAACTTCCCCTTCAGCGTGCCGCTGATTTCGGTGTCAGGCCGTACCGTGCCGTCTTCGGCGCAGGGCAAGAGGGTAAACAGATTTTTCTGCACGCATGAGACGCGGGCAGAAATCAAGGTATTTGATTTCATTTGAATTTCCTAAAAGCGAGAATGCATATCCTGACGGATATTCCAGCGCAGCTCCGCTCCTAGGACAAGGACTGTGTGGCAGCTATTATGCCAGGCAAGCGGAGGCCGAAACATCAGAGAAACAAATCATAAATCTATCGCAACCTCCTGAAAACTAAGATAGTTCCCTTATATCACAATTCAAAACTTTATGCAAGCCATGAATCAATTTTTTGCCGCCGGCAGTTTTGTCTTCCATATTATCGCATCACAGCGACATCACGTATATCTGGCAGGGATTCTTCTCGTCCCAGAAATCCTTCATAAGCTCAAACTCCTTGAAGCCGCACGCAAGATAGAAGCGGTTCGTCCTGTCGTAGTCCTCGTACATCCCCATCTGGACGGTCTTCACCTGCATGAACGAATAGCCTTTCTCCCTGGCGATTCTCTTGGCGGCATCCACGAGCTCCCGGCCAAGTCCCCTCCGGTGGAATTCTTTCAGGACCCCTATGACGGCAAGCTCCACCGTATCCTTTCCCGTCTCCTTGAGGCACAAAAAGCCCGCATATTCCCCGCCTTCCCTTGCGGCAAGGAAGGGCTGCCCGGCACTCTCCGAGATGAATTTCTCACGGTTCTCCGCGACCTCGAACCATTCGGTCAGGTCCTCCAGAACCAGCCGCGCGATTCTCCGCTTCTCGTCCTTGTCAGTAATCTGCTCTACCATCATTTTACCAGTAGCAAGGATACCCGAGATTCAGAGTTGTGTAAAGCCTTATCCCAGCGGGAACAGAAGGCAGAATTCGCTTCCTTCTCCGGGATTGCTTCTGACGCTTAGCTTTGCGTTATGATATTTCGCACCGTGCTTTACAATTGAAAGCCCGAGCCCTGTGCCTGTCGTCCTGTTGCCCTGTGTGTCTTTTGCGCGGCTCTTGTCGATTCTGTAAAAACGCTCGAAGATTCTTTCCTGTTGGTTTTCTGCGATTCCTATCCCCGTGTCTTTGACAGAAAGTTTCAGATACCGTTTTTCAAGGTCAACATTTTCAATTTTTACGACAACATTTCCGTTTTCTTTGTTATATTTGACTGCGTTTTCGACAAGATTAAAAATCATTTCCTGTATGACTGCGGGAACTCCGTGTATATAAACCCGTTCTTTCGTTTTGTTTTCAAGTTCGACGGAAACATTCTTCTTGTTTGCATAAGGCTCCAAAGATTTTATCACGGCAAGGCAGATTTCCGCCATGCTGATTTCTTCTTTTTCCATCGTGATGGATTCTTCGTCGAGCTTGGAGAGCTTTAAAATGTCGTTCACAAGGCGAATCATTCTCTGGCTTTCATTGTAGATGTCCTCTGAGAAGCTGCGCATTGTTTTTTCATCAGCAGAGCCGTCTTTCATAATCTCCGCAAAACCGCTTATGCTCGTGAGCGGAGTTTTCAGCTCATGGCTTACATTCGCGGAAAACTGACGGCGGATTTCTTCCCGCTGTTTTTTCTCAAAGTTCTCGTCGCTGATCCGCTTTATGAACGGCAGGAACTCGATGAACGTCTCGTTTTCCTCGGGCTTGTCAAAGTCGATTTTTTCGATGGAACTTGTGATTCGTTTTGAAAGGCAAAATGCCGCCACACCGGAAATAATCAGCGCAATCGCAAGCAGGCATAAAAGAGCCTGGCTTAATCCGAACACCAAAACTCCCGCCGTATATTGCCGGCAGGAAATCCGCAGCACCGTGCCGTTTTCGAGCCGCCTGGCAAAGTAAAGGTTCTTCTGAAGCATAGTCGAGGAATAGCGCGATACCCTTGCCTTTCCTTTTTCCATTGCCTCAATGAACTCAGCTCTTGAGGCATGGTTTTCCATTTCCGCCGGATCCGTCTGATTGTCAAAAATCACGTTCCCCTGAAAATCTATGACCGTGATTCTGTTTCCCGTCTTTATTTCCGCAAAATCTGGCAGCAACGAAAGATAGTCGCATTCGTTCTCCAGTTCCGAAAAAATCTTGTCCTCAAAATACCTGTAAAACGAGTCGATGAAAATCACCGCGCAGACAAAATAGACCGCAACGCCCACCAAAAACGTGTTTATAAAAATCCTAAAAGTCAATGATTTTACTCTCATTTTATCTTGTACCCGACCCCGCGGATTGTTTCGATGATGTTCTCGTCATGCAGCTTTTTTCTGAGGTAGCGGATATGCACATCGACCGTCCGTGTTTCGACATCAGTATCAGTTTTCCAGATTTTTGAAAGCAGTTGTTCCCTCGTGAGAATGTTCCCTTTGTTTTCCAACAGAATGCATAAAAGGTCAAATTCCTTTACAGTGAGAAAGATTTCGTTTTTCCCGCAAAAAACCTGATGCTTTGCTTTGTCCAGCTTTACCGCCCCGCTTTCAAGAAGGGGTTCCACTGCGTTTGAGGCAGGGGCGTACCTTCTGAGCACAGCCTTTATCCGCGCGACAAGCTCCATAATCCCGAATGGTTTGGGGATGTAATCGTCAGCGCCGGTTTCAAGCCCCAAAACGGTATCGTACTCGGTGGTTTTAGCCGTCAGCATAATTACGGGAATGTGCCGGGTCGCCTCGTTTGCCCTCAGTTTTTTCAGGACAGAAATACCGTCCTCCTCCGGCAGCATAATATCCAGCAGAATCAAATCCGCCCTCGCGTTCTTTATCTCGCTCCAAAAATCCGAAGGACAGGCAAATCCCCTGCACGTCATGTTCTGGGAATCCAACGCATATGCAACCAGCTTCCTGATTGAATCATCATCTTCCAAAAGAAAAATCATGGCCTTATTTTACACCTTTTTTGACCGCTTTGTTAAGCTTTTTCTCCGCCTTGTGCAGTTTGATTATCAGCTCCTCACACAAAACCGCCTGCTCATCGTTCAAGTTGTTTGTTGCAATCAGTGCGGTTATGTAGTTCATCAGTTTTTCGCTTTCCCTTTGGACGAATAGGACTTCATCGAAAAATTCCTGCTCGTCCTCAATTTTATTCTCCGAAACTTTTTCCTCTGTGAGCATTGCAAAGTTCAGGACTTTCTCGACCTTTGATTGAAGCAGCAAAAGGGCGGATTCCGGTTCGTTCAGGAGCCTGTAATTCAGAAGGTTTTCTATACCATCCAATGGGGGCATCTTTTGGGGATCATCATCTTTTACAAGCCTGGTGACAATTTTTACCATCACTTTCAGAAGCGGAATCCAGATGATTGTCATTACGACATTAAAAATCGTATGGGCGTTTGCAATCTGCCGTGAAATTACGGAGATTTCAATTCCGCCGGGACTGACGGCCTGAACAAACCGTGCGAAAAGCGGGATTATCCAGATGAAAACAAGCGCACCGGAAATATTGAAAAGGCTGTGCGCAATCGCACTCCGCTTTGCGTTTTTTGCCTGCCCGACCGCCGCCAAAAGAGCCGTTATCGTTGTCCCGATGTTGTCGCCCAGAAGAATCGGGATTGCGCCGCCCAGTCCGATTACGCTTGTCATTCCGTCGCCTGTGTCTTGCGAAGCAAAGTTTTGGAGAACGGCAATCGTTGCGCTGGAGCTTTGAACGATTACTGTCATCAGCGTACCAGTCAGAACTCCGAGAACCGGGATGCCTGAAACTTTTTTCATCATCTGAATGAACACCGCGCTTTTTGCAAGCGGTTTCATTACGCCGCCCATTGTTTCGATTCCCAAAAACAAAAGCCCGAACGCAAAAATCGTTATGCCGATGTTCTTCCATTTCTGATTTTTTACGACAAACGAAATCAAAAATCCGATGAAAATAAAAGCATAGATATAATTTGAGAGCTTGAACGCAATGATTTGAGCCGTTATCGTCGTTCCGATATTCGCGCCGAAAATGATTGCGATTGCGACAGGAAGGCTCATCACGCCTGCCGAAACAAAGCCTATGACCATTACGGTTGTCGCGCTGGAGCTTTGTAGCAGCGCGGTGGAAAAAGCTCCGGCCAGAACACCCAGCAGAGGATTTTTCCCGAGTACGGATAGTATCGCTTTGATCCTTGCCCCCGCCGCTTTTTTCAGGCTCTCGCTCATCAGGTTCATCCCGAACAGGAAAATCGAAAGCCCGCCCAAAAGCCCGAAAACAACCTTCAGCTTTTCATTCATAAACCACCTCTATGGGCGGAAGTGTATCACATGAAGGTTAGGAACAGAGGAAAAATATGTTAAATCTCTGTTAAAACATGCTAAAACTACGGGTACGCATCCGATTTTGCCTGCAAATATGCCGCCGCCCCGGCTCCGACTGGCAGGCTCATCCTTCCAGCAGGTTCCTGACGAGCCTCGTGATACGCGATACCCCGCCCGGCTTATGGTTCCAGTCGAACTGCACGTCGCTCCCCGCCACCGGCTTCCCTTCCGCGCCCCCGTCAAAGCCGTCCGCGAGGCGGCAGGGAATCAGAAGCTCCCAATAGCGGACCTCGTAGACACCGTCCTTCACGGACTCGACGACGCCGAGGTGCTCCCGGAAAATCTGCATGAAGCCTTCCTGCACCTTGACCTTGCGGTAGGCGGGGAACTCGCGGCTTATCCTCTCAATCGCATCCTCGTCCCCGACCTTCTCAAAATCCGTACTCTCAACAAAGTGTCCCCGGAAGGTCCTGAACCCGTCGCTCAGAGGGAGGCACATATACGCGTCGTAGCTGTTCCCGTCGCCGTCAGTTATGCCGAAGTCGGCGCAGCGCAGGAAGCCGTACTTGGGGTAGTAGCCCGGCTCGCCGGCAAGGATGATTCCCGCAATTCCGGCGGCCTCCGCAAGCTTGACCGTCTCGCGGATCAGCGCCCCGCTGATGCCGTTTCCCTCGTAAGTCGGCTCCACCGCGAGCGGGCCGAGCATCGCGACCTCGTGCCGCCTGTCCCCGTCCACGATCCAGGCCCTCGTGTAATAGACAGCCCCGACGATCTTCCCGTCCGCCTCGGCGACGCGGCTGATTTCCGGAAGGTAATCCCCGGAGGCCCTGATGACCCGGATCATGTTGTGCTCCGTGCAGCCCGGATGGTACTTGTTCCAGAAGCTGCGCATCGTCATCAGCTCCGTATCATGGTAATCCTCCGCCCGCTCCTCGCGGACAATCACATCTGCAAGCATGCGTTCCCTCCGTCACGGTTCTCTTGTGTGCCCGGCCCCCCCCGGAAGGGGTCCGTCAGTTCCTTCATATAATACAGTATACGCAAACGCTCATTATTACAAGGGAGCGGCTGGCTTTTTTACCCCACGGATACGGCAGGATACCCCGCCCATCCAGCATCTTGCCCCAAAGCGTATTGCGTCCACGGCCGTTCCGTTTTACCATATAGCTATGGTTTTGGAAGCAATTTTACTGGGTCTTTCGACCGGAACATACTGCACGATGAACTGCGCCCCGGTTCTGATTCCCTTTCTCGCAGGAACTGAAGAGCCAAGCTACAAAAGGAACGCCGGATTAATCGGTGCCTTTCTCGGCGGGAGGCTTGTCATGTACTGCGTGCTCGGTGCCGTCTTTGCCGCCGCCGGACTGCTCGTCCACAGCTACATGGACCCGGTACGCGCACGGCAGCTTTCCCTGTATGCATACCTCTTCTGCGGGCTGTCGCTCCTGCTGAACTCACTGGGATGCAGGTTCCCTTGGGGCCACACGTGCAGGCTGCACACACTGCGGCGGGCGGGCAGCGACTGGGTCACCGCAGTGTGCACGGGCCTTGCGGTCGGACTGCACGTATGCCCCCCGCTGTGGACCGCGCTCGTACGGTCGGTTTTCGGCGGGCACGGGCTTTCCGGGCTCTTCTACTTCATCTTTTTTTATGCCGGGACGCTCCCCTTCTTCCTCCCGCTGCTCGGCATCCCGTTCGTGACAAAACGGCTTCCGGTCATGAAGCGCATCGCCCGCATCGCGCAGTTTTTTATGAGCCTGTACTTCACCCTGCTTCTGGGACTTGTCCCCATCCTGTTCGGATGAGCCGGCCATAAATCGTCTGCTTCAGATTTAAGATTTAAGGAGAATACCATGATTTCAAGTCTGATTCTTTCCGTCATGATGACCTTCGTCGTGTTCATCTTCGTCGTGTTCGTCGGCAACTTTTCCGCAGGGAGCCTTGTGTACGCTGAGTTCCTGCTCTTCCTTTTCTGCGGGATGACATTTTCGGAACGGAAGAAAAAAGGAAGCGGGGTCATCTACCGCCGCATCTTCCAGACCGTCTTTGCCGTCGGCTTCTGCATCGCCTTTATCTCCGACCTGTTCGCGGAACGCGGAAGCATGGCCATCACGACCCAGGCAATGAGCAATGCGGAGCTGCCCTTCTGCCACATTGCGATTCCGCAGTCCCTGCTTCCCCTGCTCATCACCAAGTCGATTATCTTCCCGGCGCGGATTTCCGGCCACTACGCCGCCGTCGCAAGCATGATCGTCATCTGGTTTGTCTGTACCATTACCATCGGACGCGGCTGGTGCAGCTGGGTCTGTTTTTACGGCGGCTGGGAAGAAGGCTTCTCTCACGTCGCCAGGAAACCCCGCATCCGCCTGCTTCCCAAGAACAAGGAGCTGCGGGAGATTCACTTCGGCTTCTTCTGCTTTATACTGCTCGCGTGTATCTGCCAGATGGCGTGCATCTACTGCGAGTGGTTCTGCCCCTTCAAGCTGGTCACCGAATACAGCCCGGTGAACT
Organism: Treponema sp.; assembly: GCA_024690865.1. GTDB lineage: Bacteria > Spirochaetota > Spirochaetia > Treponematales > Treponemataceae > Treponema_D. The sequence continues at coordinate 6,753 of JAILON010000023.1, read as the reverse complement.
CAATCCCCAGTTTGATTGCGACGATTCTCTTCGTCGGCCTGTTCGTCGCCCTTGTCATCGTGCTTCCCATCCTGACAAAGAAGCGGACCCAGTGCAGCAGCCTCTGCCCATTCGGCGCGTTCGCCTCACTGACGGACCGGCTGAGCATGTTCAGGATACGGATTGACACGCAGAAGTGCACGGGCTGCATGCAGTGCGCACGTGCCTGCCCTTTCAGCGCAATCGACATACAGACCATCCAGGCAAAGAAAGGACGACCGGAACTTACCTGCGCAAAGTGCGGGGAGTGCATCGCCGTCTGCCCGCAAAAAGCCATCTCCTATGACTTCAGCTTCAGCAAGGCCGGAGCCTGTTCCTCGGGCTGTGCCTCCCGCTCCGCTCCCAAGACCGCGTTCGGCCGTGCGGTCCAGGAGCTCCTGCATCCCGCCCAGCTTTTCCGCTTTGCGGCATTCAGCTTTGCGGTCGTCATGTCCTCGGACTTCATGGTAAAAACACTTGACCTCCTGTTTTCGTTCATCGGAACATGTATCGGGACAGCTGCCGGAAGCTCAACCGGAATATCCGTCGGGGCGTTCATCCCCTTCTCAATCGGAGGTGCGGCATGAGAAGCGGACTTTTGAAAAATTTCCTGTACGGCTGTGCGGTATGCATAGTGGCATGCATCTGCTTTTTGGGAATCCCCGCATGCTTCATCTGTTCTTCGTCGCTGTCAGACCGCATCGGGCGTTACCTGCATGTGGATTTGTCCTATACCGGCGGCCCGGTGTCTGCCGTGCTTGCGGACGACAGCGGGGAGACGGAGGCGCAGTTCGACCTAGTCCGCTGTACCGTACACCAGCCGGTCACCGGAGCACGCTGGCAGCAGTCCGCGGAATACTGGCAGCTTGTCCTTGACTTTGCGGCCCCGTCCCAAGAGCGGAGTGTCATCATCTACTTTGACCTTGATACTGTCGGAGGCGGAAGTCCCGCCTCGCTTTTTACCGCAACGCCTGAGGTCCAGTTTGACCGGAAGTACCTCTGGGACTTTGCGCTTCGGGCGAGCGGAGACGAAGGGAAGGTGTACGACAGCATGGGAGATTTTGTGTGCAACACGGAAAACTACCACCTGAACGGCGGCACGCAGCTGAAAGTGCGCATCCCCCTGCAGGACAAGCGGGTACAGGAGTTTCTCGGTGTTCAGACGGTCAGCCTGTATGTTCTTGTCTGCGACAGTGGCGGAAACTCCGGCGCGGGTGTCATACAGGACACTCTCGGCGGCCGTACTGATGATGTGCTTTTTCTTCCGTGCGCGGTGAGCATACGGGGGGAATGAGCGTGCCACTTTGCAAAAAGATGAAAAGCTGGTACACTGACTCGCAGGGGCCGGGAAGCCCCGTACAGAGGCAACATGAAGATAACGATTCTGGAAAAGAACGCCGGCGAGGAAGACGAGCTGATTGTCAAATGCGATTACCTTGACGAAAGCATGACCCGGCTTATCAATCAGTTCAAGACCGGCAAAGGCAAGTTACGCTTGTACAAGGACGCAAAAATCATCCTGACCGAACCGTCCGATGTCCTGTATTTTGAATCGGTTGACGACACGGTGTTCGCCTACACGAAGGATTCCGTATATGAGACGAAATCAAAGCTGTACCAGCTGGAATCGGAATTACCCGCCAGCATCTTTTTCAGGGCAAACAAGGCCGTCATCGTGAACCTTGACAAAATCGACAGCCTTGCGCCGGTATTCGGCGGCCGCTTTGAAGCGGTCCTTGAGAACGGGTATAAGGTTATGATTTCACGGAATTATCTGAACGCATTAAAGGAGCTCTTAGGCTTATGAAACTGTTTTCCGTCATGCTGAATATCTGCGCGAGGGTCGTCACGTTTATCCTGCTTTTCATCGCAATCCTCAGGAAATTTTTTACGCCGGACGGAACGCTCCTCCTGTCCCTGCATGATATCTGGGGTATCCTTTTCATCGGGCTTGTTTCTGGCGTTGCCTTCGGGCTCTTTTACCTCAAGAAAAACATGAGCGGACGGGAAGCTCTGCTCACACACTGCGCCTATTTCCTGATAGTGAACGCGACGCTCAGCTTCACCGGATTTCATCTGGGATGGTTCAAGAAGGAGCTTCCCTCGATTGCCCTGATGGAAGCGATGTTCACGGTCATCTATATCCTCGTAACCCTTCTTGTCTACCTGCTGGATTTTAATGAGGCAAAAAAGATAAACGAAAAACTGCAGGTACGGAAGCAAAGGCAGGGGAAATAAAGCTTCTGAGGACTTTTGAATTCGCGCCAGCCATTTTATTCACGTGCGGCGGGATGCAGAACGGAGTCCCGTATCCCGCCGCAATTGCTGGTGCATCCTTAGCGGCTCATCTTATAGATTTCGTACATGTCCTCTTCCTTCAGGAAGCGTGCAGACCCCATGCCGCCATTTACGCCGACCGCGCATTTATGGGCCATGAGCTTCAGGTCCTCTTCCGTCGCCTTTACGCCAAGCTCCCGGAGGTTCGTCGGCATCTTGATTTCGCGGTAGAAGTCTTCCATTGCTTCAATTCCCTTGAGGGCAATCTCTTCGTCGCTGCCGGAATCGGCAACGCCCATGACGTTCAGGGCATATCGTTTGAAGCGCGGGAGGCAGTTCTTGTACACGTAGCGTGCCCAACTTCCCCAGATTGCGGCAAGCCCAGCGCCGTGGGCGACATCGTATAGACCTCCTAGCTCGTGCTCCAGCTTGTGGGTCATCCAGTCGCCGCCATCGTTCCCGCAGCCGGTGAGCCCGTTGTGGGAAAGGCTGCCTGCCCACATCACCTCGGCACGGGCATCATAGTTCTTCGGCTCCTTCACGAGAATCTTTGCATTCTCCTTCACCGTGCGCAGCAGGGCTTCCGCCATCGAATCCGTCAGTTCCATGTTTCCGCCGTTCGTAAAATAGCGTTCCATCGTATGCATCATGATGTCGGTACAGCCGCAGGCCGTCTGATAGTCCGACAGGGTCATCGTAAGTTCAGGATTCAGAATCGCAAAGCGCGGACGGCAGAAGTCGCTTGAATAGCCGCGCTTCACCAACCCCTCCTCCTTCGTAATGACGGAAGAATCGCTCATCTCACTGCCCGTCGCCGAAAGGGTCAGAATGACGCCGATCGGCATGCAGCCTGTCGCTTTCCGCTTGTAGTCATAGAAATCCCAGACATCGCCGCCGTTCATCACGCCGTAGCCGATGGCCTTGGCGGAATCAATCGCACTTCCTCCGCCCACCGCAAGGAGGAAATCAATGCCTTCCTTCTTGCACAGCTCAATTCCCTCATATACGAGGCTCAGGTGGGGATTGGGAACGGCACCGCCGAGCTTGACATAGGCAATGCCCTCCTTGTCAAGGAGATCCGTCACCCGCTGCATGAGTCCCGAGCGGATGACGCTTCCACCGCCATAGTGAATCAGGACTTTTTTCCCGCCGAACTCCTTGATGAGCTCAGCGACCTTGCTTTCCGTGTTTTTGCCGAATACGACTTTCGTGGGGGTAAAATAATTGAAATCGAACATTCTATTCTCCTTGCAGAATCAGATGACTACTGATATCCTAATCCCTCGGCCTGTACTTGGCAAGATAAAATGCTGTTATTGTGGCCATAAAAGCGTGTTTTCAGTTTTTCAAGATTCCAGTACCACTCCGTCACGGGCAACACGTCTCCGCTTCCCCGTTTTGTCAAGGGGTGAAATGCCAACAAGGTTCCTGAGACATCGGTCCTCAGCAAATTTCGGCTCTCATAGTTCTTTTTGTTTAGTTTCAAAAGTCCGTCTGAATTTTTGAATTTTCATTTTCAACCAGCGCAAATACTTTCTCGCACAGGACAAGAAGTTTTCGTGTTTCTGAGGCATTTTTGTTTTCATCGGGACATTGCACCTCGACTTTCAGAATGGTCATACCATTTTTCAGCGTAAAACGGAGCTCCCAGCCATCAAGAAAAGTCTGCCCCCTGTTTTCAGAAAATACCTTCTCAAGGCTCAATGATGCCGCTTCGTCATATAGTTTCTTGTAATCAAGAATTGAAATTTTCGTACTTGATGACTTCGAGTTGAAACAAAGAGGAATATTTTCTACATTGTATGTCACAAGCGCATTCTTGTCGTGCGAGATGACAGAAACCGAGATGATTTCTTCCTGTGTTTTCTTTTCGATTTCAATCTACATTTTCTCTTTCCTCTACAATTTCACATCGGATGATTTACTGTCATTCCAGTAGACCATTTTGACTTTGGACTGATTTACAGGGATCAGTTCGGCAAAAACAGGTTCCATGCCTCCCTTTTTATCAAGAACATCGACCAAACAAACCTTGTTCTCAAGAATTGATTTCAGTACATCCAAGAAACGTGCATAGTCGCCTTCGGTCATCTTGAAATGCCCATGCCAGCCTGAGTAATACAGAGTAAATTTATGCCCAGCATAATTCTCAAAAGCAATATACAGATTTTTGTGGGAGTCCCCAGGAGAAGGATTTTTTACCTCGATGGCAAACCCATCATCACCGAGAATCCAATTCCAATCATCTTCTTCTCCCGTATGCACAACCGGATTGTAAGGTGCAAGTAAGGCAAGTAGCTCCTCTTTTTTTGACTCCTGGTTTATCGGCATGAACCTGTTATCATTTTGTAAGAAATTCGTGAAGTTCGTCGATTCAAAGCCATAGGTATTTTTCATGGCAAAATCGATTCTGGTAATCAATCGGTTGCTGTCCTGTGCGGGTACTTTTTCCCCGGAGTGTCCTCCATGCCATTTTATTGCAGGGAATTTTGATTCGAAATACGACGCACGGAAGAATTTCTTTTCATCCAAATCGCAGGCATAGAAAACATGAATGTCCGCGTAGTGAATTCTGCTCCCGTCCTTGCGCCAGCTGTCCGCTTCGTATGGCTCGGAGATAAACTTGCCAATCATCGCAATGCCGTCATTGTCCGTTCCGACCTGCAGAAGCACAAACGCATCCCCAGCGTGAAGCTCCTGCCACTCGCGGATGCTCCAATTGTACAGCACAGGCTCTTTTTCTTTTATCTGACGGCAGACGTTTTCGTGCTCCTCCATCGTATAGGACGAAATCGCCGGATTCCATCGCAGGATGAATGTGTTCATGTCTTTTCTCCTCGTTTTCGTGTTGCTGAAGGCATCCTGGTTTGTCCAATATGCCCCAGATTCACGTCTTTCCAAAACTACAGAATACATTATACCACACCCACGGTGTCATAGAGTGTCACCGTGAAAAAATCTTTCCTATTTTCCCAGCGCAGCGCTCCATTCGCGCTCTTTGAAGCCCGGAATCACCGCAGTGTCAGAGACGAGGAGCGGGCGTTTTACCAGCATCCCGTCGCTTGCCAGAAGCTTGAACTGTTCATCCTCACTCATGGACGGGAGCTTTTCGGAAAGCCCGAGTTCCCGGTACAGCATGCCGCTGGTGTTGAAAAACTTTTTGAGCGGAAGCCCACTCCGTTCATGCAGGTCACGCAAGGCGGACTCATCCGGGTGGTCTGCCTTGATGTCGATTTTCTCATAGCGGATGCCGTTTGCATCCAGCCATGCCAACGCCTTTTTGCAGGTCGTGCATTTGTCATAGCAATAAACCTTTGTCATGGTAACATCTCCTTATCAGTCGTCCGAGGGAGTCTCGCTTCTCTTGTCATAATACTGAATCCCCCCGATTCTCTTTGTATCATATTCATCTTTTCACAATCTCCCAGTGTCCGTTCTTGTCTGCACCGACACGTTTGATTATACCCAGTCCTTCCAGCTTCCTAAGATTTACTCGGACAATCATAATTGAGCGTATCCCTAACCAAGTCCACATTGGCATACGAAACCGTGTCTCCATCCCCTTCACGCACTCTAAAATTCCATAAGCAGGAAGTCCTTTATGTTCTTGTGGATTATTCCGTCCTGGGAAAAATCGAAATCATCCATTGAGACTACATATTTCGGGAAGCTGTCTTTTACGGAACTGTAGACGGAAAACTCACGCCTCACGGTTTCTTCGCTTGCCAGAAGGTAGGCAACCTGAACATAGATTTTCCTGTCCTGCTTTTCCGCAATGAAATCAATTTCTGTGTCGCCTTTCTTCCCGACAAAGACTTTGAAATTTCTCCGCAAGAGCTCAAGGCAGACAATATTTTCAAGCACCTGGTCAATGTTCTGGGTATTTCGTCCAAAAACGGCTTCACGCAATCCGTGGTCCGCGCAGTAATATTTTTCGTTCACGCCGACAATCTTTTTACCTTCCAAATCATAGCGGTTGATTTTATAAATGAGAAAGGCATCCGCACAAAATTTCAGATAGTTCAGAATCGTGTCATGGGAGATTTTCCGATTTTCGCTCTTAAAATATTTTGAGAGCGATGTCGCGCTGAAAATATGCCCGATATTTGAAAACGCGAATGCCACGATCCGTTCCAACGTATCAACGTCACGGACACTATTTCTTTTTACGACATCTTTCAGAACCACGGAATTGTAAATGTCCATCAGATACTGATTTTTCGCGGAATCGTCCCCAGAAAAATTGGAAAGGAACGGCATTCCTCCTGTTTTTATAAATTGCATGAAGCAGGAAGATTTGTCTGCCTCCGGATTCTTGAGCCGGCTCATCTCCAGAAATTCTGCAAACGAAAAAGGATAGATTATAAATTCAACATAACGCCCTGCAAGGTATGTTGCCAATTCCCCTGACAAGAGTTTCGCATTCGAGCCTGTTATGTAAATGTCGCAGTCAAAGTC
>JAILON010000005.1 GCA_024690865.1 Treponema sp. | reverse complement strand
GCTTTTGAAGTTGGCTGCCGTTGTCACCCTTACTGGTGGAACAATGCCCATATTCCGTGGGTTGAAGGAGCAAAAGGAAACGGAATAAGCGAAACAATCTCCATTGAATTTAACAATCCGGTTTACGGGTTTTCAATTCTCAACGGATATGCAGATGTTCAGAACATGAAGCTTTTTAAGGAAAACAGCCGCGTGAAAAAGCTGAAAGTAGAAGATCTTACAAACAAATTGGAATACACTATGAGTTTTGAAGACAAGGTTTACTTCAATTATATTGAGCTTTCAAAACCTTCTAATTCAATAAAGCTTACAATCCTTGAAGTTTATGAAGGAACAAAGTATCAGGATACATGTATCTCTGCATTGATTGAAAATACCAGGGCTCCTTCAAAGGATGATTTGGAGGATGACTGGGAAACAAAAGATTTTGAAGGCTACAAAGCCCGCTGCTCCTATTCAGATGATACCGCTCTTTTTGAAAAATATTTTGAATATGTTTCACAGCCTTCAGGAAACTCCTCAATCTATGAAAAGACGGAAACCGTAAAAAAAGCGAAAAATCTTTTCAACAAGGATTTCTACTGGTTGAATGATTACAGAAGCTTTGAGACATCTGAAACTTCAGGCAGCCGTTATACAACGCTTGCTTTTGAGCTTGGCTCAAACAAATACGATTCCAAGAATGCAGACATGTATATCGATGAATACGGTTATAAGCATCTGAAGCTTTTTGATAAGAACATGAAGCTTGAGCATCATTTTACTATTATTGATACCTATACTGCCAAAGTAAATGACAGTGAGAACGAGTGGCTTTCCGAACCGAATACATTCCGCTATGCTTTTTTTGAGCATAAAACTGAATTGCTTAAAGATGACAAAGATGCTATTGGTAAATACTTTTCTGACTCGTCCTTCCTTTTCAACAATGGCAATAACATTGGTGCTTACAAAGCTTCGTCATATCTGAAAGAAGGAAAGACATCTTATGAAGCCGAAAACACTGCTAAAATCTATGCTATGATGACAAAAAGGGATATATCATCGTGGAGCTCTCAGATAAGGCCGTGGGCTGAAGGCAAGAAAGGTGATGGAATTGGCGAAAGCTTTGAATTTGATACTGCTTATCCGAAAGGAGGTTTTCCATTAGATATCCGCATTCTCAATGGATACGTTGATCCTTTAAAGCCTCATCTTTTCAAAGAAAACAACCGGATCAAAAAAGCCCTTCTTGAAACTGATACAGGCATTAAAAAGGAATTTGAATTCCGGGATGAAGTTGAGTTTACCCAGATTATCCTTCCAAGTGATGTAAAACATATAAAACTTACAATTCTTGAGGTTTATAAGGGAACCAAATATCGGGATACCTGTATAACTTCTGTGGAAGTCAACAGAAAAGAGAGCGAGAAATAATGGAGAATGTTATGTGGATGCCCGTTGCTTGTGGTGGTGGGAAAGATTACGAATGAAAAGCAAAGAAGCAGTTGTCGAACAGCAGAAAAATTTTGTTCAGGGGCTGCGTAAGAGGACTTCTGATTTCATAAATTCGATTGATAAATCGGAAATCGAAAGCATCCTCCTGTCCGGAAGCCTTTCCCGAGCGGATTTTTTCCCCCGCAAAAAAGAGAACGGCGAATATGACGGGATGGTCGATTTGATCGTCATGCGCAAGAAGGGCAGTTCAATAAAAGCAGAGGATGTTTTCGGTCCCGACCAGGATCCTCCTATTCCGTACCATTGCGTGAAAATCGATGGCACTTGGTTCGCAATCCTGTTCACGGATTTTGTCGATGCGGACACGTTCTCGCAGTTTGAGGAGCCACGGAAGTTTTCCGTGCTAGAATCCCAGGTTTTGTACGACCCGGATGGCTCATACAAAAACGAGCTTTCCAGAATAAAGCTGTTCGCGAAAGGGGAACTGCAAAACAAGCTGAACGATTCGCTGGGCTACATCCATTACCTCATCTCCGATTACAAGAAAGACCGCTGGTACCGCCGTGACGCGTTCATCCAGCTGCACGAAAACCTGAACACAGCGATACGGGCCGGGATCCGTTCGCTGTTTTATCTGAACGGCTTTTATTCCCCGGCGGAAGACAGGGCCCTGTATTACTCGCACAGCTTGCCGGAACTTCCCGACAATTATGCGGAACTGATTTCTCAGGCCTGCAGCCAAGACACGGAGTCAGAAGAAGATTATTTCCGGCGGGAAAAACTCTTCATGGAGAAAATCGTCGGCTTCATCGAAGCTGTCAAAGGCTGCTCAGTGCCTCAGCAGTGTTGACGGAGCAGAAGTACGGCGGTGACTCTGCGGACTGGGAACATACGTTCCGAGGGGGAATTATCGTATGATTGTGTTGTGGATTATTTTTGCGTTGTTTTTTGTAAGTTATGCTATAGGATTCCCCGCTTTGTGGCTTATGCTGACGGCATGGTCTGTCGGTCTGTCAGTGTATCTCTTGATTAAGAGCAATTTGCCTTCTCCCGCATACATACTCATCTCCATAGCTTTTGCAATCATTGTCGCACTTTCGTATCTCGGCTATGCCCTCAAGTTTTACATGCAGATTCCGATTTCTGGAATATCATGCTTCTTGTCAAGCCTTGCGGTGTTTTCAGTCATGGAAAAATGCGGGGGATATGTGCTGGTAAAAACTGACAGGAAAGCATCGGTTTTTGTTTCTGTGCTGCTTGGCGTTGTGACCGGAGCAATCCTTGGACTGATAAACCTTCTTCTGTCAAAGAGTTCGATGAACGTTGATTTCGCAGTCACCTTCCCAAGGATTCTGCTCAGCCTCAATCCCGGAATCTACGAGGAAATTGCAAGCAGGGCGATTTTCATGGCGTTCTGCACATATCGTTTTGCCATGCAGGACAAATCCCCGTCACGGTTCCAGAAATTTACCATGCTGTTCATGATGACGGTGCCGCATTGTCTTGCGCACGGGTTTCCTTTAGTCGGAAGCCTTGTGCTGCTCGTTTTGTTCGGTTTTCCCTTTGCGTTTTTGCAGAGGAAAAGAGACATATTGTCTGCGATTATCGCCCACACAATCGTTGACTTAATCAGGTTCGTGGTGTTCGGGCTTCCCGTTCAGTAAGTCCGAAAAAAAAATCCAGGAGGAACACGTATATGACCGATTACGCATTGCTGAAAAAACAGCTGCTTGCCCTTGCGGAGGACGAGGGCTACTTCATCCCGCTCTTGTCCAATGCATCCGCGCTGCTGTACGCGGGGCTTGATGACCTGAACTGGGCGGGCTTTTACCTGATGGACAAAGGCTCGCTCCTCTTGGGTCCCTTCCAGGGCAAGGTCGCCTGCATACGGATTCCTTTGGGGAAGGGCGTGTGCGGGACGGCGGCCCTGAGGGACGAGACGATCGTCGTCGCGAACGTCCACGACTTTCCCGGGCACATCGCCTGCGACGGGGCCTCCAATTCGGAGATTGTCGTTCCCATCCATCACGGCGGGAAGGTCGTGGGGGTATTGGACATAGACAGCCCCTCGCTCTCCCGCTTTTCGGACGGGGACAGGGCAGGGCTTGAGGAGTTCGTCCGTGCCTTGGAGTCCGTAGTCAGCTACGAGTGAGGAGCCCGGAGACACGCCCCCCGGCAAGGCGGCCGCTGTGAGCCCAATCAGCCCTTCTCCCGGGTGGTTCCGCCCGCTATGAAAGGCTCTTATTCTTCAGTTCCTGCAGGATTGCCTTCAGCTGGTAGGTGAAGGAATACAGGTCGTTGAACAGCATCGCGTTCTTGGACGCGCTGTCCGCAAAACCCTCCAGGTGTTTCTTGGATGCGTCCTCCCCGTCCTGGATGTCCCTGACGATTGACTGGATGTTCTGCAGGTTCGTCGCGATGGCCCCGCTTATCTGCTCCACGTCCTTGTTGTTCGCCGCGTTGCTGTTGCGCACGTTCTCAAATTCCTTCAGCGTGTTGGAAGTCTCGTTCGTGAGCGCGGTGAGCGAATTCGTGTTGCTGAGGGTCTCCTTCTCAAGCCCGGAGATGCTCGCGGACAGCCTGTCCATGTCGGAGAGGATTTTGCCCGTCGCTTTCTTGGTGTTCTCGGACAGGGGTCTTGACCTCGTTCGCGATAATCCGGAAGCCCGCGCCCGCCGCCCCCGCGTGGGCCGCCTCTATGGACGCGTTGAACGAAAGCAGGTTCGTCTGCTCCGAGATGTTCACGATGCCGTCAATCTGCTTTTTTATTTCCATCGTCTGGGCGATGACGGACTTGAACTGTTCCGCGTAACGCCGCTGCCCTTCCTCAATGCGGGTCACGGACTCGCCGAGCGACTGTATGGCGGTGAAGATGCTGCCCAGGCGCTCGTTGTTTTTTTCCGCCCGCCCGGACATCTGCTCCGCAGCCTGCTCCATGTCCTTGGAGGTCTGGGTCAGCGTGCTCAGCTTGACCTTCTGCTTGTCGGCAAGGTCCTCGGCTGTCCTGCCGTTCCCGATGTAGGAGCCGAGGAATTCCGAGCCCACGGCATCCTTTGCAAGATAGGTGATGAGCGTGTCCGTCAGCTCAAGCCCGCTTCGTATCAGTTCCTGCGCTTCCATGCTACTCTCCTATCGTCACGGTTACCAGCGTCTGGTTGCAGTGTATGCGGCCGATCTGTTCCCCGTAGCAGGAGAACCCGCAGAACGTGGGGAAGGTATCGGCGTACTTAGAGATGATGCTCCGGCTTATTCCCATCCGCGCGAAGGCGAGCGTGCGCGTGATGCAGGTCATCAGCAGGGTGAACTTGGGGCGGGCTATGGCCGCCCGTATGCCGGAGCAGGTCTGGTCCGCCTCTTTCAGCGGGTCGCCGATGTGCATGAGTTCCAGCGTGGAGTTGGGCACGACACGCGCGAAGAGGGGGAAATCTTCTTGTCGGGGGTAAAGCCCGCGAGCGCGGCAATCCTGAGCTCGCCGTCCAGGTAGCGCCCGAAGGGATTCTCGAAGGTCATCTGGGTGGCCTTGCTTTCCGACACGCCCAGCATCTCTGCGTACACGGTCTGCGCGGGCCGGCCGTTCAGCCTTGTGAGGGTCCGTTCCACGGGGTTCGCCTCCGTCACGAAGAAGCTCTTGCCGGTGGAATGGAATATGTCTTCCTGCCGGATGTCGAAGGGGCAGCTCGTGCGCACGAAGAGGAACTCGGCCCCGTCCTGCGTCACTTTGCCGTTGTAGCTGATGAACATCCGGGGGGTATCGCCCGTATAGCCTGCGGTCCCTCCCGCGAGGGGGAACGCGTCGTTCTGGATAATCGAATAGAAGGTGGAAAGAACCGACTCTTCCGCGTTGAACACGCCGTTGATGAAGGTAATCGCAAAGGCATTCTTGCCGGACGACGGATCCTTGCAGCGGATGCCGCATCGCTGCAGCGCGCCCCTCAGCTCGGAAGCCCCCGAGACGGGGTAGGTGCTGCCGTTTTCCACCATCGCGCCCGCCACGTGGCTTTCGGGCGAATACATCGTCGTCAGGACGATGCTGCCTTCCGCAAACCCTGCGGGTGAGATTTCCCCCGCCGTGCTCGTCCCCAGCACCTCGCTGTTCGGAAAGCGGTCCCTGAGTGCCCGCGAAAGCTCGGCAAAATCGTATGTGATTGCGGCCATGAAGATGACCGCCTGGTAGGAATCAACGCTGCGCTTGAGCTTCGCACACAAATCCTGCACGGCCGCCGCGACGGATGGCTGGTGGGTGGACACCACTTCTTGTTCCATCAGAAAAACCTCCCTTCCCGCCTGCTCATTGTGTTGCCGGGATATGATGAAATTATATCATATCTATGTATAAAAACAATTTTTTCTCTATGGACCGCGTTTTTATAACGCGATATTATCCCCAGAGCCCGTTGCATCGGCAGTTTAAAAGCCCCGCCCCAGCCCCTGCCTGGACAGCTTGAAACAGGCCGGAATCTGTGCTATTATAGGCTTTGGTGGGATAAGATGGATAAAGTAGAAACGCACCTGTACATCATCGGAGCCGGTTTCGCTGGACAGATGATTGCCAAGGACTTGGTCCGCAAGGGCATATTCGGCCATGTCGCGGCTTTTCTGGATGACGACAAGACGCTCATAGGGACAAAGATAGATGGCATTCCCGTTCTTGGGCCGATTGACGAGGTTGCCCCCCTGCTCAGGGTGACGGCAATAGACAAGGCCATTATCGCAATACCGAGCGCGAGCAGCGAAAGAATACGCGCAATCTATGGGTCCCTCAAGGAGGGGGGATTCTTCCGCATCAAGATCCTTCCTTCCATAAGCCAAGTGATAGACGGCAAGGCCCACTTGATACAGGCACGCGACATAAACCCGCTGGACATTCTGGGACGTACCCCCATCATCATTCCCCTGCACGAAAGTCTGGCCTACCTCAAGGGCAAGAGGGTCCTCATAACCGGGGCGGGCGGGTCGATCGGCTCGGAACTGTCCCGCCAGCTGCTTTCCGGCGGCTGCGAACGGCTCTACCTCTTCGGCCACGGGGAGAACTCCATCGTAAAAATATACCGGGAACTGCATATCCTCCAGAACGAAGGCGTCGGGGAGAAGGCTTCGGTCGTCCCGATCATCGGAGACATGAAGGACAGGGAGTACATGAAGTACATCGTCTCAAAGACCCATGCAGACGTGATCTTCCACTGCGCCGCCTACAAGCATGTTCCCATGATGGAAGAGAACCCCGTCGCCTCCATAGAAAACAACGTATTCGGTACAAAGAACCTGTTGGATGCAGCCCTGGAGGCGGGAACGAGCAGATTCGTCCTTATTTCCACCGACAAAGCGGTAGACCCCGTCAGCGTGTACGGCGTAAGCAAAATGCTCTGCGAGAAGCTGGTCATCGAGGCTTCCAGCAAGGTACGGAAGGGGCAGTCGTTCATGTTCGTCCGCTTCGGCAACGTCTTGGGGTCCCGCGGTTCCATCCTGCCCATCTTCATGGAGCAGATTCAGAACGGCGGTCCCGTGACCGTGACCGACCGCGACATGGAGCGCTACTTCATGACCATTCCCGAGGCCTGTTCCCTAGTCCTGCAAACAGGCGGAGTAGGACTGAACGGTGCCTCTTACCTGCTCGACATGGGCGAACCGATAAAAATTCTTGACCTTGCGGAGCAGATAATCCGATTCTCAGGCTTTGAGCCCTACGAAGACATAGACATCAAGTTCATCGGCACCAGACCGGGGGAACGGCTTGTGGAACCCTTGTGGCTAGACGAGGAGGATCCGCGTCCTACGGAATACAAGAAGATACTCAGGCTCACGAACATTCCCCCGCGGACCTTCGACCTGAACGGACTGGTGGAGAGCCTCGCGCCGATATGCTCATGCATCCCTGGCAGAGAAGCCCTCTACAGGAACAAGGAGGAGCTTCTGAACATCCTGAGGAAAGCCGTCCCGACACTGGACGAATTCTACAAAGCGCAGGAAAAAGACGGCAAGGTCGTCAACATGTCAAATTCAGTCAAGGTGGTTCTATAATGGCAGAAATGGCAGACAAAACGAAGAACGATGCCCGGAACGGCACGGCCTTAAAAGTCCCATTCTTCAGGGCTTCAATCGGAACGGAAGAGGAGGAGGCCACGCTCAGGGTCCTCAGGAGCGGTTGGCTTACAACAGGAAAAGAGGCCCTCGCATTCGAGCAGGAATTCGCCGCCAAAGTGCAGGCGAAGCACGCCCTTGCCGTCAACAGCAATACGAGCGGCATGGTGCTTGCGATGGAAGCCTGCGGCGTCGGCCCCGGCAAGGCGGTCATAACGACCCCATACACATTTGTGTCCACGGCGGCCTGCGCCCGCCTGCTTGGTGCGGACGTGTACTTCGCCGATATTGAAAAAAACAGCTACTCGATAGACCCAAAAAAAATCGAAGAAATCCTTGAAAGCCCGAGGGGCAAGAACGTCGCGGCAATCGTCCCCGTCCATATTGCGGGCAACGTCTGCGACATGGACGCCATAATGAAGCTCGCACGGAAATACGGCGTGAAGGTAATCGAGGACGCGGCCCATTCCTTTCCCAGCAGGACCAGCAGGGGCTATGCAGGGACAATAGGCGATGCGGGAATCTTCTCCTTCTACGTGACCAAAACGATTACGACTGGGGAAGGCGGCATGGTCGTAACAAACGACGAGGCGCTCGCCCGCCGGATGACGGTCATGCGCATGCACGGCATGGACCGGACGACCTGGGACCGCTACACTTCGCCCAAGGCGTCATGGGAATATGACATTGTTGCTCCTGGCTACAAATACAATCTGCCCGACATTCTGGCAGCCATAGGCAGGGTCCAGCTTGCGAAGGCGGACGAGTTTGACAGGAAGCGCAAGGCCCACGTGGAGACATACATCAAGGAACTTGGCAAGCTGGACTTCATCAAGCTGCCGCCCGACGGAGAAGGCAACTCTTGGCACCTCTTCCTGATGCGGCTGGACCTGACGAAACTCCGCTGCGACAGGAACGAATTCGCCAAGGAACTGCAGGCCGCGGGGGTAGGCATAAGCGTCCACTTCATACCGATTTTCCACTTCAGCTACTGGAACAAGCTTTACGAGGGCTTTGATGCCGCCCACTTCCCCAATGCAGAGCAGCACTACAACGAGACCATCTCCATTCCCCTCTTTCCCGACATGGAGGAAAATGACGTCTCTTTCGTCATCGACACGATAAAGCAAATCGGAGAGAAATACCATGCCTAAGGACAAGGAGGGGACCGCCACAATCACATTCAGAAACGATTTTTGCAGCGACCTCTCCCTGAAAAACATGCTCTACGCCGTCACCGTGCGAAGTCCCGTAGACAGGGGAATGATAACTTCCATCAGCCAGGACGACAGCGTCGAAGGCTGCACGCTGATTACGGCGCGCGACGTTCCGGGCAGCAATCTGGTAGACAGCACGGAAGGAAAGATAAAGGTCTTCTGCGATGGCAACGTCTCCTATGCAGGAGAACCGATAGGGCTGTTGTTGGGTCCAGACGAAGAAACAGTGAAAAGGGCCATGTCAGGCCTGCATATACACTATGACGACAGCCCCATTGAGCACTACATAAAAAGCAGCGGGGATGATTCCGACAGCACGGAACTGTTCGGCGACAACGATCAAGAACGGCTCATCGAATACGGAGACTGCTTCACGATGGAAAGCGGAAAGCGGAAGGGGATAGATGCAGAACTCGCCGAAGCCGAAGTCCTGGTGCAGAACGACTGGACCTATTCGCTGTCCCCAAAGAACTATCGTGAAACCTGCGGTTCACTCTGTTCCTTCAACGGGAAAAAACTGACCATTTACTCCCCCTCTCAATGGATAAGCAACCTTCGGGGAGATTTGGCAGAAGTCCTGCACGTTTCGCCGAACATGATCAACGTGACAAGGACAAAGGACTTCAACCGCTCTACAAACAGCATTTGGTACAATTCCATCATAGCCTGCCAGACAGCCGTCGCATCATACAAGCTCAAGGCACCGGTCAAACTCATCTACAGCAGGCAGGAGCAGGAGCTGTACATAGACTGCATGAAGCCCATCCACTTCCATACGGAACTGGGCGCAAACCGGGACGGCAGGCTCACGGCCATGAAGGTAGAAGTCTCCATCGACTCCGGCAGTACAAACGTTTTCATCGGGGAGATAATGGACAGGCTGGCAATCGCCTGTACGTCATGCTACAAGGCCAACAACGTAAGCATACGGGTCACGACGCACAGATCCAACACCCCTCCTCTGTCGCTCGACATGCAGGTCATTGACTCCGCTTCCTTCTTCGCAATAGAAAGTGCAATTTCCACCCTGGCACAGAAGCTCAACACGGATCCGGAAAACTCCCTCATATTCCCCAGCGAAATCCGCAAACTAAATCTCAACTTGCAACCAGAAGGAACGGAGGACAAAGACACGCGAAGATCCACGATGCCATTCAACTTTTCGCTTCCCAAGGCGGAAGAAAGCATCGACATACTGTTTGATTCGAGCGACTTCAAAAACAAATACATCTTCTATAATAGAGAAAGCATTGCCCGGTCCAAAGATTTTACAACCCAGTTCACGGCCTCGCCATTCAGTCCGCCCATCAGGGGAATAGGCTTTGCAATCGGATACGAGGGTTCATTCTATTACGGTTCAAAGGTATACGGTACAGATCAGGAACTCACCGTCACCCTGGAAGACTACGGGGACCTGACCATACACAGCCCGCCCCTCTCCCTTTCCATACAGGAGATTTGGACCAAACAGGCTTCCGACATACTGGGCATACGGCCTTCACGCATAAAGATAGACTCAAACTTTGACAGCGGGAGCGAACCGTTCATTCCAGAGAGCGCGTATGCCAACATCAGTATAATGACCGTGCTCCTGAAAAAATGTTGCGAGTCCATCAAAAGGAAACGGGAAAAAGATCCGCTCCCTATTTCTGTCACCCACAAGTTGGAAAACATTCAAAAAAAGGCATGGGATGGAGAACGATTTCGGGGAGAACCATTCCACTCATGCTCATTTGCCGCTGCAACTGTAGAAGTGGAACTGGACAACCACAGCTTTTCTACCATAATCAGAAAGATATACGTAGTCATAAGCGGTGGTCAGATTCTGAACTCGCAGGCAGCGGAAGCTACAATACGACTGGGCATACAGAAGGTCCTACGGTCGCTCACCATCGGCAAGAAAATGGACTGCGATGACATAAAGATTTCGTTTATGAAGTCAGATGACAACCCGGAGCAGATTGGAGAGCTGGTGTACCAAGTCATTCCTTCGGCATACCTGCAGGCCATTTCTCAAGCCTTGGGAACCCAGCAGGATTCCCTACCGCTGAACTATGACAGCATCTTCCAGCAGGTACGTAAAATGAAATCCACGGCGACCGAGATCGCAGAGGAAGGCGGGACGGATACGGCGGAAAAGCAGCCGGACAATGAGCAGCAGGAGTCGACCGTCCAGGAGACAGAGGAGGATGCAGATGCAGGCAGATAAGATAAAACTGATGCTGAATGGTGAGGAAACAATTGTTTTCGCGAAACACGATGAAAGCCTGCTTCAAGTGCTGCGAAGCATGGAACTGTACAAGGTAAAATGCGGCTGCATGGAAGGCCACTGTGGAAACTGCATGGTGCTCATCGACGGGAAGCCAACCCCGTCCTGCATCGTTCCAGTAGGAACCGTGAAGGAGAATTCTTCCATAGTCACCTTGGAGCATTTCAAGAGCTATCCTGAATACAACGACATCATGAAAGGCTTTGATATGGCAGGCGTGAACCTCTGCGGCTACTGCGACGCAGGCAAAATCCTGACTGCATACCAGCTGATAATCCCGGCCAGCAGGCCCAGCATTCCGCAAATCACAGACATGGTCAAAGACCTGGACTTCTGTTGCACCGACCGCAACAGCTACATAAATGGAATCCTGTTTGCCATTGCAACAAAGCACAGGCGGGAGGGAAAGAAGAATGGAAGAAACTGAAGGGAAATTCCTCATTGCAGACAGCCTTTCACACATCCTGTTCCAAATAAAGGCAAACAAAACCAACGATTTGCGGATTGTCGGTGCGTGCACGCAGATGGCGGACATGAACTGCACCGCCGTTTCTACCAGGAACATCCAAGAGCTCAAGAACATAGAAAAACGGGAACGCTATATAGACTTTGGCCCGGCCGTAACCTTGGGCCAGATGAGCGCAATGGGAAGGAACAACATACCATCGGTCCTATATGACGCGATCCAAAGCACCGCGACCGGTCCCATACGGAATATCGCAACGCTGGCAGGGAACATCTGCAGGGAAGGACAAAAAGGAACCCTGTTCGCACCGCTCCTCGCCTTGGACACCAAGCTGGAAGTGAAGCTCCTGCCCTTGGATACCAAACATGCTGCGAAAAATCCGACATTCACGAAGTCAATCCCGCTTTCAAAGCTCGCACAGATTCCCCAGCCGTTCGTCCTGAGCAAGATACGGGTTCCCCTCAACGACTGGGGAATTTCAATATTCACCAGGCTTGGACCGGAAGGAAAGCCCACCCCCCTCAACGCAAGCTTCGTCTTCCTTATGGACACGGAAAACGACCTGCTTGTGAACATGAAGGTAGCATTCACGGGCCCGCTCGTATTTCATTCGAGGGAACTTGAAAATAAACTCATAGGATCCAAGCTTCCGCTCTCCGACAAGGCTATAGGGGACTTTCTTGCCACCGCCGAAAGCCTGAGCAAAGAAGAATTTGAAGAAAGCAAGGCAGCCCCCATCTTGAAGGAACAGTTCCTCAGCCTGCTGGATTACCACCTGCAGCAGCTCAGCTGAGTCATTTAATCAACATCGCATCCCCGTATGAGAAGAAGCGGTAGCGTTCCTGCACCGCGGCCTTGTATGCACTCAATATATTTTCTCGGCCGGCGAATGCACTCACGAGCATTATCAGAGTTGACTCCGGGGTATGGAAATTCGTGAACATCTGGTCCACGACCTTGAAGCGGTAGCCGGGATACATGAAAATGCTCGTTCGTCCGGTCCCCCCCTGTACTGTGCCATCTTCGTTGCTCGCGCTCTCCAGAGTCCTGACGCTCGTCGTACCGACGGCAAGGATCTTCCTCCCTTCCGCCTTGGCCCGGTTTATCCGCTCCGCAACATCGTAGGGCACGGTGTAGACCTCCTCGTGCATCTTGTGGTCCCGTATATCTTCCACACGTACCGGAAGGAAAGTACCCAGACCAACATGCAGGGTCAGCCACTCCAGTTCCACCCCCTTCACCCTCAGCAAGGCGAGCATGTCTTCGGTAAAATGCAAGCCTGCCGTAGGACATGCAGCGCTTCCCGTTTCCTTGGCATAGACTGTCTGGTAGCGCTCGCTGTCAATATCCGTATCTTCCCGTCTGATGTAAGGTGGCAAAGGGATATGCCCATTCCGCTCAAACCAGTCCTCCGTCAGGCGGAAAGGGAAACAGATGGTGCGGAACTCCGTCCCGGCGTTGCCAGAATCTTCCTGGATCACTCCTTCGGAACCGTCCGGGAAGCGGTAGCAAGCCCCCGGCTTGACCTTCTTGGCCCCCTTGACCATCGTGTTCCAAGCATCCCCTTCAGGTCTCATCTGGTTCAAGAACATGAATTCCTGCTCGCGTCCGTCCTGTCCGTCGTCCAGAACCCGTATGCCGTAGCAGCGGCTCCGGCGGACACGGCTGTTGTTGAAGACCATCACGGTACCGTCGTCAATCAACGAAGGCAGGTCCGCCATGACATGGTGCTCCACACGCCCGTTCTCCCGCCCCAGCAACATCAGGCGGTCATTGCCCCGCTCCGTACAGGGCTTCTGGGCAATAAGCTCCTCCGGCAGGTCAAAATAAAAGTCGCTGGTCTTCACATTCCCCTCCCCTCTTTTCAATTCCCAAGTGCCTATAGGCACGGTCCGTGACCACCCGGCCCCTCGGGGTCCTCACAAGCAGTCCGCACTGTATCAAATATGGTTCGTAATAGTCCTCAAGGGTATCTTGGCTTTCCCCTATCGATATTGCAAGAGTTTCAGCTCCAACGGGACCACCGGAAAAATTGTTTATGATGGATGACAATATCTCACGGTCGTAGCGCTCCAGCCCCAAGGAATCTATGCCCAACCGTTTCAGTCCCTCCTCCACGATCGCCACGGTTATGATGGGGCTGCCTGCCACCTGCGCAAAATCCCTCATACGCCGCAGGATGCGGTTGGCAATCCTAGGCGTACCGCGGGAACAGGAAGCCATGAGCATTGCGGCATCATCGGCAGCGGTCACATTCAGAATAGATGCGGACCGCCTGATAATCGAGGCGAGCTCTTCCTTCGTGTAGAAATTGAAGCGCTGTACAATTCCAAAGCGGCTGATAAGGGGGGACGAAACCATGCCCGCCTTTGTCGTCGCACCAACAAGCGTAAAATGCGGTATAGGAATCCTGACCGTCCGGGCCGCAGCCCCCTGCCCTATGACCCAATCCAGCTCGAAGTCCTCCATCGCGATATACAGCATCTCTTCTATCGCCGGCTTCAGGCGATGTATCTCATCGATGAAAAAGACAGTCCGGGCAGTTATCGTTGAAAGAATTCCTGCCAGATCCTTCGGCTTGTCCAATGCGGGCGCACTGGTCACCTTAAAGTCAACGCCCAACTCGGCAGCTGTGATCTGGGCCAAAGTCGTCTTCCCCAATCCTGGAGGCCCAATCAAGAAGAGGTGGTCCAAGGCCTCCTGCCTATCCCTGGCGGCATTTACGAACACCGAAAGGTTTTCCTTTATGGCCGACTGCCCCTGGAACTCAGTCAGACTCCTGGGCCTCAGGTTCCCCTCCTGTGCATCGTCCTCGCTGGCTTCATCAGCACGTACTATATGGGAAGCCCCAAGCGCACCCGATTGGGCTACCTGGGCCGAAAGCTGGGCAACGATATTCATGTCGTCCTCCTCAGCCTTCCCTGCGGACTTGGGCCGAGAATAGGAACTTTTTGACGTCACGCTCCTGCTCATTGCGCCATCTCCACGAGCGCCTTACGGAACAGGGCATCTTCCTTCTGGGACTGCCCCATCGAGGCAAAGGCAGCATCCCCTTCCATCTGCTGGGCAAGACTGGCAACCATCTGTTCCGCAGCCCTCCTGTCATAGCCCATGTTGGCCAAAGCCCCCACCACGTCGGCATAGGGAGACTTGGCCCCCTGCGGCGACCTAGACCCGCCACCTCCGTCTTCCGACAGGGTCAGCTTGCCCTTCAGCTGCAAAAGCATCTTGGCAGCGGTCTTCTTCCCCACCCCTGGAACTTTCTGAAGGGCATCCAAATTTCCATCATCCAGAATCTTCACCAGCTGGCTGGAACTTACGGCCCCCATAATCTTCAATGCAGCCTTGGGACCTATGCCGTCCACCTTGAGCAGATCCAAAAAGAGGATCCGCTCGCTCGCAGACGAAAAGCCATAGAGGCACATCAGAGCATCGCTATGCTGCATCCACGTGTAGACCCTGCCCACTTCCCCGACAGGGGGAAGGGCCTGTATGCTTGTATCAGGCGAAAAGATTTCCCATTCGATGCCGTGTGTATCCAGGCAGAGCTTCTGGGCAGATTTTTCCGTTATAACACCCGTCAGACTGTTGAACATTGAAAGCACCGCCTCTAGTTAAAGCTGTCCATAAGCGATACAAAGTGGCTCAGTCGGGCAGTAGCCTCTGTCAAGGAATTCAAGGACGGCTCACGAAGATATTCATCTATCGTGCTCCAGTTCTTTACGATTGAAGGACTGATGGACCGCTTGTCCTCAAGAAGATCTGTAAACTTCTTGAGGGACGAACGCAGGATTTTCATTCCCTTGTCCAGCTGTTCGGAAAACTGTTTGTTCACAAGGTTTATTTCGGTATAGAGCTTTTTGGCAGCATCATTGGACCTTCTGGCTGCCTCCACAAGCATCGCAATCTTGTATCCGTTCGGGAAGCCCTGGCCCAGCTCCATATCCAGCTTCATAATCTCATCGTTGGCCGAAATCATCTGATGGTATTCTGCAGAGAACTTGGCGGTATAGTCTCCTCCGTAGATTTCCGCACGAACTGCAAAGTTCTCTACGAACTCAAGGAGACTCTTGCCCAAGTATGTTTCCACCAACGTATGATAATACCGCGCCTGGGCATACCTCGTGTAGGCAAGCTTCTTTCCTTCTTCCAAATCCGCCTTTATGCTTTCAAGAACCTCCGAAGATTCCTCGGTGTAGTTCTGCAGGTCCATGACCTTCACACCGCCAAAGACTTCCTTCATCTGCATTTCAAGGAGCTGATTCTTCTTCTTGATGTCTATCTCGCTCAGAACTTCTTCCATATCATGTGAAATCTGATCCAAGTAGGCTTTGACCATATCCTCCGAGGGAAACTTCGGCTCGGCCTCGTATGAAGGTTCATGCAGAAGCAGGCGACCAAAGTTAGCGAAAACCCCTAGCGAATTCATCTTAAGCAGCTTGTCATGCAATGAGATGAAAAGCTTCGGATCAAAAGTCTTGTAGCCAGGAAGGGTTGAAATGAACTCGAACTGGGACGACCAGTCTTCCACAAACAGCAGATTGGATACGGAACTCAGGAAATCCGGCACAACATCCAAAGCATGGGCCCTGGTCAATTGGCCAAAGCCAACATTAGGCTCGAACCTATGCTCCACGAGGTCGGGCTTGAACCTCTTGAGGATGGCATAGTAGTCTACGAGGCAAAACTGCTTTAGAACCATCACGGAGTTGTACAGGGCGTTCGCCCTTCCAGCCAAATCCTTGCCATACGCAGCCGTAAGCCTGTCAAACAGGTTGTGGGCCTCCTCCTTCAGTGCGGGGAAGTCCTTGTCGGCCCCTCGGGCTTCAAGGGATTCTTCCGAAAGGGATTCAACAAGCTCATCCATTTTTTCCGTCGAAAAATAGTCGATGACGGCATGAGCATAATATGCATCCGACGTGTTCCCTAGAAAAAATTCCCGCAGGGGGTCTATGACTTCGTAAACACCGTAGAGGAGAGAAGCAAACTGCGGCAAAAGCCTATCCTTGCTCAGCTTGTAAAACCTGTGTCCCGTCTTGTTCAACTGCTTCTGTGAAGTCTGAAGGATCCTCTTTTGCGGGTCGCTTTCCCGTCCGAGGATAAAGTCCAAAATCGCCAACAGGAGGCTTCCGCCACCAGAAGCCGGGCGGACCTCGTTCTTCTCGTCTAAATCTGCCATAATAGCTAATTATCTATTATAACGCGGGTCTTGTCAAACACAAAAGCGCCCCCTCCCCTTCCTCCCCGAAAGGGGCCGGCAAGCCCCCTCATACGGCCCCCCGTGTCCTCCCGCCCCTCATCATGCAGAAACCCTGACTTCCCAGGCCCCGAATATAGACCTTTCTCGATTCCTATGGTACACTATAGGGCACAAGCAGGGAGCCTCTACAAGTGAAAAGTATCCTCGTATTCAACTACGTAGCAATTTTTATTTACGCAGCCATACTCCTTTCCATATATTACCGGAGAATGTTCAAGGGAATCGAAAACAGGGCCTTCCTGCGCGTCATCTGGTTCTGCCTGGTCTCAACCATGCTGGACATCTCCATGTACTGGTCCTTTGTCCTGATCCACCGCTTTTCGTTTGGGCTCGCCGTCGCCTACATCGCCACCTACAGCTACCTGTTTGTCCGGCAGTTCATCATGCTCACCTACATCATCCTGATCTTTGTCCAGACCGACAGCATCTTCAAGCTGCAGAAAACGGCATACCGGATTGCCCTCATCGCCCCGCTGGCCACCCTCCACCTGGTCATACTGTCCAACCTCTTCACCCACCAGCTGTTCACGATAACCCCGGAAGACTACTACCAGCGGGGACCGCACATGTTCATCCTGTACGGCATAGGGATGGGCTACAGCATCTTCGGCTTCATCTGCCTGTGCAAAATGCGCCGCTACCTGGGAAAAGTCAAATGGCTGACAATGACCTCGACCTACATCGTAGACTTCCTCTGCGCGCTCTACCAGTCCCTGAACGCCGACTACCTGCTGGAAATGATTTCCTCCGCCATCACGCTGCTCCTGGTACACCTCATCGTCTACCGCCCCGAGGAGATGTTCGACCCCGACACCGGACTGTACACAAAGGAAGCCCTCAGGAAACAGCTGACCAACCTCAAACTGTCGAACAGGAACGCGACGCTCCTCGTCATAAACTTTGCCAATGCACAGGAGGCGAGGAACTACTTCGGAGATGAGAAATTCTTCAACTTCATCAAGCAGACAGAGCAGGAGATTGCCAAAATCATCAGCGAGATGAACGGATACAAGATGTACTACCATTCGACGGGAAGCATCCAGATCGTCTTCAGCCAGGGTGGAGTGGATATAGAAAAGGACCACCCGGAGCTGATTGATATGTGGCGGAACCTCGCGAACGACAGCTACGCCGCCATACTGGACCCAAAGCTCTGCCTGCTGGAGTTCCCCCGGGACTTCTCTAACATCGACGGCCTGCTGCAGTTCTGCCGCTCCTTCCAGCGCTACCTCAAGCCAGGGCAAATCCTGCTCAAAGCAGACGAGGTCATCAAGGACAAGAACTTCCGCCTTTTGGAAAACATCTCGGACATCATAACAAAGGGCATCGAGGAAGGCAACTTCGAAATGTACTACCAGCCGATATTCGACCTCAAGCAGAAGCGATTCTCCTCCGCAGAGGCCCTGATCCGGCTGAACGACCCCCAGCACGGCTTCATCCCGCCCGACATGTTCATCCCCACCGCGGAAAACACCGGACTGATTATCCCTGTCGGAAACTTCGTCCTGGAGAGCATCTTCAAATTCGTGACGATTCCCGATTTCATGGACCTCGGCCTACACTACATCGAGCTGAACCTGTCGGTGGAGCAGCTTTTGCAGAAAGACCTCGTCAGCAAGATAAACCAGCTGCAGGAAAAATATGGAACACCTTCCGAGCGCATCAATATGGAAATTACGGAGTCGATGGCCGACATGCACTCCATGACCGGATACAACAACGTGGAGACCCTGCTCAAGAAGAACTACTCGTTCTCGCTGGACGACTACGGAACCGGCTATTCAAACATAAAGCGGGCGATCGACCTGCCGCTCAGTCTGGTCAAAATCGACAAGAGCATCGTGGACATCGTGGAGACTCCCTCTGGAAGGTCAATCATACGGAACACCATCGCAATGATGCACGATGTCGGGTTCAAAATCGTCTGCGAGGGCGTAGAGACGGAAAAGCAATACCACATACTCGAGGAGCTGGACTGCGACTTCATCCAGGGCTTCTATTTCGCCCGGCCCATGAAGAAGGAGGAATTCATCAGCTTCCTGCAGGAAAAGAACCGCTAGGCAGGAGCCGCAGGCCAGCATGGATGCGGCCCCGCCCACATCCGCCATACAGCACGCGGTATGCCTACCACAGCAGAATCCTGATGTTCCACAAAAAAAGGGCAAGAAGCCCGGCCCTTTCCGTACCGAACCTCTCGCCCTCTTCCAATATCGTGTGCGATCTACTTTACGGTAAATTACTTTGAGTAGAACTCAACGACCATCTGGTCGTTTATCTCAACCGGGATGTCCTTCCTCTGGGGATATGCAATCAGCTTGCCAGAAAAGTTGTCGTCATCGCGCTCCAAGTAGGGAAGCGGAGACTTGTTCATCTCAAGGAAGCACTTCTTGAACTGGGGATTCTTCCTGTCCTTCTCCTTGAGGGCAACCACCTGGCCAACTTTGACATGGGTTGAAGGATAGTTGACGACATCACCGTCCAAGGTGATGTGGCGGTGGGTAACAAGCTGACGGGCCATCCTGATTGAATTGGCAATTCCAAGCCTGTAGACCAAGTTGTCCAGGCGGCACTCCAAAGTTGAAATAAGAACCTCGCCCGTCTTTCCCTCTTTCTTCTGGGCCTTGGCATAGTAGTTCCTGAGCTGCTTCTCCAAAATGCCATAATAGGCCTTGACCTTCTGCTTTTCAATCAGCTGCCTGCCATATTCTGAAACCTTGTGCGTCTTCCTAAAGGCAGGGGCATCGGCCCTCTTCATTGCCTTCGGATGCCCACAAACGTTAACTCCAAGTCTCCTGCACTCTTTGAACCTGGGATTCCTTCTTGTCGCCATTATGAACTCCTACTAGTCGCTTGGGCAACTTTCAAAGCCGCCCAGTATCTAATTAAACGTTAGCATAGCACACAGAGCAAGATTATTCAAGGGGAGAA
>JAILON010000114.1 GCA_024690865.1 Treponema sp. | reverse complement strand
CAGCCAGCCGGACAGGCTTATGTGCCACCTGCGCCAGAACTCCGGGATGGATGTGGAAAAATAGGGATGGTCGAAATTCTTCATCAGCTTGAAGCCCAGGACCTGGGCCGCGCCTATGGCTATGTCGGAATAGCCCGCGAAATCCGCATAGACCTGCACGGCAAAGCAGACCGTCGCCAGGAGGAGGGCCGTGCCGTATGAATCATCGACAGAACGGTACACGGAATTCACATAGACGGCCATGCGGTCGGCTATGACTATCTTGAGGAACAGGCCCCAGGCCATGAGCTTGAGCCCGTCGGTTATCCGTTTGTAGTCGAACGAGCATGTCGCCTTGAACTGGGGCAGCAGGTTTTCCGCCCGCTCAATGGGTCCGGCGACAAGCTGGGGAAAGAAGGTGACGAAAAGGGCGTAGGTTATGAAGTCCCGCTCCGCCTTCAGCGTGCCCCGGTACACGTCGATCGAATAGCCGACGGCCTGGAAGGTGTAGAAGGAGATTCCGACCGGAAGGGCGACGTTCAGAAGGGGAAGGGAAGCCATCCCCGCAAGCCAGTTGTAGTACTTGAAGAAGAAGAGGATCGCAAGGTTCAGGACGAGCGAGCCGACGAGGACGAGCTTCTTCCGCGCGGGGAAGCGCTCCATCCCCAGACCCGACAGCCAGGTTATGGCCACCGAGGCAAGGATGAGGACCAGGTACGCCGCCTTCCAGCAGGCGTAGAAATACAGGCTGGCCGCGAGCAGCAGGCACTGCGCGGGCCTGGCGCTCCTGGCCTTTGCCGTCAGCAGCGCATAGCATGCGCAGACCGACGGAAAGAAGACAAGGAACTGTACGGAGTTGAAAGGCATAAAACCTTACTTCTGTCCCACTATATCGCCGGTGTCGAAGGGGTCCCCGCATTCGGGACAGAATTTTGGCGGATTGCTGGGGTCGCTCGGCTCCCAGCCGCATTTGTCGCACTTGTAGAGGGGTGCTCCGGCGGGCTTGGGCGTTCCGCAGTTCTGGCAGAATTTGCCCTTGTTGACCGTGCCGCACGAGCAGGTCCATCCGGCAGTGTCGCCCGGCTTTTGCGTGCCGCACTCAGGGCAGAATTTGCCCGTCGCGGAGGCCCCGCACTTGGGGCATTTCCAGCCCGCCGCACCTGCTGGCGCGGCACCTGCCGGCGCAGCCTGTCCGCCCTGGGGGGCAAAGCTTCCGGGGGCCATCTGGCCGCCCTGCGGCGGATAGCCGGCACCGCCCTGGGTCCATGCATTCATGCCGGGGCCTCCCATGCCCATGCCCATGCCGTTGGCCATGCCCATGCCCATGAAGCCCGCCATCGCACCGTTCGCATTGTTGGCGGCGGCTTTCATTGCCTCCACGGTTCCCATGCCCATCATCGTCTGGTACTTCCTCGGATCCGAGGAGTAGGTCACGTTCAGCTGGGCGTCCTGCAGCTTCTTTTCGTCCTCCTCGTCGGCCTTGATGGACGAGACTCCGAACGAGACTATCTCCATGCCACGCAGGTTCTTCCACTTCGTGGAAAGCTGCTGGTTCAGGGCATCGGCAAGCTCCATCGTATGGCCGGGCAGGGCAGAGTAGCGGATGCCGTTCTCGGACAGGACGGCGAACGCGGGCTGCAGGGCCGTCAGTAGCTCGGACCGCATCTGGCCGTCCAGCTGCTCCTTGGCATACTCGGAACTGACGTTGCTGGCTATGTTCGTATAGAAGCGGATGGGGTCGCTTATCCTGAAGCTGTACTCGCCGAAGCACTTTATGCGGACCAGCATCTCCAGGTTCGCCCGCTGGTCAATGACCGTGAAGGGAACGGGCTGCGCCGTGCCGTACTTGTTGCCGATTATCTCCTTGGTATTGACGTAGTAGACCCTCTGGTCCTTGGCCGGCTCGCCGCCAAAGGTGAAGCGCTTGCCCATCTCCTTGAAGGTGTTGATGATGCTTTCGCCGAGGTTGCCCGCAAAGATGGACGGCTCCAGTGTGGAGTCATACTTGTACTCTCCCGGCTGGGCGCACAGCTCGGCAACCTTGCCGTTTTCAACGATAATCATGCACTGACCGTCCGCAACGGCTATGATGGAACCTTGGGAAATGACGTTGTCCGACCCCTTGGTGTTGGAGGAACGCCCCCCCGTCTTCTTCTGTCCCTTGACCATCAGGACATCATTGCTGATTGACTCGCAATAAAAATATTCCTTCCACTGGTCGGCCAGGACTCCGCCTACCGATCCCAATGCTGCCGCAATTAATCCCATACGTTCCCCCTTAGTCGCAAACTATAATGACTGGTATCGTACATTTCTGATGTCGTGAATCTATTTATAAGATTGTACCGTAATTTTCCCCATAAAACAAGGGGAAAAACAGCCGGTTCCCAAGCAGCGGAGATTGGCAACATGGAAATCAGTCTTTACCGGATGTACATAGTACAAAAACGTATTCCCGCTGGGTGTCCCCATACGCTCGCCGAGATTGCATTTGTATCATACGCATATTCAGCACATGCGGACAGGTCCACAGGAGCCATGAGGCAATCAAATGCTCGCTATGGGGCCCCTCCCCGCTCCATACGTTTTTTATGGAAGATTCCTCCATCAAAAACTCATTTCCATGGATTGCCGGGGCAGACGCTTGAGGAAAGGGGGATATTTTGCTAAGATACTCCAAATGTTCGCTTTCCGTTTTGCCCTGCGCAACGTCGTTTCGCGCAAAAGTTCGCTGGTCATAATCCTCTTCATCGCCTTCTCCATATCCCTGCTGTGCCTGTCCAACGCCGTGTTCGACGGCACGGACTCCGGGCTGGAGCGGACGTTCATAAACAGCTTCACGGGAGACGTCGTGGTGCGCCCCAAGTCCAACATGAGCCTCAGCCTCTTCGGGGACGACACCCCCATAATGGGGGAATTCTCCGTGATTCCCTCCCTCATCCCCTTCAAGGATGTGTCCGAATACATCCAGGCCATGGACGACGTCGATGCCGTCCTGCCCCAGGTCTCCGGCTTTGCGGCGGTCAAAGGGAGCGGCCCCAACCGGGCCTGGTTGAATTTCTTCGGAGTCGAAGCAGACGACTACGTTCCCCGGATGAGCGGAATCCGCATCGTGGAAGGGGGAACCTACGGAAAGGGCGAATCGGGAATCATGCTGAGCCGGGGGGCGGTGGAGGTCCTCAAGCGTTCGTTCAACCAGGAGGAGGAGCCCCAGATAGGCGAAAAATTCCAGCTCATAACATCCAACGGGGCAAGCATAAACGTCCGGCTGGTCACGCTCACCGGAATCTACGAGTATATGGTAGAAAACGCCACGATGGACCGGATCGCGCTCGTTTCCCCGGACGTACTGCGGGACCTGCTGGACTTGACCACGATCACGGCCGACGAGGACATCGACCCCAACGACATGGACCTTATAAACGGAGGCTTCGACTCCATCGAGGACCTCTTTGCGGATGCGGACGACACCCTTGGGGTCGAGGCCGAAACGCAGGACTTCGGCGAGGACACGGTTTCCGACGGCCCCAGGGCCGAAAGCACCGTATGGTCGTACCTCGTCATCCAGCTTAAGAATTCAGCACGGACCGGGGCCGTAATCCACCGGCTGAACCAGATCTTCGACCAGAAGGACTGGCCCGTGCAGGCCACCAACTGGCGGAACGCGGCAGGCGGCAACGTGGCCATAGTCTTTTTCCTGCGCCTGGTGATGAACATTGGAATCATCCTCATCCTGCTGACCGGCTTCATCGTCGTCGCCAACACCCTGATGATTTCCTCCCTGAGCCGCATGACGGAAACGGGGACGCTCAGGGCCATAGGGGCCAAGCGGAGCTTCATCCTGCTCCAGTTCTTCTGGGAAACCGCCCTGCTGACGCTCACGGCCGGAATCCTGGGCTGCCTCCTGGGGGCAGCCGCCTGCGCCCTCGTAAATTCGGCGGGCATAGAGCTGCACAACTCCCTCCTGGTCCAGCTGTTCGGAGGGAACTCACTCAAATGCGTCCTTCTTCCTACGAACATATCACTCTGCATGGGGGTGGCGGTTGCACTGACCTTCATCGGCTGGTACTTCCCCGTCCGCATTGCAATGGATGCGAACCCGATAGTGGCAATGAGGGGGCAGATTTGAAACGGTTTTTTCAGGCAATGCGCTTTTACAGCAACCTCGCGCTCAAGACCCTGCTGTACAACAAGAAGCAGTACGCGTCGCTCTTTACGGTCTGCGTCGTAGGCAGCGCGATAATGCTTCTGGTCCTGTTCTCCACGGACGGAATGCTCAAGTCCATCAGGGACAAGTCTCTCATCTACTATGGAGGGGACCTGGTCTTCAGGGGCGGCCGGAACAGCATCGCAAACATTCCCGACATAGACGAGAAGCTTTCCACCTTGGACTCCTTCATTGGACAGGAGGCCGAATTCTACAAGAGGATCGACTGCGACGCGACGAGCTCCACCCTGATCTTCGAGGGGGTGGAAACCAGGCTGTGGCAGTTCCGAGGGGTCGACTTCACGTCCGAAAGGAACCTGCTCTCCGGACTGAACATCACCGCCGGGGACATCGGGGAGCTGCCCGGCAGGAACGGCATACTGATTTCCGAGTTTCTTGCCGATAAATTGAGCGCAAAGGCGGGGGACTCGCTAATCCTCCAGACCACCACCGAAGACGGCTACATGAACACGGGAGACGTCATAATAGCGGGAATATTCTGCGATTCCAGCGTCTTCGGAACCTATACGGCATACGTGGACATAAAGGCCCTTGACTCCCTCATAGACAGGGGCAAGGACTACGTGAACCGCATAAGCGTCTACTTCCCCAACAGGGATTTCGGCAAGAAGGACATAGTGAACCTGCAAAAGAAGCTTGAGGCTGTCTACAATATGTTTCCTCTGACGGACGACAAGGAAGACTTCCGCGATGCAATCCACGACTGGGACGAGGCATCGGGGGAGCTGTACGGCCTGATTCCGCTGGATGCAAACATAAAGGACCTGCAGTTCATCATAGACGCCCTCAAAGCCGTGGTGAACCTGGTAATCTTCATCCTGCTGGTCATAATAGGCGTGGGAATGGGCAGCACCTACCGCATCATCGTCATAAAGCGCACGACCGAAATCGGAACCTTCCGGGCCTTAGGCATGAAGCACCTGGGTGTCAGGATGGTATTCATAACGGAATCCTTCTACCTGCTGGTCCTGGGCTTCCTCGCCGGACTGGTCCTTTCCCTGCTTGCCAGCTGGGGCCTGTCCCACATGAACCTGTCCTTCGTTTCGGCTTTTGAAATCTTTTTGACGAAAAGCCACCTGATTCCTTCCATAAATATAGTGAAATCTCTATTCCTCTTTTTGATTGTGATTGTAACTACGATTTCCACAACGTTGTTTACTATTCGTAATGCCGTACACATCAGTCCAGTCGGAGCGCTGGCAACGACGGCATAGCTACAGGTTAATCACACTTCAAGAGGAGAAGAAAATGAAAAAGGCTGTTTTGAGATCGATATTCGTGCTTTCCGCCGCAATACTGGCAGGTTCGGCGTTCGCCGCCGACAAGTCTTCGACAGACGCGAAGGCCCTGCTCAAGAAGGTCGATGAAACGACGTCATTCTACGGCACGGACTTTGCCGCCAACTATTCGCTCGTCCAGGAAAAGCCCGGCCAGGGCAAGTCCACGACGACGGTCGTCATGTACCGGCGGGACGATGCGGATGCCTACACGATCCTCATAACCGGACCGGAAAAGGACCGGGGCAAGGGCTACGTCCAGTTTGACAACAACATCTGGTTCTACGATCCCTCCGACCGCCAGTTCGTATTCACCTCCTCCAAGGACAACGTGGGCGGCACCAACGCGACCCCTGCGGACTTCACCCCGCAGCACTACAGCAAGAACTACAAGATAAACAAGACCGAAAAGGTGAAGCTGGGAAAGCTGGAGTGCATCCTGTTCACCCTGACCGCCAGCACCAAGAACGTGAACTATCCGACAATCAAGCTGTGGGTCACCGAAGAAGACGGACTTATCCGCATGAAGGAGGACTACAGCCTTTCCGGCCAGCTTTTGCGCACCACTGCGATACCTTCCTACCAGCTGTTCAAGAACCATTCGGTTCCCAGCAAGATGGTGGTCGTTGACAATCTACGCGGCAAGAAAATCAACGGCAAGATGCAATACGAACAGACGCAGATTACGATTTCCAACGTCTCGTTCGACAAGCAGAAGGACAGCGTGTATACAAAAAAATACGTAGAGATGATGAGCAAATAATGGTTTACCCCCTCAGATGCTTTTCCAGGGCAGGTTTGGTCGCCGCAAGTGCTCTGCTTTTTACGACACTTTCCGATAAGCTTCCATTTCCAGCCCTTGGAGCGGAGTCATTCAACGCTGACTCCGGCGAGGGGATTTACAGCGATACACGTTCCCGTGCGGCCGGCCTTATCGCCGATGCCGGGGAGCGCTATGGCGACCGGCGGGCCTATTCCTCGTCGGTCATCATGCCCTATGATCCTGATTCCGGCGACGGAATTTACAGCGACACCAGGCGGATGTCTTCCAAGGTAGCCGGCACGGCCTTCGACGCCGACTCCGGCGACGGAATCTACAGCGACACCAGGGCCGTTTCGGCAAATATGTCCAGGGCGGACGTGGGCTTTGACGCGGATTCCGGCGAGGGTGTCTACAGCGATACAAGCGAATGGGACGACGGGGACGATTACGCAGCGGACTACCCGGACTACTGGTCCAACGACATTCAGGACACCACCGTTCCTCCCGCAAATCCCGTACCCAGCACGCCTACGGCCGTCGAACCGGCACCTGTTCCAGCCGAACCGGTCCCCACACCTGCACCCGCACCTACCGAACCCGTGGTCGCAGAACCGGTGCCTGCACCAGCCCCGACTCCTGCTGAACTTGCCCCCGTTGAGCCTGCACCCGCACCAACTGAGTCTGTAGCGGCCGAACCGGCACCAGCACCAGCCGAACCCGTGGCCATAGAGCCTGTCCCAGCCGCACCGGCCGAGCCTGAAGCCCCGGAAGCCTGGGACGTTCCCGCTTCAGGCATGGACGACAGCCTGCAGGGCCTGTTTGACAACGCCGAGGACCAGGCCGGCGTAGAGGCCGCCCCCATAACCGTCCCCGCAAATGCCGAGGCGAACAGCGAGAAGAAGATAAACTGGTGGGGCCAGCTGGACGCGAAAGGAGGCATCATCTTCCGGATCTTCCCCGAAGGCAACATGTCGCCTTTCTTTACCCTTTCGAACACCCTCGGCTTTACGGCGAAGCCCTTCGACGACTTCGTGGTGAGGGGAAGCTTCTACAGCGAATTCCCCGCCTTCAACTTTGACCTCACCACCCTCTACTTCGACTACATCATGAACGACAAGCTCTACATCACGGCCGGAAAGACGGGAACGGCCTGGGGCGTTTCGCAGATTTTCGACACGAACATCCTTGACGACGAGGGGGACGGAACGGTCATCAATCCCTACGCGGACGAAACCGCCACCGGCAACAGGTTTGACGCGATATTGACCCTCCCCATCTGGAAGGGCGAAATCCAGGGCGTAGGCATGTATTCGATTGGACAAGAGATGTCCAAGGACAACCTTTCGTTCGCAGGCAAGGTCCAGTATCCCATAGGCCCCGTGTCCCTGGAGCTGTTCGGCAGGAAATGGGCGACGAGCGACAAGTACTACATGCAGCCCGCGTTTGGCATGTCGCTGACGACGGACATATTCAGGAACCACGCCTTCCTCTGGGGAAAGGCCCATGTCGATCCCAAGGATCCCACGGACCTGGATTTCGTCAAGCTGGTTGGCGGCGTAAGCCGCATAATAGAGACGAGCCGCTACGGAAAGATCGGTTTTGCCGCGGAATACCAGCTCACCTACGACCCCGACCTGGAGGAAGACAAGCGGATGACCCACGACATCGCCCTGTCGCTGGGATGGTCCCATGCCATGAGGTCGGACTTTTCTCCCGCGGTGCGCTGGTGGTACAACCCCGTCAGCAAGCAGGGCTACGTCCTGCCCAGCCTTACCTACACGGGCCTGCGCCACATGGACATAACGCTGACCGTCCCCTACATCTTCGGGGGAGCAAGCTACAGCTACGGGGACGTCACCTGGGCCTCCACGAAGGACGAGCCGCTCGTCGTATTCGGCCTGATTTTCTCGCTTTCCGTGCCATATTAAAGCAGCCATTACAGAAGCGCGCTCCTTTCTACCTGTTCCGTCCCCTTGTCGCTTCGTTGAAAAGCTGATAGAATAAGGCAACATCTTACAGGGGGACTGGAATAATGCCGTATTCTGAACCTACCAACCTTGCCGTAGTGGCCTGTCCGGGCGGCGAGTCTTTCGCGAACGAGGTCATAACGCACCTCCGCCACATGTACAAGCACCGCTTCTCGTTGAAGAGCGACGTCATTTCAAAGCGCTACAACCTTGACAAGGAAAACGTCGTCCAGCAGATGAACCTGGACAACGACCTGCACACGAGCGACCTCTGCGTCCGGGGAATGACCGACAAGTACCGGCCGCCGGTCTTCAAGGTCAACTCCCGCAGCACCTACTTTGCAAACGGCGAGTTCAAGTGCGAGCTGCTCGAGTGCATCAGGGGCAAGGACGTGTTCATCTTCCAGGACGTCGAGAACCACGAGCCCATAAAGTTCAACGACGGCAAGAACGAGCTGCGGCTCAGCGTCAACGACCACGTGATGGCCCTCCTTGTCACGATCGACACGGTGCGCCAGGCTGGTGCCAAGCAGATTACCCTCGTCCTTCCAGTCTATCCCTACAGCCGCCAGCACAAGAAGAAGGGGCGCGAGGGCCTGACCGCCGCCCTCCTGGGACACATCTACGAGAACATGGACGTGAACCGCATCATCACGCTGGACCTGCATTCCCGCGAGATTGTAAACGCCTTCAGCCATACCCACTGCGAGAACCTGCACGCCTCCTACCAGATAATCCGGGAGCTTGCCAAGGCCGTTGACCTGACAAAGGAGGACCTGGTCGTCGTCAGCCCCGACACCGGCGCGATAGACCGCAACAAGTTCTATGCAACCGGACTCAAGAAGCCCCTCGCCATGATCTACAAGGAGCGGGACTATTCGGTGGTCACCCAGGACGCGAAGAATTCCAACATAAAGAGCATCAAGCTCCTTGGCGACGTGAAGGGCAAGGTCGCCTTCCTTGCCGACGACATGCTCGGCACGGGCGGAACCCTGCTCAAGGCGATGACCTTCCTGCACGAGCAGGGGGCCACCAAGGTCATTGCGGCCATAAGCCTTCCCTTCTTCACGGGGAACGCCATAGAACAGTTTGACGAAGCCTACAAGCAGGGCCTCTTCTACCGGATAATCGGGACGAACGCGGTCTTCCATTCCGAGCTGCTCAAGCGCGAGTGGTACATCAGCACCAACGTATCGGGCCTGTTCGCAAACGTCATAACCCGCCTGCACCACGAGCAGTCGCTGGGGGACCTTTTGGACAACCGCACGATAATCGACAAGCTGATCAAGGTTTCAACCCCGGCGGAACAGAAGGAAGCCGTCGAGGCCGTGGCGGCGTCGGCAGATGCCTGAGACCGTCGTATCCATCGACATAGGCTCATCCTCCATGAAGGCCGCCGCAATCGGCTTATCTGGGCAGCTTCTTGCCCGCGCGCGGAGGCGGCTGCCGACGGGGGATGCCAGCCGGGCGGCGGCCGACTGGCCAGGCTGCCTGAAGGCGCTCCTCCAGGACCTGTCCGACCAGGACGGGACGCTTGACGTAGCGGCACTCTGCATAAGCGGCAACGGGCCGACCCTGGTGGGCGGGGACGACGCGGCCACCCTCCTTTGGAACGCGCCCGTCGCCGGCGACGGGAACAGTGCTTCCCTCTTCATTCCCCGCATTGTGGAATTCAAGCGGCGCCATCCTGATTCATGGCAAAAAAGCCGCTCCATCTATTCGGGCCCGGAATATCTTATCCACGAACTGACCGGAGCCGACCTGACCATCCTGCCGGAAGAACGCTACGCAACAGCATACTGGACGGCGGAAGCCCTGCTGGATGCAGGCTTCACCGAAGAGGAGGCCCGGAAGCTTCCCCCCTTCGCCAAGCCCGGCAGCAAGGCAGGCTGCACGAAGGACCGCATCGCCCCGATCGTAGGCAGCGGGGTTCCCGTCTACTGCGGTGCGCCGGACTTCATCAGCGCACTCGTCGGCACGAACTGCCTTGAACCGGGGCAGCTGTGCGACCGGGCAGGTTCCAGCGAGGGAATCAACTTCTGCAGCGACGTACCGCTGGAGGGAACCGGCATCAGGACCCTCCCGTCCGTCGTTCCCGGCCTGTGGAACGCGAGCGTCCTCCTCCCGGAAAGCGGATCTCGATTCAGCAGGTTCAAGGAACAGGTGGAGCAGGACTTCGGATCCACACTGACCTATGAAGAGCTGGTGTTCATGTGCATCCACAATCCCAGCCAGGAAGCGATCATCGACCAGGGCAAGTACCTGATGCTCCAGACCGCAATGCAGGTGCGCGACTCGCTCAAGGTCCTCCTCTCGCTCGCGGCGGAAAAAAACCAGATGATTCCCGACAGGATGACGGTGACGGGCGGGCAGGCCGCCAACGACGAGTGGAACCAGATGAAGTCAAACGTCACCGGCATGGCCATCCTTGTCCCCGAGTGCAGCGACGCGGAGCTGCTGGGGGACGCGGTATTCGCCTTTACCGGCATGGGGCTGTTCCCCACGGTCCAGGAGGGGGCGAAGGCCCTCCATTCCATCGCCAAGTGCTTCGAACCGGAAGCCTTTTGACCGGCCCAAGCGGCAGGCGGCCGGTGGCTTGAAGCGGATGCCAGCGACATGAAAATCTATTCCATTCCCAAGAGGCTTAAGACAATCATCTTCGACATAGACGGCACCCTCTACACGAGCGCCGCCTACGTCTTCGAGCAGGTGGACGCCCAGGTCCGCCACCTGGCCCACATCAGGGGCAGGCCGGAGGACGAGGTACGGAAGGAAATCTTCGAGTACCGGAAGCGCTGGGCCGGCGAGCATCAGGGAAAGAAAATAAGCCTGGGCAATGCGCTCACGGCGTTCGGGATTCCCATCGAGGAAAGCATCCGCTGGAGGGAAACCCTCCTTGCCCCGGAAAAATACCTGGAGGCAGACCCCAGGCTGGCCACGGTCCTTGAAAAGCTTGCCCAAAAGTACCGTCTCGTCTGCGTGACGAACAACCCGGTCGCGGCCGCCCGCAGGACCCTGGACGTGCTGGGCGTTTCGGCGCAGCTGCCGGACATAATCGGGTTGGACACCTGCATGAAGAGCAAGCCCGCCCCGGAGATGCTGCAGCTCGCCGCCCGGATGACCGGAGCGGAGCCGGACGAATGCCTTTCCGTCGGGGACCGCTACGACATAGACCTTGCCCTGCCGCTGGAGATGGGGATGGGGGCCGTCCTGGTCTCCGGGGTGGAGGAAGTCTATTCCCTTGCAGAAATCTTGTAGCTTTTCTTACAATATGATACACTTTTGCCCATGCAGATAATACCAGTTGCCTCCGGCAAGGGCGGTGTCGGCAAGAGCCTCTTGAGCGCGAACCTCGCCATTGCCTTGGGGCAGGCGGGAAAGAAGGTCGTGCTCGCGGACTTGGACCTGGGGGCGTCGAACCTGCACCTCGTCATAGGCCAGACATCTTCCAAAAAGGGAATAGGAACCTTCCTTTCGGGACAGGGCAGCTTCAAGGACCTGATAGAACCCACTGATTACGAAAACGTCTCCTTCATCGCGGGCGACTCCGAAATACCCGGCCTTACCTCGCTCAAATCGGGCAAAAAGAACGAGCTCATACGGGAATTTTCTGCCATAGACGCCGACTACCTCATATTGGACCTGGGGGCGGGAACGCACCTTACGATACTGGACATGTTCCTGCTTTCTCCCCAGGGAATCGTCGTCACCGCCCCGACCGTCACCGCCATACTGAACGGCTACCTCTTCCTCAAGAACGTCGTGTTCCGCATGATGTACAACACCTTCAAGAAGGGCAGCCCCGCCTACAACTACCTTGAGGACATGCGCAAGAACTCGCAGGCGATGCAGCGGGTCTACATTCCCAAGCTGGTCGAAGAGCTCAGGGCCGTGGACAAGAAGGGGGCAGACCTGTTCGAGTCGCGGATGAAGAAGTTCCATCCCCGGCTCATCCTGAACATGATCGACGATCCCAAGGATGCCGACCGCGCCATAAAGATACGCCACTCCTGCCGCCAGTTCCTTGGCCTGGACATAGAGCACCTGGGGGTCGTCTACCGCGACACGATGCAGGACAAGGCGCTCGCCTCCAGGCTGCCGGTGATAGTCTACAAGCCGCAGTCCGTCATAGCCCAGGCAATCTACCGGATATCCGAAAAAATCAAGCAGGAGGAATCGCTCGCCTTCGATGCGGACTACGACATGACCCAGGCCGCAGACCAGACTTTCGAGCTTGCCAGCGAGGAAGCGGCCGACGATTTTGCGGCAAAGATGGCCTATGTGGAGGAGCTTACGGGCAGCGGAGCCCTGACCACCGGGGAGCTGGTGGAACTTTTAAAGCAGCAGAACTACGAGCTGACCCAGCTGCGCAACGAGAACAACCTGCTCAAGAAGAAGCTCGTCGATGCGGCCAAGAAGGGCTACAAGGTGTAGGACATGCAGAATCTCCCGTCATTTCTTCCGTTGTACATAGAGTATCCCGGCTGGATCCAGCCCGAGATTTTTCCCGGCGTTCCCGTCCTTGGATTGATCCGCTGGTACGGGCTCATGTACGTATTCGCCTTCACGACCGCCTTCCTCCTCCTCAAGAAGGAGATGCGGGAAGGGGCGCTGGACTGCGGCGGCTACAAGGCGAACGAGGACGACATATTCAGCTTCATCGCCTGGGGCATAGTGTTCCTTCTGGCAGGCGCCAGGATATTCTCATGCCTGGTCTACGACACGAGCGGGGACTACGTGAAGAAGCCTTGGCTCATCTTCTGGCCCTTTGACCCCCTCACGCACAAGTTCAGCGGCTTTGCCGGGATGTCCTACCACGGGGGCTTCATCGGGGGCTTCCTGGGAATCCTGCTCTGGTGCGCCATACACAAGAAGCCGCTGGGCAAGTGGATCGACGCCATGGCCGTCGCCATCCCCCTGGGCTACACCTTCGGCCGGATAGGGAACTTCCTGAACGGGGAACTGTACGGGCGTATTACGACTGTTCCCTGGGGCATGGTCTTTCCCCGTGCGAAATTCGCGGGCGAAACCTTTTCCGCCAGCATCGACTGGGTCCGGGAATTCGCCGCGCAGTGCGGCATGACGATTGCCGACGGACAGAAGCTCGTGAACCTGCCCCGCCATCCCAGCCAGCTGTACGAGGCATTCTTCGAGGGCATAGTGCTCTTCCTCCTCCTCTGGTTCCTGCGGAAAAGAAAACCCTTCGACGGTTTTTTGGCCTGCATGTATGCGGCAGGCTACGGTGCCGCCCGCTTCATCATCGAATACTTCCGCCAGCCGGATTCCGACCTGGGCTTCCGCCTGTCATACGCGGCCACCGCCGATGAGGAAGCCCATGCAATCTACCGCAATACGTCCCTCCTGGACATCTCCACGGGACAGATCCTCTGCGCCCTGATGGTCGCGGGCAGCCTTGTCCTGATGCTGGTCCGCTTCCTCCGCTCGCGGAAGCGGGCCGGAGCCGCCGGGAATTCGGCCGTGGATGCGGCTTCGGGCGCAGATTCGACTTCGGGCCGGACCGGCGACTAGGAGGTTCCGATGTACGAATACCAAGTAGAAGGCGGATTTCCCATCAAGGGCAGCATAACGGCGAGCGGCAACAAGAACGCCGCCCTCCCCTGCATAGCCGCGACGCTCCTCACGCGGGAGCCGGTCATCCTGCGCAACATCCCCGACATAGAGGACACCAACGTCATGCTCCAGATCCTCACCTCGCTCGGCGTGGGGGTGGAAAAAGTCGATGACCACGCATGGAAGATAGATGCCGCCCATATCAATTCCAGCAGCATTCCGGCCCAGATGAGCAAGAAAATCCGCGCCTCCATCCTCTTTGCCGGCCCCCTCGTAGCCCGCACGGGAAAGGCCGTCATGCTGCCCCCCGGCGGCGACGTCATAGGACGCAGGAGGCTGGACACCCATTTCCTCGCCCTTGAGGAGCTGGGCGCCCGAATTTCCACGGAAAGCCGCTTTGAGTTCACCGCGAACAAGCTCGTCGGCACCGACCTCTTTTTGGACGAGGCTTCCGTCACCGCGACGGAAAACGCAATCATGGCCGCCGTATTGGCAGAAGGCAGGACCGACATCACCAACGCGGCCAGCGAACCGCACGTGCAGGACCTGTGCGAGATGCTGAACCAGATGGGGGCAAAGATAAGCGGGATAGGCAGCAACATCCTGCACATAGAGGGCGTACAGAAGCTTTCCGGGACGGACTTTACGATTGGCCCGGACTACATGGAGATAGGATCCTATATCGGGCTTGCCGCCTGTACCCGCGGTTCCGTGGAAATCCATGGGATACGCCCGCAGGAAATGCGCCCGCTCAAGATAGCATTCGGCAAGCTGGGCATACAGTGGAACATCGAGGGGAACACCCTGACCGTCTCGTCCGACCAGAAGCTCAAGGTCAACGCGGACCTCGGCGGGATGATACCAAAGATAGACGATTCCCCCTGGCCGGGTTTCCCGCCCGACCTGACGTCCATCATGATCGTCGTCGCGACGCAGGTGGAAGGAACGGTGCTCGTCTTCGAGAAGATGTTCGAAAGCCGCATGTTCTTCGTGGACAAGCTCATAAGCATGGGGGCCCGCATTACCCTCTGCGACCCGCACCGGGCCGTCATCTCGGGCCCCTGCGCCCTGCATGGGGAACACCTTGTCTCTCCTGACGTGCGCGCGGGGATGGCGATGGTCATCGCGGCCCTGTCGGCACGGGGCGAAAGCCGCATAAGCAACGTCTACCAGATTGAGCGGGGATACGAGCACCTTGTGGAACGGCTCCAGTCCCTCGGGGCGCACATCAAGCGGGTGGAGGTGAAATAGCCATGGAAGAAGAAAGTGGAAACGCGGTGGCGGAAACCGTGCAGGCCGCGGCCGAGGTAGCGGCGGACACGATCCAGACGGTAACGAAAGGCGTCACGAGCGAGACGGCATCCCTCCTGCACCTTGACGACATAAAGAAGTACTTCACCTTCAAGCAGGTGTCCCACATCGTCATGGGCCTGATAGCCATCGTCATCTTCTATATAGCATACAGAATCATCAAGAAGATACTCAAGCAGCACCTGTCCAAGGTCGCAAAGCCCCATACGGTGCTGATTGTAAACAAGACCTTCAGCTACACTTTCAGAATCCTCATCGTGATGTACGTGCTGAACCTCTTCGGCATAAACCTGTCCGCCATCTGGGGGGCGGCGGGGGTCGCGGGGCTCGCAATCGGCTTTGCGGCGCAAACCTCAGTCAGCAACATCATCAGCGGGATGTTCGTCGTTGGCGAAAAGGCGCTCAAGCTGGGCGACCACATCTCCGTCAGCGGGGACGCGGGCATCGTGGACAGCATCGGCCTCCTGAGCGTCAAGATACACACCTTCGACAACCAGATGGTCCGCATTCCCAACAGCTCCATCATCAACGGGACGCTCATAAACTACAGCCACTTCGACGTGCGCCGGGTAGTCATGGAAGTGGGCGTGTCCTACGACTCCGACGTGGACAAGG
The DNA here is from genome assembly GCA_024690865.1 of Treponema sp. Taxonomy (GTDB): domain Bacteria; phylum Spirochaetota; class Spirochaetia; order Treponematales; family Treponemataceae; genus Treponema_D. The sequence continues at coordinate 14,061 of JAILON010000114.1, read as the reverse complement.
TGCTGGAGGCCCTGCAGCAGGTTCCCTCCATGTGCCCCACCGTCATTTCCGACCCCGCGCCCAAAATCTACTACGACACCTTCGGGGCCAGTTCCCTGAACATGAAGGTCTGCGTCTGGTGCAAGAACGCCGACTTCATCGCAACCAAGAACGACGTCTTCAAGGCCATCGTCAAGGTCAGCCGCGAGACACCCTTCGAGATTCCCTACACCAAGCTGGACGTGAAGATCGTGAACGGCGAACAGAACGCAGCTCCTTCCGGGACAACAGCTGTCGCCCCGTCGGAGGCTGTTGGCGCCCCGTCGGAGGCGGCCCAAATAGATTCCTAACATATTTTCAATGCGAGGTAAGCTATGAAAAAGATTATAAGCGGCAAGGTCCGCGAGGTCTACGACCTTGAAGACGGCAGGATGGTCATCGTGACGACGGACAGGATTTCCGCCTTCGACGTTATCCTTCCCGTGACGATTCCCGGCAAGGGCCAGGTGCTCAACGCCCTCTCCCAGTTCTGGTTCGGCTACACCAAGGACATCGTGAAGAGCCACTTCATCTCCAGCGACCTGAAGGACATGCCCGCCGATTTCCAGAAGAGCGAGTTCGAGGGCCGGGCCATGCTCGTCAAGAAGCTCAAGATGGTCCCCTACGAGGTCATCGTCCGCGGCTACATGTTCGGCAGCATGTACGAGGCATACAAGAAGGGCGAACCCTTCCTCGGAACCAAGTTCACGAAAGAGTATCAGCAGGCGGAAAAGCTGGACGAGCCGCTCGTCACCCCGAGCACCAAGGCCGCCGAGGGACACGACATCAACGTGACGCTCGACGCGATGAAGAAGGACCTGGGCGAGGAGCTCGGAAGCAAGATAGAGAAGGCCGCCCTCGGCATCTACAAGCGCTGCTACGACTATGCCTATTCCAAGGGCATCATCATCGCAGACACCAAGTTCGAGTTCGGTCTGGACGAGGACGGCGAGCTGGTGCTCGGCGACGAGGTGCTGACCCCGGACTCCAGCCGCTTCTGGAACCGCGACACATACAAGCTGGGCACGTCCCCCGCAAGCTACGATAAGCAGTTCGTCCGCGACTGGCTCAAGGACAACAAGCTCGCCGGCTCCGCAGACATCAAGACGATTCCGCAGGACATCGTGGACAAGACCGCGGCATTGTACCGGGAGTGCCAAGCCAAGCTGGCCGGAAACTAGGCCGGGTCCCGGCCACGGCTGTTTCAGAAGAGGCAGTTTCAGAAGTCCCCGGCACTTTGTTGCCGCGGGCTTCGTTTCTGAGGACTTCTGGACAGGTCCGACCGTATCATTATGCCGCCCGCAAGCGGAGGAGTTTTACTGTTTTATGGACGAAAACGAAAAAAAGGCCAAACTGGAAAGCCTGCCCCTTGAGCAGATGATGGACAAGGCATGGGCAATGCTGGACTTCGCGTATGCGCCGTATTCCCACTGGAAGGTGGGGGCGGCCCTGCTTTCGGCGGACGGCAGGATATGGGGCGGCTGCAATGTCGAGAACGCGGCCTACGGGCCCAGCAACTGCGCCGAACGGACCGCCGTGTTCAAGGCCGTCAGCGAGGGCGTGCGGGACTTCAAGGCCATCGTGGTGGTCGGCGGCAACGAGGGGAAGGTGGAAAGCTACTGCCCCCCCTGCGGCGTCTGCCGCCAGGTGCTCTCCGAGTTCTGCAAACCCGACTTCCTGGTTATAATCCCCAAAAGCCGCACGGACTACAAGGTCAAAACCCTTGCCGAACTTCTTCCCGAAAGCTTTTCCCTGTAGGACCGCTGACGGACGAGGCGTGCGGGCCCGGTGCGGAGGCCACAGGCGACACAGACGTGCTTGGGTGCAGCCCCCGGTACCAGGCCGGCCCCAACGCGAGGGGCCGAATCCGACACGGGGATTGCAATGCGACGGGGCAACCGCAAGGCATTGGCAAATGCGAGCTGCCCGAACCCGCCACAAGGACCAAAATGAAACGAAGCCCTCGTAAGTTGGGTGCAAAAGTGAAACTTTTGCACCCAACTAGGGGCTTTACTAATTTTTTAATTTGTTATAGACTATCGAAAACGCTGGAAATAGTTCCAGAAAACAATAAGGAGTTTTTTGTATGGCTTTGAAAAAAAGTTATTCCAAGGATAAGAGTACCTGCACTGTCACTTTTTCTGTTTCAAAGGAAGCCGCACATGGCGCGCAGTCTGTAACTATTGCCGGCGACTTCAACAGCTGGTCCAGCACGGAGACCCCGCTCACGCATGAGAAGGATGGAAGCTTCGCAGTAAAGCTTAAGTTGGCCGCAGGAAAGGAGTATCAGTTCCGCTACCTGCTTGATGGAAAACACTGGGAAAATGACTGGAATGCCGACAAGTATATTCCCGCTCCTTTCTCCCACACGGACAATTCAGTCGTCATTTGCTAGATTGCCTGTGTTCGCGTAACGTCTGCTCCTTAACTTGAACAATCTTTTTGACGCTATACCAAATAGATAATGCTCCGGTCATCCCCTACATCCGAGGGTGGCCGGAGTTTTTTTGTCTGCATTGGCTTGCTAGAAAGCCTAGTTCCCTATGAACGACTGCCGCATCGTACGGGCCACTGAGAAGGGCGACTTCCTCATGGCGCTGGCCTTCGTATTGCCCCACGAAAAAACCTGTTGCGCGCTCACCCGCAAAATCCTTGACCGGGAAGACGGCGTCCACCTCGTTATGCGGGGTGACAAGACAAACGGCGTATTTTTTTTCCTTGAAGACGACATCTTCCTGCCCTGCCTGTCCGGAATCCGCAGCGGGGGACTCAAAGCGCTCGCCTCATTCCTTGAAGGGAAAAAACTCTTCTGCATATCCGCCCTTGAGGACGAGCTTTCCAAAATCCGTCCCCTGCTTCCCAGGTTGAACAAGCCCCCCCGGCTCCATGAAAGCAGGCGCTATTCCTTTCTTGAATACCAAGACAGGGAAGCCGCCCGCACGGCCATCGACAGCCTTCCCGGAGCATTCCGCATCAAAATAGCGGAAGCAGGAGACGAGGCCGCCCTCCTCCCCTTGCACCTGTCCTACATACGGGAAGAAGTGCTTCTGAAGGGTCGGAAGCTGAATGAAAAATTTGAACGGGAACAGCTGAAGGACACCCTCGCCAGCCAAGTCGTCGCACTCGCCGTAAGCGGCAGCGAAGGACAGGCGAGCATTGCCGCCAAGGCCGGAACAAACGCGATTGCCTCCGGCGTCATGCAGCTGGGAGGGGTGTACACGGTGCAGGAAGAGCGCGGAAAGGGACTGGCAGCCGCCCTCACCGCATTCCTCGCGGAAAGCGCAGCGCAGAAAGGAATGGCAACCGTCCTGTTCGTAAACAAGAACAACCTTCCTGCAGCCGCAGCCTATCGGAAGGCGGGATTCAGAGACAGCGGAAAGGATTACACGATAGAATATTACGACTGAACGGGGCCTTCAGCCGGGACTGGCCCGCCCGGCAGGGACAGCGAATCTGCGCCAGGCGCCCGAACCTGTTTTCCCTAGCGTTTGGCTATCAGCCTCGCGCTTATCCGGGAACCGAAGAACTGAATCAGCTCCACAAGGACCAAAATGACTATGACCGCGGCCGCCATGATTCCGGTTCGGAAGCGCTGGTAGCCGTAGCGTATCGCCAGGTCGCCCAGTCCGCCACCGCCAATTGCGCCGGCCATGGCCGAATATCCGATCAAGTTGATTATCGTCAACGTTATGCCGTCCACCAGGGAAGGCAGGGCCTCTGGAACCAGCACCTTGAGGATTATCTGCATGTTCGTAGACCCCATGGCCTTCGCCGCAAGTACCAGATCCGGGTTCACCTCGTTGAGGGCGGACTCGATGACGCGGGCCACGAAGGGGGCCGCCGCAATGGAAAGCGGAACAATCGTGGCCGCAGTCCCGATGCTCGTCCCAACTATAATCCGGGAGAGGGGAAAAAGCACTATCATCAGGATGATGAACGGAAACGACCGCAGGACGTTGACGATGCGGCTCAAGACTTGGTTCAAGACCGGGCGGGGCATGATGCCGTTCGCATTCGTCACGCAGAGCAGGACTCCCAGCGGGAAGCCCAAAATCATTGAGAACACCGTTGAAAAAAGGACCATGATAAGCGTCTGCAACGTCGATGTTCCGACAAGGTAAAGAAGCTCTCCCATTTTATTTTCCCTCCTCGCTGCCGTCGGCCCTTTCCACGATGACCCCGTTTTCCTTCAAGAACGCAAAAGCCTTCTCCTTTTCCGAGTCAGGGCCCTTCATGTCAAGCAGCATCGTACCGATATCGCAGCCGGCAGTTGAGGAAGCGCCGGCTTCCCCCGCCCCGCCTCCCGACGCAGCAGCAGGAATATGCTGGACACCCGCGGCGCGTATATTGAACTCAACATCGGCAACCCTGGACAGGCGGCTCAGTACAGGCTCGCTTGGCGAACCGCCGGTAAAATGCAGGATATAGTTCCCCCCTTCGGAAGACCACCGGACGAACGAAGACGTACCGTCTCCGGCCTCCGTGCCGCCCCTCGCTGCAAGACCGCTCTCCGCCGAGCTGATATTTGAAAGGAACTCCTTCGTAACAGGAGACCTGGGGTAGGTGAAGATGTCCTCCACCCCTCCCTGCTCCACCACGCGGCCCCCATCTATGACCGCCATCTGGGAACATGCGTCGCGGACGACCTCCATCTGGTGGGTTATCATCACGACCGTAAGCTTCATCTTAGCCTGGATCTCGCGGATGAGGGCGAGGATGCTGCGGGTAGTCTGGGGATCCAGCGCACTGGTCGCCTCGTCGCAAAACAGCACGTCCGGCCTGGCGGCAAGCGCGCGGGCAATTGCAACGCGCTGCTTCTGGCCGCCGGAAAGCGTACTTATGGGCGCATCCTCCCTGTCCTCCAGGCCCACCAGCGCCAGCATCTCCTTGACGCGGGATGCAATCTCCGCCTTGTCCATACCACATATTTCAAGGGGATAGGCAACGTTCTTTCCCGCCGTCCTGGACGAAAAGAGGTTGAAATTCTGAAAAATCATGCCTATCTTGCGCCGCTGCTGAATGAGGGCGGTCTTGTCCAAATTGTCCACCCTCCTGTCATCATAGTAGACGGCCCCGCTGTCGGGAAGCTCCAGCAGGCTTATGAGGCGGACAAGCGAGGACTTTCCGGCCCCGCTCTTTCCGATAATGCCGAATATCTTGTTTTCGGGGATGGTCAGGCAGTTGTCCTTCACCGCCTCAATCTTCTCATTCCCGGCCAGATATGTCTTGCTCAAGTGTTCCAGTCGTATCTGCATAGTCGGGGGAAATTATACCGAAATGCCAGCTATATGACAATGCGAAAACGGCAGGCGGTGCAGGCAGGTGCATGGCCTTTTGCAGGCGGTGCAGGCGGAAGCAGACAGCGTAGACGGAACCGGCAGGCGGTGCAGGCGGAAGCAGACAGCGTAGGCGGAACCGGCAGGCAGTGACTGCGGCGCCGTGGACTTTTTTCGTCGCCTTGATTGTCCTTCCACCGTAATTGTGCTAGCATTGCTGCATGGAACACAAGACGCTGATATACAACGCCCGGCTGGTTGACAGGGACATGGACAGGGACGACCTGGCACTGCTCGCCTCCGGCGGAAAAATAGAAAGACTCGTGGACAGGCAGGAGGCTGCCAGCCTCATCGGGGAGGCGGACAGGGGCGGACAGGGCATCGAACCGTTCGACGCACGGGGACAGGTCGTCATGCCCGCCTTCATCGACATGCACGCCCACTTCCGCGATCCCGGCCTCACGCAGAAGGAGGACCTGGAAAGCGGCTCACGGGCCGCGGCGGCAGGAGGATTCGGCACGCTCGTCCTCATGCCCAACACGAACCCCGTCGTCTCCTCACAGGAGGCCGCGCTGGCAAACATGCGGCGGGGACGCGAAATAGGACTTGCAGACCTCTTCCAGGCAGTAAGCATAACGCGCGGCTTCGACGGCAAGAGCATTTCCCACCTGGAGGAATTGGACAGGGCCACCGTCCCCCTGATTTCCGAAGACGGGCACGAAGTGCAGGACAGCTCCGTGATGTTCGAAGCAATGAAGCTTGCGGGCAAGAAGGGCTTAATCGTCTCCTGCCACTGCGAGGATCCCTTCCTCGCCGCCGCGGCCCGCCCCCTTCGTGCGGCCGCATTGGAACAGCTGGCCGCCGGCAATCGGGATGAAGCTGCCCGACTGCTTGCCAAAGCCGACGAACTGCTCCGCCTCGCCGAAGACGTTGCAACGGACAGGAACATTAGGCTTGCGGCCCAGGCCGGCTGCCACCTGCACCTGTGCCACGTCAGCACCGCCCACTGCATTGAGTCGGCAACCAGGGCCAAGGAAGCAGGCCTGGACTTGAGCCTTGAAGTCACGCCCCACCACATCGGCCTGACCGGCGACGCCATGCCGGGCATCTTCAACATCGTGAACCCGCCCCTCCGTTCCGAAAGGGACCGGCAGGCACTCATCGAAGCCCTGGCGGACGGGGAAGCCGATGCGGTTGCGACGGACCACGCCCCGCACACCGGGCAGGACAAGCGGAACGGCAGCCCCGGGTTCTCCGGACTGGAAACAGCATTCGCCGTCTGCTATACGAAGCTCGTGTTGAACGGCAGCATGGACCTGCGTACGCTTTCCGCACGGATGTCGGCAACCCCCGCCCGCCTGCTCTCTCTGAACGACCGGGGCCTGCTCAAAGCAGGCTACCGGGCAGACCTTGCAATCGTGGACAGAGGACAGAAATGGACAGTACACGGAACGGACTTCCAGAGCAGGGGAAAATTCACCCCGTGGGAAGGAACTGAGCTGACGGGAAAAGTCACGGCGACATTCCACTCGGGAAGGAAAGTATTCGGATAAGCCGGCAATATCCAGTCCAAATTTGGTCCTTGGCAGACCATCAGGCCCTACGGTGAATCATCCCGCCTTATGGCGGCCCCAACAGCCTCAGGGCTGCCTCAACCGTCCTGCCCTACGGCGCCCTATCTCACCCTATGGCCGCCCAACAGCCTCAGGGCTGCCTCAACTGTTCCCGAAGGGCCGCCATCACTTGGGCGACATTGGCCTGGGTAACGTACTCGCCGAACAAGTCCGCCTTGTGGACAGTCCGGTCTTCCTTGAAGATGCGGTCCAGTATCATATCGCCAACCTGCGCCTTGTAATGGCTTGGATCAAGATAGTTGGAATCGGTCTGGGTAATCTCGTTCAGACAGGAAAAGTTGTAATAGGGGGTAACGGCCGCCAGCCGTTCCAAAAAATCCAGATAGCCCGCACGCACAGAAAGGCGGTACTGGTAGGCGAACAGGGGGCTGGAAAAGACAATGAGCTCTATCCCATTGTCATCGCACAGGGATGCAATCTCCTTCATGGCATCAAGGGCAACAGGATAAAAATAATACAGGAGCCCGTCGGCGGCGTCCTCGGGAACGCCCCCGTCTTGCGAAGAAAAGCGGAAGCCCGTATCCATATCATAGTCCATCCGCCAGCCGGCCTCATAGAAGTTCCTCCGCCATTCGGCATCGTCGCGGGACCTGTTCTTCAGAATGATGGGGAGGGACTGCAGCACTATCTCCGGCTTCAAATACATCGCATAGAAGTCCAGGAAGTTTCCGTCCACGGGGTATGGCCGATGCATGGGATCGGTAAAATGCTCCGTCCCATCAATCGCGCAGCATACCTCATCGACGTTTATCAGCAGCGTCTTTATCTTGACCCCGGCCTCCAGGAAACACCTGATGTTCTCCAAATGTTCCCGCGGAATTCCAAATGAGTACGTCATATTGTACACCCGACGGCCTTCAAGCCGCTCTCCATGCAGCGCACCCACGCGGGAAGAGCCAAAGATGAATGTGTCGAACTTGTCGGGATTCTCAAGTATGTACGCCGTCTTGATGAAGTTCTCGTTCGGCTCCACCCCGTTGAGCCTGACCGCCCTGCGGTGGAATACGTTGAAAGGATCCAGCAGCACCGGGGCAAGCAGGAACACAAGGGCAATCGGAATGACAAGGAGCGAAATCTTTATGAAAAAAACTTTCATTGTTGCCGGTACCCTCCCCCGCTAAAACTGGAAATAGATGAACTGCACATCCCCGTGCGACATCAGGAGCGACAGCACGACGGCAAACGAAACCGCATAGTAGCACAGCCACCGCATCGGCGCCGGGAAGCGGGAAAATATTTTCCTGCCATCCTCCTTCCGCGAAACAAAAGATGCCGCAAACAGGATGCCGCACAACAGCACGGCCTTCAGGGCGAGCTTGAAGCCAAAGCCGCTCACTCCCTCCTGCAGCATGAACAGATTCCGGATGGCGGAAACGGCTCCCTGCCCTCCCGCCGAAGCAATGCCTCCCGCAAGCTCCACAGGAAGCAGGAGAAGCTTGGACAGGGCGGCACAGGCATCCGCCATGCTGTCCGCACGGAAGAACACGTAGCCTATATTGACCAAGGCAAAGGTGATGAGGACCTGCACGACATGCCAGGGCCCCACAACCCGGCCGTCCTTTTCCAGCCCCAGGCGTTGCCTGAGCAGGGAACGGGCCTTTTCCGTCGCGAGGGAAACCATGATGTACATCCCGTATACCGCGCCCCAGGCGACGAAATGCCAGGCCGCCCCGTGCCACAGGCCTGTCGAAAGCCACACGACCGCAAGCGCGACATAGCCGCTCGCCTTCGCAAGCTTCCGCCTGCTGTCGCCGCAGAAAATTCTGCAGAGCTTCTTGTTCCACGAGGCGAAGCCGACGGAATAATACAGGTAGTCGCGGAACCAGGAGCCAAGGCTTATATGCCAGCGCCGCCAGAACTCGGGAATCGACGCGGAAAAATAGGGGTGGTCAAAATTCTTCATCAGGCGGAAGCCCAGCACTTCCGCACAGCCGATTGCGATGTTCGAATAGCCCGCAAAGTCGGCATAGACCTGCACGGCGAAGAAAAAAGTCGCAAGCGCTATCGAGCATGCCGTCGCCCCCCCGATGTTGCCGTAGATGCCGTTCACGTAGGGGGCCAGGCTGTCCGCAACGATGACCTTCATAAACATTCCCCATGCCGCAAGCTTCAGACCGCCCGTGACCCTCCCGTAGTCAAAGCCATTGTCGCTCTTGAACTGGGGCAGCAGGTTTTCCGTCCGCTCAATGGGACCAGCAACCAGCTGGGGGAAAAAAGTCACGAACAGGGCGTAGGTGATGAAATTCCGCTCCGCCTTCACCGTTCCCCGATATACATCAATGGAGTATCCCAGGGCTTGGAACGTATAGAAGGAAATCCCGACCGGCAGGGCAAACGAAGACAGGCCAAGCGGCTTCGTGCCACCGCCCAAACGGGCCGCAACCGCATTCACCGAATCTGCAAACCAGTTGTAGTACTTGAAAAAAAAGAGGATCGCAAGGTTGCCCACGAGCGACAGGACCAGGACCAGCCTTTTTCTGTCGGGATGACGCTCCATTGCCAGGCCAGCGCAGTAGGTCACGCATACCGAAACAAGGATGAGCGAAAGGTATGCCGGATTCCAGCAGGCATAGAAAAAGAGGCTGACGGCCAGCAGGAAAACCCTCGTGGCGGCGTTTCGCCTGAACAGCCGCGAACAGACGGCATAGCCCAGGCAGACAAGTGGGAAGAAAAGCCAGAAGGCTACGGAGTTGAAAAGCATCCTAGCCCTTCGCGGAGAGGATCAAGTCAACCATCTGCCCAACGTTCTTCATTCCCGTCACATCCTTCATGGCAAACTTCATGCCAAACTCATCCTGAACGGCGTTGATGAGGCTTATGTGCATCAAGCTGTCCCAGCCTTCCACATCGGCAGCGGTCGTGGAATCGGCCAAGGTGATGGAATCGTCATCAAATATATCGCAAAAGACCTCGGTGAGCGTCTTGTACACTTCATCACGCGTCATGTTTCCTCCTATTTCAGCGACAGGAAAGCCTTGTAGGCCTGATATGCCTGGCAGATATCTTCCTTGGAAGTGATTTCCCACGGAGCATGCATGCTCAGGACGGCAACGCCCGCATCCAATACATACATACCGTACTTGGCAGCCAGATACGCTATCGTACCGCCGCCCCCCTGGTCCACCTTGCCCAGTTCCGCCATCTGATAGCGGACGGCACCGCCGTCGAGGACGGCACGAAGCTTCGCTATGAACTCGGGCATCGCATCGCTCGCACTGTACTTACCCCGGCTTCCGGTGTACTTGTTGAACACGATGCCTCCGCCCAGGAAAGATGAGTTGTCGCGATCATAAAGGTCCCCGTTCTGCGGATCGTAGGCCGCGTTCACATCGCTCGACAGCATGTAGGAATTGTCCAGGCAGCGGCGGACGGAAAGCTCCGAGTAGTCCCCCAGGCGGGCCACGAGTTCCGCAACCGCATTCTCAAAGAAATGGCTGCCCATTCCCGTCGCTCCGACGGAACCGATTTCCTCCTTGTCCACACAGAGGCAACAGTTGGTCCTGACTCCCGCCTCAGCAGCAAACATGGCGGCGGCGGACGTATAGGCACAAGAACGGTCGTCCTGGCCATACGCCAAAATAAGCGAGCGGTCCATCCCCAGGTCGCGGGGCTTTCCCGCGGGGACGACCTCAAGTTCTGCGGAACCGAAGTCGGCTTCCTCTATTCCATATTTGTCCTTGAAAATCTTGAGCACGGCCTTTTTGGCCTTATCCTTCTCGTCCTTCTTGTCATTGGACGTGTCCTCCCCAGTCCCGTCCTGCTTCGGGGGAAGCTCGCTGCCCAAGATGAGGTCCAGGCTCTCGCCGCTGACGAATTCGGAGGCGGACTCCTTCATCTGCTTCTGGGCCAGGTGGGGAAGGATGTCGCTTATGACAAACACGGGATCGCCGTCGTCCTCGCCAATGCAGACGTTGACCGTCGAGCCGTCCTTCAGGCACACCACGCCATGCAGGGCAAGCGGAAGGGTAAGCCACTGGTACTTCTTGATGCCGCCATAGTAGTGGGTATTCAGATAGACGAGGAAATCCTTCTCGTAGAGGGGATTCTGCTTCACGTCAAGGCGGGGGGAGTCGATGTGCGCCCCAAGGATGTTCATGCCGTCCTCGATGCTTCCGCTCCCTATGTTGAACAGGGCAAGCGCCTTGCCAAACTTGCTGATGTACACACGGTCGCCCGCCTTGAGCGACGTGCAGTCACGTATATCCCTGTACCCTGCGGCCTTGGCGTCCTCTATAATCTTGGCGCAGCACTCGCGCTCGGTCTTTCCTCTCTCCAAAAAGGCCTTGTAGCCCTCTATCAGTTTTTCGTCCATGCGGACATTATATAGAAGAAAAATGAATGTTTCAATCGCCCTTCGCCGGCTCAGCTGCCGGCCATGGGGTACAGGAGCCGGAAACCTATGAAATCCCCCTGATAGTAGGGAAAGAAATAGCCCTTGAACGAAATCCTGCTGTAATTCATGCCATAGTACCAGCTTCCCCCCCGATAATAGCGGTCGCGGCTGCCATGCCCGTAGCAATCCCACACCCACTCCCACAGGTTGCCGCTCATGTCGTACAGGCCGTAGCCGTTGGCCTTCTTCTGCGCCACAGGATGGGTCCTGCCGCCACTGTTGCTCAGGTACCATCCCACCTCGTCTAAATCGTCGCTTCCTGCATAGCTGTAGTTCTGGCCACCCTGGGCGGCATATTCCCATTCATTTCCCGTTGGAAGCCGGAACCCGCCGGCATTCACATCTTGTGAAACGGTCCCTTCAATGCGCTGCCCCTTGTGTGGAGTATAATTCCACTTCTCCACATCCGTCTCACCGTCAACAGCATAGACCGAAGCTACACCCGCCACCCGGCTGAGCTCGTTGCAAAAATAGATTGCATCATACCAGCTTACACACTCTACGGGAAGGTCCGCCCCCTTGAACCGACTGGGATTCTCCCCCATGACCGAAGCATACTGCTCCTGGGTTACCTCAGTCACACCCATGCCATAGCCAGTTCCCTCAATCGGCTTGAACGAAAAGCTTTGGCCAAGCACCGCGACCTCTACCACTTCCTGGGCAAAGGCCCCTGTCATAAGCAAAAGCCCAGCAAGCATCCCTATTATCCTTTTCATTTTTTTTCCCCCCCCCATGATTTCCATATTCGAAAAAAAACACGCGCGGCAACTTCAAGAACTCTTGGGAACTTTGTTGCCGCAGCCCCGTTGAAACTGCCTCACCTCAAGAACCGCAACGGCACGCAGGCGCAACCGCAACAGTAAGTAGACGCCCTATTTTACATAGCCACAGCCCCCTGTGTCAAGAAAAACCGCACATGGCGGACAGGACATCCGGCACGGCAGGCGTGGCAATGTAGCATCTGCCCTCCGGCAATAAGGCAGAGCAAGCCTGGCAATATGGCAGGGCCCCCGTACCAATGTGGCGGAGCCGCTTTGGTAACAAGGCAACGGCTCTTTGGCAGTGTGGCATGGCCGGCAGGACAATAAGGCACAGGCGCTCCGCAACAAGCCAGCGCGTCTCTGGCAATGTAGCAGCGCGAATCTGGCAATGTGGTACGGCGGGCCTGGCAATGTGGCAGGGTCCCTGTGGCAATGTGGCACGGTGGGCTTGGCAATGGGCCAAAGGAACCGGCATAGCAGGGGCCCGGTCCGTGCAAGACGGCTGGCCGCGCCCTCTCGCATGGCGCGGCGAGGGCTGACTGTATGTCATCTGCGCCGACAGAGGTCTCAGGACGCCACGGCCCTGCCGCCCGGACGGACAGCGGACGGGGGTCGACTCTTTCGGAACCGCCCCCGGCGCCTCCGAGTCCGGCCTGCCGTGACCTCTGGGGCCAGACACGCCATGGTGGCCGTGATCTTACCGCCCGAAGGGGCGATGGACAGAGACCGCCTCTTTCGGAACCGGGCCGTCGCCTCCGAGTCCAGCCTGCCGTGACCTCTGGGGCCAGATACGCCATGGTGGCCGTGATCTTGCTGCCCGAAGGGGCGATGGACTGAGGCCGCCTCTTTCGGAACCGGGCCTCCCCGGCCCTGGCCCCTTTTTTTGCCGCCGCGAACATAACATTTGGGCGCCAAATGTTATGTTCGAGGGAGGGGAGCAGCGAAAGATGAGTCCCTTGGACCGGGGAACTGACTGTGCCGAGGGGGAGGGCCACCGTTGGTCCCGGTGGCTTGGTATACCCCGAAAAACGGCTCCGTCAAATCGCAACTTGACAAATCATGGTTTGACGGATGCCATGCCGGTATGGCAAAGTTCATAGGCAGGAAGGAAGAGCTTGCGCTGAAAAGCACCTGCGGGAACCTTGACAGCAGAAAGCCTCCGGCGTATAATTTAGTTGTTTAGTTCTGTTTTTCCTGGAAGGAGGTTGCATTATGTCAACAGCAAGCATCAAAAAGCCTCTTGTCATCAGGTCTGACGATTCTGCAAAAATTATCGCAGACATTTTGGACTCGCCTTCTGACAAGGCCGCTGTCCAGCCTCCCTTCATTTCCGTAAAAGAGATTACGGGAAAGACGGCTCTGGCGTTCATCAAGAAGTGATTTCCATAGGAATTGACGGCAAAACCTTTTCGGTAGTCAGGCTGAATGAGTTTTCCTCAGAAGAAGAAATCGCTGCCGTAAGGAGTTTGTTTTCCGGTTTCTCCTGCCCGTTGAATGAAGAGGTTGAATCCTTCTTAAGAAATGATGCATTGGGCTTCGAATGCAGAAATCAGGCAGTAACCTATTTTATTTTTGCGGAAAACAGATTCACTGCATTTTTACCCTTGCCAACAAGCTTATACAGGTCCAGAAGAGTAAAATTTCTAAAACAGTATTGAAGCGGTTATTGCGTACAGCAGAGGACAGCGGCGGAGATTTCCTGAATGTGCCGAGCGTTCTCGTTGCTCAGCCCGGGAAGAACTATGCTGACGGCAATAACTCCCTTATTACTGGACAGGAACTGCTCCTGATAATTCATTATTTCGTAAGGGAAATCCAGAAGTATATTGGCGGGGCTGTTTATTTTCTGGAGTGCGACTCTGACAGGCATAAAGTCATAGAATTCTATAAGCGGAATGGATTTGTTTTATTCTCTGAGAGGAAAGCAAAATCAAACGGCGTTAATCTTCTTCAGTTCATGAAGAAAATTTGACGTCTGA
>JAILON010000011.1 GCA_024690865.1 Treponema sp. | reverse complement strand
GTTACGGCTGTTGCAGGAATCGCCTGCGTAGCGCCAGGATATTGGATTCCTCTGGGCAGAGGAATCCAATGAAATTGATTTTCGCGAACTTTTTTAGGCGACCTCGTGGGTCTTCATGTAGTTGAACAGCTTGGTCAGTTCAATCAGGAAGGACAGGCGGTCGTTGGTTCTGATGGACACTTCAGTTTCGTGGCCCGCAATTTCCCTGACCTGCTTGATGTTCTGCTCCTCAACTTCGGAGGACGACTTCATGAGGTTTTCCTGCGAGTTCTTGATGTTGTAGTACATGCTCTCGGTTGCGTTGGCGTTTTCCTGGGAGCCGCGCTTGATGCCGTCCAACGATTCGTTGGAATCGCTCATGATGTCCTTGATGTTGTTCAAGAAGTCGTCGTACTCGGCATTGCCCTTGATGACCATGCCAATCCGTCCGCTCAAATCCTCGATGTGCTTCTTTATGTCATTGGATGTCGCACGGGTCTGCTCGGACAGCTTCTTGACTTCGTTGGCAATAATCCTGAATCCAGCACCCGCGCTCCCTGCATGGGCAGCCTCGATGGAGGCGTTGAAGGAGAGCAGGTTGGTCTGGTCGGAGATGTTCTGGATGTTCTGGACGAAGCCCTGGATTTTCCTGATGAAATCCTCCAGCTCCTGCATCTTCTGGTCCATCTCCCGACGCTTCTGCTGTATCGCGTCCATCTTCAGCGTCATTTCCTCGAACTTTGCGGCGATTCCGTCAATCTTTGTGGAGCTGGCCTGTATGGACTCCATTATGCCGTGGGCAGTATCCTCAATCTTGCTGGTCGTGTCGGACAGGTTCTGCATGGCTTCCGACTGCTTCTTGTACATGCCGTCCTCGGACGTGAGGCTCTTCAGGTAGTTGTTGAGGAATGCATCTCCGTCGTTCGCCTTATAAGCCATCGACATGAGTATTTCCGTCAGGTCCAGCCCGGCCTGCACAAGCTCGCTCTTGCTGTAAGTCTTTTCCATAATATGTCTCCTCCCCTAGGCCTCTATGACGATAGCCAGCAGCGTCTGGTTAAAGTTCAGGTGGTCTTCCTGCTCTCCGTAACTGGAGAAGCCGCAGTAGGCCGGGAAGTACTTGCGCCAAGTCTCGGCGATACGTCCGGTCAGGCTCTGCTGCTCGAATCCTATCGTGCGCAGGATGCAGTTGACCAGGAAGACGAAGCCCTGCTTCTTTACTTCCTGCCTGAAGGCCTCGCCGGTCTTGTTTGCAATCTGCACCGCGTCCAGCGGCTGCATCAACTCCACTCCCGCGTTGGGAAGGACGCGGCAGTACATGCCCATGGAGCCGTCTGGGTTGAAGTTTGCTATGGAAGAAATGAACACGTTGTCCCCGTAAGCCCTGCCAAGCGGATGTGTCAAGGCCGCGTTGGCAGCCTCGGACTCCGATATGCCCAGAGCCTGCGCATAGGCCCTCCGGGGGCTCTGGTTGTTGATGGTCTTGACCGTCCGGGTCTCTATGTCCACGCTGGTAAGCCTGAGCGTTTTGCCCGTCGGTGCGAAGATGTTCTCCCGTTTTATGACGAATTTCTTCTGGGTCTTGAAGAAGAGGACCGCCGCCCCGTGTGAGACCACTTCACCGTTGTAGCAGACATAGGTCTGCTTGAACTGGAGGTCGTCCCCGGCGGATCCTCCCGCGATGGCGAATTCCTTGTCGCCTATGACCGCGTTGAGCAGGGCGAGCGTAGCTTCTTCAGCGTTGCACAGGCCGTTTATGAATGTCAACGCAAAACTGTCCTTGTTCGCTCCGTTCCGCCCCAGGCTTATCCCCGCCCGGACTGCGGCATCTGCAATCTTTTTCTTGTGGACGATGGGGAACTGGTCTATTCCGTCGAAGATGACGCCGGAAACCTTGGTCGTAGGGTCGCTCATTGTGGTGAGGACAATCGATTTCTTGGTGAACCCTTTGGTATCACATATTTCCCCGGAGGTGCTTGCACCCATGACCTCGCAATTGGGGAACTGGGCATGAATCCGCTGTGAAAGCATGGGAAAATCGTAGCTGATACTGGCGACGAAGATAATGGCCTTGTAGGAACTGGGACTGCCTTTCAGCTGCCCGAACAGTTCCTGCAATGCTGAATCCATGTTCGGATTGGACGTAAATGCGATTTCTTGGACCATAATAGAGGGTTCTCCTGTTTATTTCTCTTAATATCGGTCAAAATCGCATGTGACATAACGATTCAACGCAAAAGTGCTTTTGTTGATGCAATGACGTTTGTTGCATACGAAAAGGGATTTGCCGTATACGGTAAGTTCGCGGACTTCGGGTTTGAAAACAGGATGGCGGTTATATCTGCCGGAAAGTTCTTGTACATACGGGCTTTTGCAAAATAGTGCTTCTCAGCTGCCGGAGCTGTGGGCTTGCGGGTGGAAAATGCTCTTGAAATCTGCATTAACGGAAAGGAGCGACAGAAGGAGCGACAGGCCCATCCCGATGAGCGTCAGGTACTGCATGATGGCGGCGGGGAGGCCGAGCGCGAGCAGGGGGGCGGTAAAATACGTCCCGGCCAGGCCGAACAAGCCTCCTGCAGCGACGGCACAAAGCCATATTCCCTTTTTGACCCCATATTTCGTGTGTGCGAAGATTGCGACCGTCAGCGGAAATATGACTCCGGGCGTGTATACCGAATAGGCCCCGGTCAGCAGGCTGAGTATGTCGCCTTTGCCCCACAAGGCGAGCGCGAGGGCGAGCAGCCCCAGCAGGAGCACCGTCATGCGGGCCCAGGTCACGCGGTCTTTCTTGAGTATGTCTTTCGCTAAGATGCTGGAGGCGTTTATAAGGCAGGTGTCCGTCGAGGATAGGATTGCGGAGAGCAGACCGAACAGGAGGACGACGGCGAGCGGGCGGGGGAGGAGGGAGACTGCATGGAGCAGGGCGGATTTGCCCGCAAGCTCCTCCGCGCCCGTATTGAAGCGGAGCCACATGCCGGTCATCGTGATGAGGAATGCGAATGCGAGTAAGACGAGCCCCGCGGTGAAGGCGGATTTTTTTGCCGTCGCCCCGTCCTTGGAGATGAAGTTCCGGGACAAGATGTCCGGCCCCAGGAAGTATACCCCGCCGATGATGAAGAACTGCATGAAGAGATTGAAGGGCCGGTAAGAGGAGTTCAGAAGCTCCATGTTCTGCGGAATGTCCGCCGTGTTCCCGCCCTTTATGAAATACAGGAAGAACGTGCAGGAGACGATGCCTGCCATGATGATGGCGAGCTGGATCTTGTCCGTCTTGACAACGGACAGCTGTCCGCCTGTCATCGTGTATGCGATGACGATGAGGGCGACGACGGCGAATATCGCACGGCTGTTCATGCCGAGCGCGAACGTAATCAGGTTGTTCATGGCGACCAGCTGTCCCGCTATGACGCCGACCCAGGAGACGACGATGACGGTGGCGATGAGCAGCTGCGCTTCCTGCCCCGCCGTTTTGCCTGCCAGGTCGGGGAGGGTGTCCGCATCGATTTTCCTGACCCGTTCCGAGATGAGCAGGGACTGGAGCACAAGGCCCGCCGCTCCGAAGACGAGCCACCATATCCCGGGGAAGCCGATTTTGTACACGGTGTCGGTGATTCCGATCGTCGTGGATGCACCGAGCATCGTGGCGAGCAGGGTCATCACGACCGGGAAGAGCCCCTGCCGTTTGCCTGCCGTTGAATAGTCCGTGAAGGTTCTGATGTTCTTTATGTCACGCAGGCCGATTGCGATGAATACGAGGAGATAGAGTGCGAGTGCGATGAGGAAGATGCTGTTCATAGGGAGAGGTTATAGTGTATAAAAAAAGAAATGTCAACTGGTTATTGATTGAAGGTTGACAATGTGTTTGTGTGAAGAATATCCTTCTAATGCATAGCTGAAGCTTTGGAAACGTATGGAGCGGGTGCCCAACGGGCGTAGGCCTCGGGGTGTGCTGACATTTCCCGCGGGGTTCGCCTTGACGCTGGCAGTTCCTTTTTCGCGTGCTGGTGCTTGCATTTGTATCAGAAGTCCAACATCTTTATCAGTTCAGCTATAATCTCATTTTTCTGCAGGGGCATGTCTTTCCGTCCCCGGAGCTTCCGCGGCCATATCCCGATGCCCGCGATGTAGCAGCTGTAGCTGCCGGCCTCAAGGTCGGCCATGCCTTCGGTGAGGATGCCGCACACTTTGTCCTGTCCCAGGTAGAGCGAGCTGTCCGCTTTCCTGTCCAGCCGGACGGCGAAGGTCCGCTCAAGGACGGTTTGCACAGCCGAGGATATCGTCTCCGTTATGGGATTTATGCTGGCTGCGAGCTTTCCCGGCTGCAGGATGATGCTCAGGTAGATGCCCCCGTCGGGCGAAGAGAAGCGTTTGCCCCCGTGCCCCGTGCCCGCCGTCTGCCGTTTGGCGACAATGACCGTCCCGTGCGGGACAGGACCGTCGGAGAGGAGCAAGCGCTTTGCCTCCTTGTTCGTGGAATCCAGTTCCTCGTAGACCAGCATCCTTTCCGCCTGCTTCTTTGTCAGGAACATGCAGATTCCGGCCTTGGAGATAATGTCGCTCGTCTCCTCCAGCATGTGCCCACGCTTGGTCACCGACTGGATGGGATACCCGCTCTCGCGAAGCTCGGTGATGCTCTTCCAGATGGCGTTCCGTGAAACACCGCATGCCGTCGCAAGGGCTTCCCCCGACACGAACGAGCCTTTTTCTTTCTCAAGGGCCGCGATGACTTTTTCCTTGGTGGTCATGTCCCTGATGATATACGAATTCCGGGAAACGTGCAACGAGAAGCCTGCTTTCGGGCTATACGGAAGCGGAGAGGCCGGCAACAAGAAGGATGGAAGCGGAGGTACCCGCGGGCTATGCGGAAGCGGAGAGGCCGGCAACAAGAAGGATAGAAGCGGAGGGCCGGCGACGAATGGACCGCTACAAACAAAAAGGGCGGAAAGCATTGCCATCCGCCCTTATGCCTGTCAGCACGTATGTCTTTATTTCCCCGCGTCCTTCTGCCGGATTTCCACGCGGCGGATTTTGCCGCTGATGGTCTTGGGCAGTTCTTCCACGAACTCGATTGTCCGTGGTATCTTGTAAAGGGCGAGGTGGGTCTTGGCGAAGGTCTTGAGCTCTATGTCCATCTCCTTGCCGGCCGTGTAGCCCTTGTTCAGGACGACGGTCGCCTTGACCAGCTGGCCGCGCTTGGGGTCGGAGATTCCGGTGACGGCGCACTCCAGCACGGAGGGATGCTGCATCAGGACGCTCTCCACCTCGAAGGGGCTCACGCGGAAGCCCGAGCTCTTGATGATGTCGTCGTTCCGTCCCACGAACCAGATGTAGCCGTCGTCGTCGTAGTAGGCGGTATCGCCGGTGTCGTAGTAGTCCCCGTCAAGGGCCTTGTGCGTCGCCTCCTCGTTCTTGTAGTAGCCGAGCATCAGGCCGACAGGTTTCTCCTTCCCCAGGCGGATGACGAGGCTTCCCGTCTCAAGCGGGGCGCACTTCTTGCCGTCCTGCGGGCGGACAATCTCCAGGTCGTAGCCGGGTGCGGCCTTGCCCATGGAACCGGGCTTTGGCGTCATGCCGGGGAAGTTCCCCGCGGTGACGGTCGTCTCGGTCTGCCCGTAGGCTTCGAACATCTTTATACCGGTCTGTTCCAGGAAGCGGTTGAAGACCTCGCTGTTCAGCGCCTCGCCCGCGGTGACGCAGTACTTGAGCGCGGACAGGTCGTACTTGCTCATGTCCTGCCGTATCAGGAAGCGGTATGCGGTCGGCGGTGCGCAGAAGGTGTTGACCTTGTACTGCGAGAGCTTCTTGAAGAAGAGGTCGGGCGTGAACGACAGCATGTCGTACACGAAGACCGCGCTGCCCGCAATCCACTGGCCATAGAGCTTGCCCCAGACTGCCTTGCCCCAGCCCGTCTCGGCGACGCTTAAATGCAGTCCGTCGTCAATGACGTTCTGCCAGAACTTTGCCGTGACGATGTGCCCCAGGGGGTATGTGTACGAATGCATGACCATCTTGGGGTAGCCTGACGTGCCGCTCGTAAAGTACATCAGCATGGGGTCGTCGTTGTGCGTGGCGGCTTCGCCGCTGGGGCGGGGAAAGCTCGCCCCGCAGGACTCGAGCTCCTTGTGGAAGTCCAGCCAGCCCTTGCGCTCGCCCGACACCGTGACAAGAGTCTTGACGCTCGGGGACTTGGTGAGCGACTCCTCGATGCGGTCCTCGATGTGCCCGTCGTCGAACGAGATTATCATCTTGACTTCCGCGCTCGTGTTGCGGTAGACCAAATCCTCGGTGAGAAGCTGGTTGGTCGCGGGAACGCAGATGGCCCCGATCCGGTGCAGGGCGAGTATGACCCACCAGAACTCGTAGCGGCGGCGCAGGATGACCATGACGACGTCGCCCTTCTTTATGCCCTGTTTGGTCAGGAAGACGGCGGTCTTCTGGGACAGCTCGGACATCTGCTTGAAGTTCCAGATGTGCTCCTCGCCCGCGTCATTGCACCAGATCATCGCGCGCTTGTCCGGGGCTTCGCGGGCGTAGCGGTCCACGATGTCGTAGGAGAAGTTGAAGTCCTGCGGGACGCGGATCTTGAAACTCTTCTTCAGCTCCTCGTAGCTCTCGCCCTCGTGCCAGTCGATAAACTCGTTCAGGTAGTTCATATAGTTATTTCCTTCCGCAATTACAGCGGTATGTTCCCGTGCTTCTTGGCGGGCACGCCTGCCTGTGCCTTGTTCGCAAGGAACTCCAGGCTTGATGCGACGTACTCGCGGGTCTGCCCCGGCTCAATGATTTCGCTGATATAGTCGTGGGCCGCCGCAATCTTGGGGTTCATTACGGTCTCCCGGTACTCCGCGGACTTCTCGGCGACAAAGGCTGCCTGCGAGGGATCCTTCATCTGCTTGGCGTAGAGGATTTCCAGTGCGCCCTCCGCCCCCATGACGGCAATCTCGGACTTGGGCCATGCGTACACGAAGTCAGCGCCCAGGTGCTTGGAGCACATCGCGATGTATGCGCCGCCATAGGCCTTGCGGGTTATGACGGTCACCTTGGGGACGGTCGCCTCGCTGTACGCGTAGATGACCTTGGCCCCGTGGCGGATGATTCCCTTCTGCTCCTCGTCGGGGCCGGGCAGGAAGCCGGGCACGTCAACGAAAGTGACGAGGGGGATCCCGAAGCTGTCGCAATAACGGACGAAGCGGGCAATCTTGTCGCTCGCGTCGCAGTTCATCAGGCCGCCCCAGACGGCGGGGTTGTTGGCGACGATGCCGACGGACTTGCCTTCGATTTTTGCGAAGCCGACGACGGACATCGCCGCGAATTCCGCCATGACCTCAAAGAAGGAGTCGTCGTCCACCACGCAGTCAATGACCTTGCGGATGTCGTAGCCCTTCTTGCTCTCCTCGGGGAGGACGGTGTTTATCTCGTTTATCTTTTTCTTGTCGAACTTGAACTTCGCATCCGCCGCGGTCTTGTCGCCGTAGTAGTGCGGTATGTAATCGAGGAGCTTGCGGACTTTGTCCAGGCAGTCCTGCTCTGTGTCGCAGCGGAAGTGGGCGACACCGCTCTTCTCGGAGTGGATGGACGCGCCGCCGAGTTCCTCCGACGTGATGTCCATGGACAGGACGCTCTTGACGACCTTGGGGCCGGTGATGAAGAGCTGGCTGATTTTATCGACAGCGAAGATGAAGTCGGTGATTCCCGGCGAGTAGACCGCGCCGCCCGCGCAGGGGCCCGCGATGATGCTTATCTGGGGGACGGAGCCGCTCGCCCTGACGTTCTGGTAGAAAAGCTCTCCGTAGCCGCAGAGCGCGTCGATTCCTTCCTGAATCCTCGCCCCGCCCGAGTCGTTTATGCCGATGACCGGGCAGCGGGCCTCTATGGCCTTGTCAATCAGCTCCGCTATTTTCTGGCCGTGCACCTTGCCTAGGCTGCCGCCCTGCACCGTGAAGTCCTGCGCGTAGACGGCGACCTTGCGGCCGTTTATCTTGCCGAAGCCGGTGATGACCCCGTCGTAGGGAATCTCCTTGCCCGCCATCCCGAAGCTGGTGCACTGGTGGCTCGCGCGGGAATATATCTCGTGGAAACTGTCCTTGTCGCAGAGGGCGGCGATGCGCTCTATGGCGTGCAGCTTGCCCTTCGTATGCTGTTTTTCAAGATTATACGTGTAGTTAGCCATATCAAAAATAGTAACAGCTATTGCCCTCGTAGTCAATGACAAAAACGGTTGTTTTGTCAAAAAGGGGGTGGCAGGGAGATGTCTTGATTTTTTCGCAAAAGCCCTTGACTTATTGTTTCTTTCTCAGTATAACATAGAAAACCTAGCTAATAAGTCGGAAATGATACGTCTTACTCGGTTGGTTTGTTATCTTTTTAACTCGTGCACAAAAGTGTACATATAAATGGAGGAAACATTTATGAAGAAGATTTTGAGCGCAGTCATAGCGTTTGCAGCCGTTGCGGCCCTTGCCACAGCAAAGCCCAAGACCGTGACCTTGAAGGTCGGAGCCACCCCGGAGCCCCACGCTGAAATCCTGAAGCTGATCCAGAAGGACCTCAAGGCCCAGGGCATCAAGCTCAAGATTGTCGAGTTCACGGACTACGTGACCCCGAACAAGGCCCTGGAGGATGGACAGATTGATGCGAACTACTTCCAGCACCTTCCTTATCTGGAATCCTTCAACAAGGAGCAGGGAACCCACCTGTCCAACGCAGGCGGAGTCCACATCGAGCCCATTGCCCTCTACTCAAAGAAGTACAAGAGCTTGGACGAACTGCCTGCCGGTGCCAAGATCGGCGTTCCCAACGACCCGACCAACGAAGGCCGCGCCCTGCTCCTGCTCCAGTCCGCCGGACTCATCACGCTCAAGGCCGAGGCCGGAATCACCGCGACCCCGCTCGACATCGTGTCCAACCCCAAGAACTTGAAGTTCACCGAGGTTGAGGCCGCTTCCGTTCCCCGCATCCTGCCCGACGTTGACGCTGCCATCATCAACGGCAACTACGCGATTCCCGCCGGGCTCAACGCGAGCAAGGACGGTCTGTTCGTCGAGGGAGCCGATTCTCCCTACGTCAACGTCGTCGCCGTCAAGACCGGCCACGAGAACGATGAGGCCATCCGCGCCCTCGTCAATGCACTCCAGAGTACGAAGGTCCGCGAGTGGATCCAGAAGAAATATCCGAACGGAGACGTCATCGCCGTGTTCTAATCACGGGTTGCCCATAGGCGCCTGAGGCCCTGTCCCTGCCCGGGGGCGGGGCCTTTTTTTTTGCCCCGGTTACCGTCCCTGATTGGGGGCGGGGCCTGTTCCGTTTAGTGTCGGGGCCCGCTCGATGACCGGCCAAGGAACGTTTTGTTTCGTGGCCGGGCCCGCGGTTTCCCTCCGTCCGTTCCGACTTTGCTTTTTTCTTGAATTTATTCCCATTACTTGCTATCATTCCCCTATGGCTTCGGAAAACACGGGGAAGAACAGGGACATAAAAGAGAATATCCTTGGAACAGAAAGAATAAACAGGCTTTTGGTCAAATTCGCCGTTCCCGGCATCGTTTCGATGGTCGTGAACGCGCTCTACAACATCATCGATCAGATTTTCATAGGTCAGGGAGTCGGCTATTTGGGGAACGGGGCGACGACAGTCGTATTCCCGATGACGGCATTCGCCATGGCGTTCTCCCTCCTCTTCGGGGACGGGGCGGCAGCCATGTTCAGCCTCAAGCTCGGCGAGAACAAGCGTGAGGAGGCGGCGAAGAGCAGCCTCGCCGGAATAACGGGCTTCGCAATCGGCGGCCTCCTGATAGCCGCCGGCTACCTGCTCTTCTTCCCGACGCTCTGCCGCATGTTCGGCGCGTCCGACGCAATCCTTCCCTATGCGATTGACTACGGCACGATAATCACCTGCGGGCTTCCCTTCTTCGCCATCTGTGCGGGCGGGTCCAGCCTCATCAGGGCGGACGGCAACCCCCGCTACAACATGATAGGGCTTTTCTCAGGCACGGTCATCAACCTCGTGTGCGACCCCCTCTTCATCTTCGTCTTCCACTGGGGAGTCAAGGGGGCCGCCCTTGCAACGATCCTCGGGCAGTTCGTCAATGCCGTATTGAACATCTATTACTTCGCCCACAAGATGAGCAACGTGGAGCTGACTTCCGCCCTCTGGAAAAAGAGCTTCTCCTACATTCCCAAGGTCGCCCGTCTGGGCGTCTCCAGCTTCATCACCCAGATGTCCATGGTCGTCGCCATCGCCGCCCGCAACAACGTCCTCCTCCAGTACGGCATGCAGAGCAAGTACGGGCCCGACATCCCGATAACGACGCTCGGTATCACAATGAAAGTCTTTGCCATCATCATCAGCATCGTCATAGGCCTCTCCGCCGGAGCCCAGCCGATCTTCGGATACAACTACGGAAGCGGCCGCTACAGCCGGGTCAAGGAGTGCTACAAGCTCGTCGCCGTTTTGTGCACGGCGGTCTGCGTCGTTGCCTTCCTGGTGGCCCAGCTCAGGCCTATGGCGGTCATCAGCATATTCGGCTCGGAGAGCGAGCTCTACAACGAGTTCGCCGTCAAGTGCATGCGGATTTTCCTGATGCTCATACCGACGGCGGGAGTGCAGATTATGAGCGGCATCTTCTTCCAGGCACTCGGCTACCCGGTTCAGGCCTCCGTTCTCTCCCTGTCCAAGCAGATTCTCTTCCAGGTGCCCGCGACGCTGATTCTCCCCATGTTTATGGGCGTGGAAGGAGCGCTGTGGGCGGGGCCGGTCTCCGACCTCCTTTCCATATTGCTGACGGTGATTCTCCTCCTGATTTACTGGAAGCGGATTTTTACGAAGCACTGACGGATTAATGGCGGGAACAAGGCTTTCACAGCGGCAGAGTCAGTCTCAAGTCCAGGTTATGGGCCTGTCTCAGATTCAGGCCTTGGAGATCCTTTCCCTGGGAAGTGACGACCTTCGGGATGCCATATACAGGGAAGTGCAGGAGAACCCCGCCCTGATCATCACCAGGGACGGGGCCGCCGGAAACATCCGCCTGCGCCGCAGCCTGGACGGTCAGACGCGGGTTTCTTCTTCCGGAACCGCCGGGGAACTGGAAAGCGACAGGCACCAGGCGGCCCTCGAAGCCCATGCGGATACACGGCTTCCCCTGCAGGATTACCTCCTTTCCCAGTTGCACATTTTGAATTTGACTCCCGTGGAGATGGAAATAGGCGAACGGCTCATCGGCAACCTGGACTCGCGGGGCTTCCATATCCTGGCCCCAGTTTCGCTTCTGCACAGGGAGAGCCCGGGTGAAGATGAAGTCACCCTGCAAAAGCTCCTGTCGATTGTCCAAGGACTGGACCCGCCCGGCTGCTGCTGCACGAACACGGAAGAAAGCCTTTTGGTCCAGGCCAGGCAGCGGCCCGAAGCTCCCCAGCTGGCCCTTTTTTTGCTGGACGGGCATTTTGATTTCCTAAACCCTCCTGTCGTTTCTTCCATAGTCAGAAAAATCAAGTCCTTCTTGGAAGTCCAGTCCACGCTGTTTGGCGCAAAAATGGATCCCGCATGGGAGGAAATGCTTGTTGATGCGGAAGCCGTAGAGGAGGCTTTGGCATTCATCCGCACGTTGGATCCGTTTCCGGCCCGCGACTACAGTACGGCCGAAACCCACTATGTGTCGCCGGATGTCTATGTGGAAAAGCTGCAGGATGACGACGGCAGCGTGAAGGAAGATTTCGGCCGGGGAATAGTTGTACAGGGGGGCTGTATCTGGCAGGTGCGGCTTGCATCTGCTGGCATCCCTTCCGTCGCAGTGAATCCAAGCTATGAGAACTATGCGGAACAGGACAAGTCCTCCGTTGTAAACGGAGGCATACGGAAGGCCAAGGACTTCATCAGGGCATTGGAAAACAGGCAGGACACCCTGCTCCGGGGGACCTGCATGATTGTGAAACGGCAGCATGCGTTTTTCAAGTCCGGGCCGGGCAACCTTGTCCCGTTCACCCACAAGGATGTTGCTTCTGTCCTTGGAGTGCACGAGTCCACCATATCCCGGCTGGCCTCAAGCAAGTACCTCCAGTGTCCGTGGGGACTTTTTGCCCTGAAGTTTTTTTTCATGGCTGCCGTTGGTTCGGAATCGGGTCAGACGGCAAGCCGGGACAAGATAAAGGCTGAAATCGAGAAAATCGTGCGGGAATACAAGGGCGAAAAAAAGCTGTCTGACCAGAAGATAAGCGATATGCTTGCGCAGCGGGGATTTGCAGTTGCCCGCCGTACGGTTGCGAAGTATCGTGCAGAGGGATAGCGAATGGCGGTGCTGACGGTCAACGAATATTCAAAGCTGCCGAAAGATGTGCGGAGGCTCAAAAGTGGGGACGAGGAGACCCTGAAGCGGGGATCCTTGGTCTTTCCCATCCAATATTACCTTTCAAATACAGTGGACTCGTCGTATGACCTTCCGGTCCACTGGCACAAGGATTTCGAAATCATCCACGTCATATCCGGCTGCTACAACATCCTTGTGGGGCATGACACCTATGAACTCAAGAAGGACGACCTGTGCATAATACCGGGAAAACTTTTGCATGGGGATGCCGAAAAGAAATCGATAGCCCTCTTTGAATCCGTCGTGTTTGATCCCGATATGATTCGGATTCGAAGCTACGTCAGCGATGATTTCATCAATGCCTCCCTGTCCGGGGAATTGGAACTTGCCCACGTCATCCCCGCTGGAAATGCCGAGATTTCCGCTATTGCCAAGGAATTCTTCCAGAGCTTCAAGGACATGGGGGACGGCTTTGAGCTCCGCATCCCGGCCTTGATCCTCCTGCTCTTTTCTGAACTGAAGCGGCAGCACCTGTACAGCAGGAAGAAGGTCGTCACCGAAAAGAAGGCCAGGCAGGCCCAGCAGTTCGAGTCGGTCATGAATTTCATTAAGGAAAACTACGGCAACCAGATAGGGCTGGAAGAACTTGCTTCGATCGTCGGCCTTTCACCAAAGTATTTCTGCCGCCTTTTCCGGGAGCTGACGCAACGGTCCCCGATAGAATATCTGAATTGGTTCCGTATAAACATGGCATGCGACAAGCTGCGGAATACGGATCAGAAGCTTGCCGATATAGCCTTTGACTGCGGTTTCAACGACCTGAGCTATTTCATCAAGACGTTCAGGAACTACAAGGGGGTAACTCCCTTGAAGTACCGGAATATCGAATAGCCAGGGCGACGGTCTTGACCGGGACGGTCGGATGTGTGGACTGGCCTGGGCGACGGTCTTTGCCGGGACGGTCGGATGTGTGGACTGGCCGGGCTGTGACGGTCCTGGCCGGGACGGTCAGAGGGGAAGGTTGGCCAGGATGTTCACCAGTATGGAAAAGAGCAGCTGGCCAATGAAGTTCAGGACTATCAGGGTTGCTATCGCGATGATGAGTCCCGTCTTGTACGTAATCTGTCGTGAACCGGTGAAGGTCCGCGATATGGAGGTGACGATTGCACCGATGCACTGGTCCAGCTGGTAGATGATTGGATTGTTTGAGAAGCTGTTCTTGGCAACCAGAATCATAATCAGCCGTATCACCAGCAGGATGATGAGGAATGACAGGACCGACGCGACAACGCTCCAGACCGTCTGCAGCAGCAGTCCCAGGATGAGTCCAAGGCGCATTGACGAACTGTTGGCAAGGTGGCTGAATATGGTGCTGACGGCCCCCAGCAGGCAGAGTGCTATCGCCGGGCTGAAGTCCAGGCTTCCCATCCGCATCCAGCGTATTCCGTGGAACAGGTCCAAAAAGGGATCGCATATAGAGGCGAGGAACTTTGTCGCAGGATGGAACGTCGCCCGGGGGATCCACGTGAGGATTATGCGCACGACGCACACTATGGCATACAGCGAAACCACTGAGGCAAGTATTGCAAAAACAGTCCTAAACATATCCAAAAAACCTTCCTATATGACAAGATACTTCTTTTGACCGCACGTCGTCAATCTATTTTATGTTCAGCCAGTTCCAGAAACTGGGGTCTTCCTGTCCAATCCGCCAGAAGCCTATGCGGTCGCAGCCTGCCGCCTTGTACTGCTTGCACTTTTCAACGGTGGAATAGGCGTCCTCGAAGTATCCGGTGACCTTTATCGTCTTGTCGAATGTGAAGTAGGGGACCCCGTTGTCCCGCTGCACCTCGCGCACGTTGTTCTCGCCCATGATGCGGTTCACGCCGGAAAAGTACCATGCCTGCCCGTAGGATTCCGCCTGCCAGGTCCTCCCGTAGAAAGGCAGGCCCATGATGACCTTCTTCTGGGGAAGGACTTCAAGCGCGTAGTTCGCAATCCTCCTGCACCAGTCCGTGCTCGCGATTGCGCCTGGTTTGCTGGTGCTCCAGTGCTCGTCGTAGGCCATGATGAAGATCCTGTCCACGTAGGGCTCCAGCTTGGCGTAGTTGAACGCATCGTCGGAAATCGTCTTGAGCCGGGCGGGAACGGCTATGGTGAGCCACTTTTCCTGCCCCAGGCTGGCCCTCATGTCGCGGACAAAGTTGCGGAAATTCTGTATATCCCGGGCGGGAATCAGCTCGAAGTCTATGTTTATGCCGTCGTAGCCTTTGGCTGCCTCGGTGATGCTGGCGATTATCTTCTTCGTTATGCCGTACTGCGGGTCCAGCACGAAGTGGGCCAGCGACCGGCTCTGGCAGGTGACGCTCAGGTGCTTGCGCCCCTTGAAGGAGGCGAACTTGGATGCCTTGGGAATGCTGTCGAACTCGCCGTAGCTGTTTACGTCCGCGCTGAAGTACACCAGGTCCGTAACCTTCATGTCGTCCTTGAACTCGTATTCCCTGTTCTGCATCACGTAGCCCCAGACTTCGTGGAAGGTCACGGGGCCACCTTCCGGTATGTCGTGGAAGTAGGAGAATTCGCCCCGTTCCAGCTTCTTTTCGGACTCCTCGCTGGCGACGGCCGTATTCTCGCCTTTTTCGTCTACGCTGACGGAGCTTTCCGCCTGCTCGTCGGTCGGAGGCGTGTCCTTCGTACCGTTTGAAAAACTTACGGCAAGGCAGAATCCGAGGATGAGGAAGGCGAGGGCAAAATAGCGGTATTTCATTGTCATCCTTCGTTTCTCCTACGGAATCTGTATGAGCTCGCGGGGCTTGCTGCCCTGCGCCGGGCCCACGATGCCGCGCTCCTCCATCTCCTCAACGAGGCGGGCGGCGCGGTTGTAGCCTATCTTGAGCCTCCGCTGGATGTAGGACGCGCTCGCCTTGCCCGCCTGCACCACTATGTCCAGTGCCCTGTCGTACAGCGGGTCGTTGCCGTCGCAGAACGCCATCTGATCTGCCTCGTCGTCATCGTCGTCGGGGACAAAAATCTCGTCGTCAATGTATTCCGGTTCGCCCCATTCCTTGACGGCGGAAACGACGTCCTCCACCTCCTGGTCGGAAACGAAGGTACCCTGTATGCGTACCGGGAAGGGGTCTGTGGAACTGGCATAGAGCATGTCGCCCTTTCCCAGCAGCTTTTCCGCCCCCATCTGGTCAATGATGATGCGGCTGTCCGTCTTGCTTGCCACCATGAAGGCGATGCGGCTGGGGATGTTCGCCTTGATGAGGCCGGTAATCACGTCTATGGAAGGACGCTGGGTTGCAAGCACGAGGTGTATGCCCACGGCGCGGCTCATTGCGGCGAGGCGGGCCAGCACGCTTTCAAGCTGCTTGCCGGTCGTCGCCATCAGGTCGGCGAACTCGTCGATGACGACTATCATGTAGGGAAGCTTTTCCGCCGCTATGTGCCTGTCCACGATCTTCTTGTTGTAGCTGGAAATGTCCCGTGCCCCCATGCCGTCCAGCAGGGAGTAGCGCCGCTCCATCTCGCACAAACAGTACTGAAGCGCCTGCATGGCCCGCTTGGGATCCGTGATGACCGGAGTAAGCAGGTGGGGTATGTCGTTGTACAGCTTCAGCTCGACGATCTTGGGGTCTATGAGGATCAGCTTCACCTGGTCTGGGCTCCGCTTGTAGAGGATCGAAAGGATCATCGAGTTGACGCAGACCGACTTTCCGCTGCCCGTGGAACCTGCGATGAGGAGATGGGGCGTCTTTACCAGGTCTATGACGACCTTCTCGCCCTGTATATTCTTGCCCAGTACGACGGGCACGCCGAACTTCTTCCATTCGGGCAGGTCCTGCTCAATGCACTCGCGGAACGAAACCGTTGCCCGGCTCTTGTTGGGAATCTCAATTCCGACGGCCTTCTTGCCGGGAATGGGTGCGACGATGCGGACGGAGCTTGCCGCGAGGCGGAGCGCTATGTTGTCCTGCAGGCTCGCTATCTTGGACAGCTTGACCCCAGGGGCGGGCAAAAGCTCGAACATCGTGACGACCGGCCCCTTGCGGATTCCCGTCACGTCGGCCTTTATGCCGAACTCGCTGAGCGTCGCCATCAGGTTCGTGGCCGCCATCTTGGTCTCGTCGTCGATGATCCAATAGGGATTGTCGTCATATTCGTTCAGGAGGTCTGTAGAAACCCCGTAGGGGGTTCCCGCCCTTCGTGGCTTTGGAGCTTCCGAAGCCGTCTTTACAGGCTTGGGCATGGCCACCATGGCGGAAACTGGATCTTCCTCCGCCTGTTCAACGGCACTGCTGCCTTCGTCTTCGTCCAGCAGGGCATCGACATGTTCGGGCAAGGCTTCCTCTGGCTCGGGAACGTCCACGGACTCCTCCTCGACTATGTCGAACGAGCTGTCGTCGATCGTCGTAAATTCATCCGACCTGTCGTCCTCTTCTTCAATGTTGATGTCTTCGTCTATGTCCAGGATGTCTTCTTCCGTGAGCTCGCCGGTTTCGTCAAAGCTCGCGCCCTGGCCTTGGATATACAGGGGCATGGCATCCCCCACTTCCCGCTTCGCGTCGTCCTCCATCTTGTCAAAGACGGGAGAAAGCGACGGCATGTATTCGGTGACGGCCTCCTGGGGAACTTCGGTTTCTTGCTCCGCTACGGGGTATGAGCCTGCCGGAAGGTCGTCGGATTCTGGAGGAAGGCCGTCGGATTCTGGAGGAAGGTCGGAGGCCGCCAGGCTTTCGGAATCTGGCAGCCGGCGGGATTCGCTTTGAAAACCGGGGGGAACATCGTCCTGTATGGGGGCCTCCTCGCATACCATGAAGGACTGTATCAAGGCGTTTGTGTCCACGTGCTTGAGCATATAGTCGAGGGAGATGCTGTCGAACATGCTTCCGTCATTTCCGTCAACCGCCATGTCCTCGTAGGGTTCTATGTAGTCTTCGTCATAATCTTCGTCCTGGAATTCCCTGCTCCTGTACGCCGGATGCACGTGGCCCTGTTCCTCTTCCATGCCGATGAGGTTGCCGTCGTCGTCGAACATACCGTCCACGGCCGCGTCGATGCTCCGTGCAACCGCCTGCTCTATTGCGGCATCCTCGTCAAGCAGCATATCCGGCTTTTCATCATTTTCAGAGGCGGAATCGTCTATCGCCGACGGCTCCTGTGGAGCTGCTTTGCTGGCAAAAGGAACTTCATCGGTGGAAGCGACTGCGTTTTCCGCTTCGCCATAGTCATCTTCCGTTTCAAGCTCGTCCTTCGTGAACTTCAGCGTGAAGGATTCCTTGTTCTTCTTTATGAAGCTGCTGGCCTTTGACAGCGTCTTCTCCTTGTACTCCTGCAGCTTGGGCTTGATTTCCTTGCGGAGCGACGGGGTGGTCAGCACGAGGGCGGTCAGGTATTCCATGACGGCGACCAGGATTGCGATGGCCATGAGTATGATGATTTTGGTGACGGCGACGGGACCGATGTCCTCGACGGCAATCTTGCGGGCGGTATGCTCCGCAAAGGCAATCGTAAAGAAGGGGATGAAGCTGATTGCAAGGCAGATGAGCCCCTGGGGGGACCAGCGCTCGTCCATGCAGAAAAGCCCCGACACGACAAGGAACACGGGAATAAGGAAGGAAGAGAAGCCGTAGACTGAATAGAGTGCGGCTCCGAAGCTGAAGAGCGGGGAGGGGCCCGTGCTTCCGTTGGCACCGGAACCCGCCTGCATTGCGCCCGCGACCAGTATGACCGCGAGGACTGCCGCCAGAGTGAAAAGCACGTAGCTTACGGCGGCCGTTGTTCTGTTATTCGTTTTTTTTAACATAGTACCCACCTTTTCAATCCATTTTATCGGATTTTAAAGGGGGCAAGTTAAGGGCTACTGCAAAGGCATCGGAAAGACTTTTATTCCTCGTCCCCGCCGCCCTCCTCTTCCTCGCCTTCCTCCTTCTTGGGCGGGGGCGGCGGCGCGGCCTTCTTCTTCTTTGTCGGCTTTATCTTCTTGACGTAATGCTGCACGTAGTTTCCGATTGACACGAAGAGGATCATGAGAACCGTTATGAATATGACCCGCCAGTCCTTGAGAACTTCCAAGACGAGGGGGACAAAGGCGATCTTTTCCATACAGCGATTATCGGCATCCGGGGCCTAAAGTCTGAGCAAATGTTGACGGAGCCCCCGCTTGGGCAATTCCGTACCGCGCAGACTGAGAACGCATGGGGCTGTGTGGCCTCCTGCCCGGGTTCCATTACAGCATTTGGAACATAAAAATGCATCCATCGTCGTACAGAGGTTTTACATGCTGATGGACGAATCTCTCGCCTCCCTCTTCAAGCCGCTCAAAGCCCAAGGATTCATAGTGCTCGATAAGGCGGTCTTCCGGCAACGCGTAGATATATAAAGCCTGAACACCGACAAGCGTTTTGGTAAGGCGGGCAAGCGGGATTATGAAGTCGTAGAACATGGAGGTTCCGACTTTCCTAGTATCGGGATGGCTCTGCCGGTAGCTTTCATTTACGGCGAAATTGGAAAGCTCAATGCTCGGTACCGTGTAAAAATCTTCTTCGGAAATCTTTACCGTAAAAAGCCCCGTCCGCAGGGCAAAATAGCCCGCAAGCTCGTGGGTGTTCCTGTCCTTAACAAGGTATGTACGATTTTCCCCCGACATCTCGTTTTCTTCGGCAAGCTCACGGACAAAATAGGCAAGTCCCTTGCCTTTGTCCTGTTTGACGGTAAAGGATTTTATAAGTGCACTGTTTTCGGCGGAATCAAACAGGTGCTCGCAGTAAAAAGATTTCGTGCTGCCCGTATAGTATGGGGAAAAGGTCATTTGCCGTCTCCATACTGCCCTACTGGCGATTCTTTTCCATTCTGCCCTGCAAGGTATTCATTGACAAGCTGATCTTCAAATTCATGGACCTCACGTCCCATTTTCTCAAAATCGGGCTTGGGGGTGTTCATGAGACGGATTAAAAACTGCTTGCCCGGTGTGTCCGGAGCTTCCCGAAGTAGCTGTTGGTAACTTTTATAGTACATAAACTGCCTCCTGTTCAGCAATGATACGCAAGCTGTCAGGAAGCCCGGTTAGTTTCCTGACAGCTCTACTATATCACGTAAGCAGGAGAATTAATAGGCCTCCCCCCTCCGCCAGAGAGGGCCTCCCGCCCTCCGCTTACGGCGCGTTTCGAGAGAGACGGGGCCGCCGACGAATGGGGCCGCCGCGTCCCC
>JAILON010000007.1 GCA_024690865.1 Treponema sp. | reverse complement strand
TATCGAATCAACAGGATAGTGTAGCCAGTTCTTTCAACTCCTAGCCAGACCGAGCACGGGCCCAACCGCCAGGCCCGTTGGGCCGTAGCGTCAAGGCAGTCACCCGCCCGTAATGCCCCTGCTGCCCACGTAACGGTCAGTGGTCAGAAACGGCCTCCCTCACCCGGAAGTGGCTTACGAAGTGACCTGCAGCTCCACTGCCCCCGTAACGGCCCACGGCGCCCCCGGCCTCGCCGACATACGGAAAGCACATCCATCGCCTGTCCTGCCGTTGACACGGCAGGCAAAAAATGGCCAAGATGGGGATATGAACTATTCCTACGACAGAAAGAGCCTTTTGCGGACGGACGCAGACAAAAACCAATCCAGATGGTTCCCCATCATGGGGGAAATCCACTACTCGCGCTACCCCGACAGCGAATGGCGGCGGGAGCTTTTAAAGATGAAGGCGGGCGGCGTGGACATAGTGAGCGCCTACACAATCTGGATCCACCATGAGGAAGTTGAGGACGAGTGGGATTTTTCCGGTTGTCGGGACCTGCGGAAGTTCGTCAGCCTCATCGGGGACTGCGGGCTTACGATGATGCTCCGCATAGGCCCCTGGTGCCACGGGGAAGTACGGAACGGGGGCTTCCCCGACTGGCTCCTGAAAAAATGCCCGGAAAACCGCTGCGACAATCCGGCATACCTTGACGAGGTACGGAAGTTTTACAGCAAACTGTATGAGCAGGTGGACGGCCTGCTTCTGAAGGACGGCGGCCCCATAATCGGCGTGCAGATAGAAAACGAGTACGGCCACTGCGGGGGTCTTTCCGGTGCGGCAGGGGAAGCCCACATGCGTAGCCTTACGGCGCTGGCCAAGGAAACGGGCTTTGACGTCCCCCTGTACACGGCAACCGGCTGGGGTGGAGCCGTGACGGCGGGCCTGCTCCCCGTGATGGGCGGCTACTGCGAGGCCCCCTGGGATCCCCGCGTCACGGAGATAGAGCCCAGCGGCAACTACCTTTTTTCATACGAGCGGAACGACCACGCCATCGGCAGCGACTTTGGCCTGGGCGAAGGAATCACCTTCGACATGGACAAGGTTCCCTATCTTACGGCGGAACTGGGGGGCGGCCTGCAGGTCACCTATAAACGCCGGCCCGTGGCCAGGGCCGCAGACTTGGGGGCGATGAGCCTTGCAAAACTCGGATCGGGCTGCACGCTTTTGGGCTACTACATGTACCACGGGGGTATGAACCCCGACGGCAGGCTGACCACGCTGGAAGAAAACAAGGCCTCGGGCTCCCTGAACGACCTGCTGGTAAAAAACTACGATTTCTTGGCCCCCCTGGGGGAATACGGAAACATGAACGGCTCGTACAAGGAAATCCGCATGCTGTCCCTCTTCCTGAAGGAATGGGGCGGGCAGCTGTGCGGGATGGACGCGCACATCCCGGACGACGCACCCAAGCACCCGGAGGACTACGCCTCGCTCCGCTACAGCTGGCTGTATGATGCGGCGGGCCCGGCGGGAACTGAGGCAGAACGACATGCAGGGGCGGCCCCCTCTGCCACGACCGCATCCGCTTCGGCCCCCAGGTCCGCAGAGGCAAGCACCGCCCATACCCCCTCGGCCCCCGGCTTCCTGTTCGTGAACAACTTCCAGAGGCGACGCGACATGGCAGAACATGACGGCGTTTCCCTAAATCTCCCGGCGGAACTGGGGGGCGGTTCCATGCCTACGCTGGACATTTACAACGGCGACTACTTCTTCCTTCCGGTCAACATGCGGCTGGGAGAAAGCTTGCTCACCTCTTCCGCCTGCACTCCGCTGACAGTCCTGGACAACAAGGGAACAAAGACCTACGTCTTCTACAAGGCCGCCCACCTGGCAGGACTTTCCAAAAAAGACCGGCTGTACCGGGGCAGTTCCGTATGCCACCTGCAGGATGCCGACGGCCGCCTGTACACGTTTGATGCGGCAGCAGAAACGAGCGGAGAAAACTTCGTGGCAACCCTTTCCCGTACGGACGCGCTAAACGCACTAAAGCTTCAGCTGGACGGCGGTGAATATCTGGTCATATCCGAATTCCTCCTGTTCCCCGATGGGGACGGCCTTTATGCCGAAAGCCTGGGCAAGTTGAACTTCAAGACCTACCCCCGGCTGCCAAACGTGCCAGAAGGATTTTCCGAACGCCCGCTTGCAGCCACAGGCTTCTGGATGTATGAAAAGGAAGAAGCCTTTCCTTCCGTGAAAACCCCGCTCTTCAGCTACGGGGAGGACGAGTCCAGCACCGCCACGACGAAACGCTACCGCCTTACGACCGGAGACTGGAACAACACGGACTGGGACGAACTGTTCCTTTCCATAGAATATAGCGGCAACTGCGCCCGCCTGTACGAAAACGGGAAGCTTTTGGACGACCAGATTTACACCGGACCGGGTACCAACTGGCAAGTCGGGTTAAAGAGATTCGGCAGGGGAAAGCACGAGCTGCTCCTGGAAGTGGACGCGCTGAACGAAGACGACGAAACCTTCCTTGAGGAATGGCCTTCCTTTGAAACAGGGAAAAGCCGTGCCTCGCTGGATTCAGTATCGCTTAAAGGAAAGATGCTGGAAAAGATTCTGTAGGGCGGGAACTATCGCACAACGGGGCCGAGTACACAACGGGGCCGAGCACACAACGGGGGCGGTCCCGAACGACAGTCCCAAACGCACGGCGGGGCGGCCCCGCC
The DNA here is from genome assembly GCA_024690865.1 of Treponema sp. GTDB lineage: Bacteria > Spirochaetota > Spirochaetia > Treponematales > Treponemataceae > Treponema_D. Next base: position 67,570 of record JAILON010000007.1, on the reverse strand, counting down.
GTTGCGCAGACTCGTACCCGCCGTTGCACGTCCCCGGCAGTTCTCGCCGTTGTGCGCCGCACCCGCCGCCGGCCCTATTCCACTGTCACAAGCACATCGCTGCCGCCCGACAGCCTGAAGCATCCCTTCTTGCCGTCCGCAGTCACTTCGTAGCTCCCCTTGAAGCCCTTGACCGTTACGTATCCGCCGGCATCCGTAACTGCCTCGCAGCTCGTGTGCCATTCTTCTTTTATGAGGCGGTGGAGCGCCTTGTATGAGGGTTTGAGGGAATTGTCCCTGCGGATGACGCCGCTCGGCGCATTCAGCCATGCACCATCGCCGAAATCCCAGTTCGTGATTGCCGTCACAAGCGGATGCTGCTCAAAGAGCGTGCGGTACATCGCCTCAAGGGCATCTGCCTGCTTCTGCTCGTATTCGGGGGTGGCGGCATCGTCCTCATAGTGCGCGTCCTGCAGGTCATCGATTTCTGGGGCAACGAGGGGGCCTGCGACGATCGTATTTTCCGTAAAGTGGATGGGCAGTCCGAAATGCTCATAGCGGCGCAGTATTTCCTCCATCTTGTCCTTCGTCCATACCCCCTGGTGCTGGTGGGACTGGAGCCCTATGGCCTTGATGGGTACCCCGGCGTTCAGGCAGCCGTCAATGAGGATTTCATAATTCGTGGAAAGGTTGAAGTCATTGATGAGGAATACTCCGCCCGGGTTGCTTTCCTGCGCCGCGTCAAACACAGCCTTTACGAGGGCGACCCGCCCGCGCTCCTTGCAGATGCGGGTGATGGCGTTGTCGTATTTGTTGTAGATGGGCATGATGACCACTTCATTGATGACGTCCCACATGTCGATTATGCCCTTGAACGTGCCGACCTCGCGGTGAATCCGCTCAAGCTGCTTGCGCAGGATCGTCTCGTTGTCATAGTTCATAAGCCAGGGAACACAGCCGGTATGCCAGCAGAGCGGATGCCCCTTCACCGTAACGTCCTTGCTTTTGAGGAACTTCGCTGCGGCCATGAGCTGCTCCGTGTGGGGCTTGCCTTCCTCCGGCTCAAAACCGCCCCAGTAGAAGGGGAGCGTCCCGTAGTTGAACAGGCCCAGCCATTTTTGCATGCGGTCTTCGAGCCTGACACGGAAGGCCTCTTTTTCTGCATCCGTGAGGGGCTTCTTTTCGTTCAGGCTTCCGTTCCCGTTGTGGACTTCCGGCCCGTTCGTGTAGGGAAGCGCTTCGAATGCCCCGCAGCCAAAAAGAAACTCGTGATTGCACTGATTGATGTGCACTTTTGCGCCGCCGACAGGCTTCCCGTCCTTCCCGACAACTTTAACTTTTGCTTCCGCTTTCCGGTGAGACAAATCCGCCATAGATTCCTCCTCGCTCATAAAAGAGCTGCCGTTGTATCTATGTACAGTATAGCGGACGTTTTCCGGGAAAACAACTCAATTCGGCGGGAATAACGCTTTATTACAGGGATCCCCGCTAGAGGCCCCCACTCTCGGGAGCCCGTCGCAGGGAACTGCCTGCTCGGCTAGAGCCACCCCGCCCACCCCCCTACTCGTCCATTATCGTTATCTCTACGCGGCGGTTCTTGGCGCGTCCCTCGGCAGTATCGTTCGTGTCGATCGGCTGCTTGTCGCCGAAGCCCTGCGTGAACACGTGGAACTTGTCCTTGACCCCCAGCTGCACCAGGTAGTCCGCGACGGATGCCGCCCGCTCCTCGGAGAGCTGCTGCGGGTCCGCGCCGCCGGGATAGTGGGCGGTGTGTCCGGAGACAAGGATGTCGTTGTCGGGATAGCCCTTGAGTATGTCGGCAATCTTGCGGAGCTTGATTTTCTCGCTGTTCAACAGCACCGCGCTCTCCCCGCCGAACTGGATGTTCTCGATGGAGATGGTCAGCCCCTTCGATGTCTTTTTGACCGTGATGTCGTCTATGCCCAGCTGCTTTATCTGCTCCTCCACGTCGGCAATCTGCTCCTCGGTGGCAACCCGCTCAAAAGCCGTGACTTCCGCATCCGCCGTACCCCGGAACTCATATACGTTCCCGTAGGAGCTTTCCATGAGGATGCGGAAGTTTTCGGTGTAGTGGTCGATTGCCCCGGTCTCGTTGTCCCAGTAGATGAGCTCGTCGCTGTAGCCCATCATCTCAGTCGGGTAGTCCAGGTACGCCACGACACCCGAGGGGGTCGGTGTCTTCATATACATATTGTACTTGACGTTGATGACGTGGAGCGTCTTCGTGACTTCCCCACCGTCAACGCTGCCGTCCGTTCCAGTATCCGCACCGGCTTTTGAAGTCGCCGTCACGGTGCCGAGGTATGTGTATTCCGCTTCGAAGGGTACTTTATAGGGAGTCTCAAGGGCGAACTGCCGCCTCAGGTCATGCGCCTCGTGCCCCTTCGCCGTCCAGCTCTCGCCGGGGGAAATCTCCCGGTCGGGAAAGACGGGCACGTCGCGGACGGTCGGCATGAAGTAACGGTCGCTGATGTCGTACACGCCCAGCTTGCTGCGGTTGAACTTGCTCTCGTACTCCTCGCCCCAGACGAAGGTGGCCGGCCCACCCCTGCGGGTCACCGCGTTTTCGCTCGTCATGAAGGTTCCCTCCACCGTACCGCTGCCGTCCTCGCCTTCGGCGGTGACTTCCATGGAGATGCGGTTGAGTATTACGGAATGGCGGTTCAGCCGGTAGTTCACGTACACGTCCTCATTGACGTGGGAGAGGATGCGGCTCTTGTCCCCTGCCTTGAACTTGAATTCGAACTTGACGGGGCCGCCTGACCGGTCGTATTGCCCCGGATCCTGAACGGAAGAACGCAGCATCGCGCCCTGGTCCGGCCCGCCGTCCAAAGCCCCCGGGTCCCGTATGACCGAAGTCTGGGCAAAGGCCAGCGGAATAGAGAAGGCCGCCAGCACAAGGGCAAGGCCCAGACTTCGAAGGCCGGAACTACGATGCAGAATCACTTTCATTTTTAACATGGCATGCTCCTCGGCATATTCAACTATGCCCTGTCTCCATTTCATTATCGGTGGGAACGGTCCACGGCCCGGGAATCACCTGTGGCTCGGAAAGCAACTCCAGCCCGGAAAGCTCCTGCGGCCCGCCTCCACGCCTAGTAAAACACGCAAGGGAGCAAAACAGTACAAAGCACAGCCGCTTTTATGCGCCTAGCTCGGGATTCCCTTCCGCAAGCGGCGCTTGAACAAAAGCCCCATGCTGCCGGGACCGCAGTTGCTGGAAACAGCGGGAGAAGCCTTCTGTAAGTACACCTGCTTGAAGGGGACGATGGACAGGGCCTGCTCCTTCACCGCCTGCAGCTCCTGATAGGACAGTCCCGCGTAGGTGATGAACAGGACGCTGTCGTCTATCGAAGATTTGTTCCGCAAGGCCGACCTCACGTAGCTTTCCCTCGTCTTCTCCAGCTCGCCGAATTCCATGCGGGAAAGCCGCATGGCCCCTTTCCGTACGGTCAGTATGGGATGGATCAGCAGGGCCCGGCAGAGGCTGTTGGCAAAGTGGGACACGTGCCCGCCACGTTCCAGGTAGTCCAGGTTGTCAACCATGAAGCTGACGGAAAACAGCTTCTTGTAATCCTCTATCTTTTCCAGGACCATCTGCGGCGAAGGGGTCTCCCTGGCGAACTGCCGGGCCTGCAGCACCAGCATCCCCATACTGCTGGAAATGAGCAGGGAGTCCACGACGGTCACGTTGTCGAACGATTTGGCGGCCTGGCACGCATTGGCAAAGGAGTTCCCCAGGCGGGAGGACATCGTTATGTGGATGAGGTACTGCGTCTTCTGCAGCTGCCGCGCGAAGAATTCCTCGTACTCCTCGACGGACGGATCCTTGGACACGACGGTCTTGCCCGTGTTCTGAATGTAGTAGAGGAGGGAATCCGTATCCACCTCCAGGTTGTCCTTGAAATAGCCCTCGTCCGTGACGATCGGAGTAGACAGGATGGGAATTCCCAAGCTGCGGAGCATGGGGAGGGGTATGTCGCAGACGCTGTCAGTAGAGATGAGCAGGGGCATCTTGCGGGAGGAAAGCTTTCGCGAAGAGACAGATTCCCGCACCCGGATGCTTTCGCCACGCAGCATGACGAGGTCATCCGGCAGGAATGCAAGCAGCATGCTCTCCAGCTGTTCGCCGTTCACGGGCTTGGACAGGTAGCTGTCAAAGCCCTCCCGCTCGTACAGAAGCTCGTTCTTGCGCCCCGCGTTGGCGGTCAGCGCGATGGCAGGCGTGCTCCTGTTGAGTCCGCCGGGCTGGTTGCGGATTTCATGCAGGCAGGTTATGCCGTCCATGCCCGGCATCAGGTGGTCCATCAGTATCACATTGTAGCGCGTGACCTGGGCCATGGCGAGGGCTTTCTTGCCGCTGTCCGCCGTGTCCACCTGAATCTTGGTGCCGCGCAAAAGCTTCGTCTCCACCGTCAGGTTCATCTCGTTGTCATCGACGATGAGGATGCGGGCAGAGGGAGCCTCGAAGGACTGCTTGTAGACGACGCGTCCATGCCCGGACCGGGACTTCAGGTCCAGCTCCCCGATGGCCTCCGGATTGACCACCTCCTGGCTGAGCGTCACGGTAAAGGTGGAACCGCGCAGGTAGATGCTCCGCACGTCAATCGTGCCGCCCATCAGTTCCACAAGCTGCTTCACGATGGAAAGCCCCAGGCCCGTACCTTCGATCATGTGGTTCTTCTGCACGTCTACGCGCTTGAACGCATCGAAGAGGTAGGGGATGCTCTCCTTTTTCACGCCGATTCCCGTGTCCTCCACGGAGAAGGTGACGTTGACCACGCCGTAGCCAAGATGCTCGCAGCGGACCTTGAAGGCAACCGTGCCCTCCCTGGTATACTTGACCGCATTGCTCAGGAGGTTGAGCAGCACCTGCTTAATACGCACCTCGTCGCCAAGGAGGGAGGATGGAATGTCCGGAGCAATGTCTACCTGGAATTCCAGCCCCTTCTCCTTTGCCTTGACCATAATCATGTTGATGATGTCCAGCAGCATCGTCCCCGTGTCGTAGGGCGCGTGGACAATCTCCATCTTGCCGTTCGTCAGCTTTGACATGTCCAGTATGTCGTTTATGAGGGCAAGCAGCATGTTGCTCGCACCGGCTATGCCGCGGGCATCCTCGGCAACCTCTTCGGAGATGTCTTCCCGCAGTATCATCTCGTCCAGCCCGATTATCGTATTTATGGGCGTGCGTATTTCATGGCTCATGCTGGAGAAGAAGCGGCTCTGGTTCTCGTTCAGGAGCTCTATCTCCTTCTTCTGCTCGCGGATAATCTTGTTCTCCCTGATGTAGCGGCGGGTCTGCACGATGCTGAATATAATCGCAGTTACGAAGAGGAGGATGCCGAACATGAATGCGTGGCTGAAGATATAGCTCCCCACAGAGAAGGGGTATATAAGGAGGAGCGACCAGTTGTCGCCAAGCGGGGAAAGCTGGAATTCCCCAAGGCTGGAAGTCCCCTGCAGTATGCCGGCATGCTTCAGGGGAAGCTGCTTCAATTCTTCCTGCAGGCCGTACAGCATGGCCTTCTCCTCAATTCTGTCGGACAAGGCATAGAAGCTTGCGAAGTTCCCGTCCTCGTCGCGCAGGAGCAGGTACTTGTTCCGTTCGGACCACGGAATATGCAGCAAGTCGCCCATCGCATCCACCGGCATACGGATTCCGGCGATTCCCGACTTCCTGCCGTCTGCCCGGTACACGGGGACGCTCATGCGCAGCCAGCTCCTCCGGGAAAGGGAGTCCGTCTCCTTGGTAATGAGGCAGTAGTCCTCCTCGTAGGCAGCTTCGTACCAGCCGTCCTGAGCCGACGGAGGGAACACCCGGTATTGGAACACACCGTTCTCGTAGTAGCGCAAATCCTTGTCGGAAACAAAGAAGGTTATACAGGACGGGGGCAGGCTGTTCTCGTACTTCTGGCAGGAAGCCTGCACCGTCTCCTGACTCATATTTCCGTCCGGGTTCAGGAAGAACTCCTCCAGTACCGGGTTGGAGGCCATCGTATGGACGCACAGCAGGGTCTCGCTCTTGGTGGCGCTGATCTGCCGGAGAATCTGCTCCAGCTCTCCCCGCAGTCTCCTGTCCTGGGACCTCTTGTACAAGAAGTGCGACCCCTGGAACTGGGCAACAAAGCCGATGACCATCGACAAGAAGAAGATGATGAATCTGCGTTTGCCACGTGGGGAAAGCTTATGCTTCATTCGTAGTACCTCCAAGCTTACCTCCAAGAAGGGCGGACACCCGCCCCTTAAGCCCGTCGAATTCAAATTGCTCCACAGACGCAAAAGCCCCCGGCAGCAGCTCCTCCACGGACTTGCCGCCCTGGCGCAGGCCGTCCAGCCTGCGCAGGATGAGGACCGCCCGGTCCGCCTCCAGCGTGTCCAGCGTGTCCCTCAGCGCCACCAGCAGCTGCCCGTAGTCCAGGCACTCTATATCCTTCCCGAACGCCTCGTCGGACTTCTCCCCGGATGATGACGCGCGGAGTGCTCCTGCCAGTCCCCTTGGGGGTTCGCTCGTGTACTGGATCTTGGATATGGGAAGGGCGCGGCGCAGGGCACGCTCGAACATCACCAGCTCGATGGGCTTGGCGATGAACTCGTCGAATCCTTCGCCCAAAAAGAAATCCCTCGCCCCGCTCGCGGCGTTCGCAGTAAAGGCAATGGCGACCATCTCCTTTTCCGCATGGCTGTTCAGCTTGCGCAGGATGTGAAGGCATTCCACACCGTCCATCTCCGGCATCATGTGGTCCATGAACACCACATCAAAGTTCTGGCTCCGGCACAGCTCGATGGCCTCCTTGCCGCTCAAGGCAAGCGTCACGTCCATCTGGTAATCCTTGAGCACGCCCTCCGCGACCATCAGGTTCATCTCGTCGTCGTCAACGACAAGCGCCTTGAGCCCGGGGCAGATGAAGTGCTGCGGCACGTCGCTCTCCTCGACGACGTAGTCCCCGTTCAAGACATTGACGAGCGGAACGCTGAACAGGGGCTTCCTGATGATGGGGATTGTCCCCAGCCGGTAGCCCTCGAAGTTCCTTCCCACGACAACCGCAACGGTCATGCGCTTGGCCAACTCGTCAAAGAAGTCCGTATCGTCGCCGTACTCGTCCCGCGAGGTGAACAGGTGGGTCACGGGATAGGTCTGGCATATCCGCTTCAGCCCCGCCATATCCGGGGCGCGTATCAGCGTGCCCTGGAGCGACTTCTGTATGGTCGATATCATGCGCTCGTAGTACTCGCGCACCATGGGGACGCTGAATTTCTCCGTGCGGAAGTAATAGGCTACACAGAGGGACTTCTCGTTGGAGATGGACATGCTCGGCGATGCGTCGGATACCTTCTGGGGGATACTGATGTTTATCTCCGTTCCCTTGCCGACCTCGCTTTCCACCCGGATGAAGCCGCCCATGCTCCTGACCAGGCTGGAAGTAACGGTAAGGCCCAGGCCGATGCCGCTGCTCTTGCGGGTGCGGTCGGAGTCCGCCTGGTACAGTTTGCCGAATACCTTGGACAGCTGCTCGTCGTTCATGCCGATGCCGGTATCGCAGACCGAAATGATCAGGTTCGCACCGTAGTCGCGCTTGAGCGTGCTGAGCTTCACGTATACCCCGCCCTCCTGCGTGAATTTGAGCGAGTTCTCGATGAGGTGTCGGAGGATCTTCTTTATCTTGCCCTCGTCGCCGAGCATCACGGAAGGAATGCGAATGTCTACGTCCAGAATCAGCTCAACGGACGGCTTGTCGTCAATGTCGTTCAAGTCGCTTATCACGTCGTTGATGCAGGACACGATGCTGTAGGGGGACTCGCTCACCTTGAGCCGCTTCATCCCTATCTCCGTGTAGTCCAGTATGTCGCTTATCTGCCCGTAGAGCCTGTGGCCCGCCCGCTTGATGGCGAGCAGCTCCGACCGCTTCTGAACGTCGTCCTCCTTCTTCAGCAGGGACTCGCTTATGCCCGTCACGGCGTTGATCGGGGTACGCAGCTCATGCGACACGTTGGCCATGAAGTCCTCGGTCTGCCGGTTCACCTCCTTGAGGCTGTCCACGGCCGCCTGCACGTTCTTCTTGGACTTCCTGCGGCGGTAAATCACGTCCTTGACGGACAGGGTCGCCACCGCCACCGCCACGATGTCCATGGAAAGGCGGGAAATCTCAAGCGGGCCGCTTATCGCGCCAATCGTCTTGAGGATGAAGAAGTGCCAGACGAGTATCAGGGCGTAGACGGCGACCCCGGCATAGATGGCCCACACGCAGTCCAGCGTCATGAAGACGGTCTGCATGATGATGGCGATGATGGGCACGTCAAAAAGGCTGTCCGGATGCACCCCGTAAAAGAAGAAGGCCCCCAGGCAGATGAGCACGTACAGGGGAGGGCGTATCTCAATCGGAACGAAGCGGGTAAAGTGGCAGAAGAGCATCAGCGCGATAACCGCGAGCAGGAAGGGGATGGCCCAGCTCTCCCAGCCCATGACCAGGGTCTCGGTCATCAGGCCCAGAAACATGAAACTTGCGACGCAGATAGCGGCAAGGTGGGCGGCGAGCAGCTCCTCGTCCTGTTTCAGCTTCGTTTCCATACGGCTCCTTTATGCGGATCCTTCAGTCCGCAACTACTCGCCCAAGAAGAACGAGTCTATGCTCTTGACAATCTTCACCTGCGGCATCGTCTTGAGGATATACTTCTCAGGGTGCGCGTCCAGGACCTTCTTCACCGTGTCCTTGTCGTCCTTGGAAGTAAGGAAAATCACCGGTATCTTGGACAGGGCAGGAATCTTCTTTATCATCTCGAAGGTCTCAAGCCCGGATGTCTCCGGCATCTCGTAGTCCAGCAGGATAAGGTCAACGGAGTTCTTCTTGAGGAATTCTATCGCGTCCGTGCCGCTCGTCGCCATGAACACCGTGTACTTGGCGGAAAGCCAGCCCTTTATGGTCCTGAGCACCAGGGGGTCGTCGTCCACGATGAGGATCCTCTGTCCAAGGCTCTTTCCGGACTTGGACACTTTTTTCAGGTCATCAATGACGTCCTTTGGATCGATCGGTCTGGTGTACATCCTGTCTATGAAGGCGGGGGGGATTATCTCGTGCACGAAGTCCAGCTCCCCCTTTGAGCCGACGATGAAGAGGGACAGTTCGCCGTTGCTCTTGGATATGATGCCCTGCAGGTATTTCAGGGTGCTCTCGAAGCCCTGTATGTCCCCCTCCATGTACACGAGGAACACGGGGGGGAATTCCCCTTCAAAATTGGAAAGGTAGGATGGGTCCGGGGGATAAACCTTGACCTCAAAATCATGATCCCTGATGCTTTTTATCATCGCCTTCGCGAGGAAGCCAGGCTCCTTGCCTATGAACAACACGCTTTTTTCCATACCATTTCTTCCTTTGTTATATATTTATATATCGGAGAGCAACGCCAACGCCTCTTTTTTGTTCACATCGCCCACGGCTTTTTTCAGTTTCACGATAAAGTCCCGCCGGTCCTCGCTTATACGGTAGCCTGCAAGCGATTCCATGATGTAATCCGCGCTGTCAAAGTCCGAGATTTCCAGGCACTCCCGCAGGTCCCGGCATGCGGAAGCGAAATCCTCTTCCGAAAGGAGGGGGCGGTCATCCCCTTCCCCGCCGTCCCCGGCATCCTCATGAGCCACCACGGGGAGGAGCTTCTGCCGGTAGCTCCGGTACAGCTCCAGCAGCGCGGGGTTCTTGTCCACGATTTCCTCAGTCCTAAGGGCATCGGCGGCAGCTTCCAGCGCCTTCGCGTCCTGGGAAAGCTGCATAGCCCCGATCAGGCGGGCGGAGCTTTTCAGCGAGTGCACGGCAATCCGGTAGTTCTTCCAGTCCCCGGCGGCAACAAAGCCTTCCAACACCCCGGCCCGCTCCTCAATGCTGTCATAGAACTTCTGCATCACGGTCCTGAGGACATCTTCGCCACCGCAGTTTTTCACGGCATCCTCAAAGGAAATGCCTTCCAGCGGGGGGAAGGCCGGGACCGCCGGGCCTGCCGCCGCAGCTTTCTTCCCGGGAGCTTCCGACGCCGGCAACCGTGACGCGGACTTGCGGCCCGCACCCAACAAGATGCCGACCCTGTTCCCCAGGACAAACGGAAGGGGCGGAGGCAGTTGAAGGAAATCGCCTGCCCCAGCCTCAAAAAGGCTTTCCAGCAGCAGGCCATCTTCGGTTCCAGAAGTCAAAAGCAGGACGGGAACGCCGGCCAGCCTGCGGTCCCCCAGGTCCCCCTTTTTTATTGAAGCAAGCAGGGCCACAGGATCCGACAGGCCGCAATGAAGGAGGATGACGTCCGGTACATGGCTTTTTAAAAAGGCAAGGGCCGTTTCCGCCGACGGAGCGTAGCTGACCCGCATACCGCAGGGCAGAAGCATCTGTCCCACGGTCTTGAGGCGGTCTTTATCTGAATCGATGAGCAAAGCCCATCCGGTCACCCTCACATTCATATACAACCAGCAAAGAATACCACCATTATACTATACAAATCTGTAGGAATCAACCGTAGATTTCACGGGGCAGTCATGGGAAGGCCGTACCTATGAAAATCAGTTTTTACCGGATACACACACTAAAAACGTATTCCCGCTGGGTGTCCCCATACGCTCGCCGAGATTGCATTTATATCATACGGTATATTCAGCAAATGCGGACAGGCCCACACGGACCATGAGGCAATCAAACGCTCGCTATGGGGCCTACGCCCGTTGGGCCCCCGCTCCATACGTTTTTATGGAGGATTCCCCCGTGGAAACTGATTTCCATGCCCACGGCCCGCCTTGCCATCGTGCCCCAAATCGTTGTATAATCCCCGCAGATTATATAGGAGAAGAATGTGTCCGAGGCCCTTCCGCTGCTGTGGATTGTAGTCCCCTGTTACAACGAAGAAAAAGTCCTGCCCCTCACGGCCCCCATTTTCCTCGAAAAGCTGCGCCAGCTCGCAGGCGACGGCCTCATAAGCGAAGACAGCCGCATCCTCTTCGTCAACGACGGGTCCAGGGACTCCACCTGGGACATCATAAAGGCGCTCTCCCGCCAGGACCCCCACTACATCGGCATAAGCCAAAGCCGCAACCGCGGCCACCAGAGTTCCCTCCTGTCCGGCCTCATGGAGGCGAAAGACAAGTGCGACATCACGATTTCGATAGACTGCGACGGCCAGGACGACATCAATGCGATGGACGAAATGGTCAGAAAATACCGGGACGAAGGCTGCAAGATTGTCTACGGGGTGCGCTCCAGCCGCAAAAAAGACAGTTTCCTCAAACGCTTTACAGCAGAAAGCTTTTATAAGCTTCTGAACAAGATGGGGGCGGAGGTCGTGTTCAACCACGCCGACTACCGCCTGGTCTCGCACGAGCTGCTGGATGCCTTTTCCGACTTCAAGGAAGTCAACCTCTTCCTGCGCGGGCTTTTCCCCCTCGTCGGCTTCAAGAGCGGAACCGTCTACTACGAAAGGCACGAGCGTCTGGCGGGCGAAAGCCACTACCCCTTCACCAAGATGCTCGCGCTCGCCCTGGACGGAATCACCAGCCTGTCCGTCAAGCCCCTGCACTTCATCTCGATATTCGGCCTCGCCATCGCCTTCGTCAGCTTCATCGGCGTCGTCTGGTCGGTCGTCCAGGTCATACGCGGCAAGACCGTTGCCGGATGGGCCTCCACCACCTGCATCATCTGCTTCGTCTCGGGCGTACAGCTGATAAGCCTGGGAATCATCGGAGAATACATAGGCAAAATCTACATGGAGACGAAAGGCCGTCCCCGCTACATCATAAGTGAAAGGACCTACTGACATGGAAAACACGCTCTCGGAAAGCACCGCCGCACGCTTCATATATAGAAACTGGAAGCTCCTCGCCTCGCTGGCGGCCGCACTCGCCGCCCTGTCCGGATTCGTCCTGCTGCTGCCCCCGGTGCAGACCGGCCTGCTCGGCCTGCTCGCTTCACTCAAGGGCAAGGCCCCCGGCCACCCGGAGCGCTACCGCGAACTGCTCTCGTCGGCGGGCTTCTGCGCCCTCGGCCTGGGCCTGCTCGTGCTTGACTTCATCTATGCCGACGACCGCTCCTTCCGATTCCAGCTCAAGGCCCTGACCTACCTTGTACCCCTTGGCCTTTTTGTATTCTTCCTCGTTTGGCTCGTAAAATACGGCAGCTACCTGACGGACTCCGACACCGCCTCCGAGCTCATCATCGCCAAGGTCCTGTCCAAGCAGGGCAAGCTCTTCACCAAGGACATGTACTATTCCACGGCCCTCCGCGTGGTGAACCAGCAGCTGATTTTCGCCCCCCTCTTCTGGGTCTTCTCGTCATGGTACGTGGTCAAGGTCGTCGGAATCGCCCTGCACCTCGTCGTCCTCTGCGCTTCGGCCGTGCTGGTCGCCCGTGCGGTGGGCCTCAGCTGGCGCTACTGTTCGCTGCTCTGCTCCTGCCTGATGCTGCCGATGTCCAAGATGTACCTCTACATGTCCATGTACGGGCTCTGGTATTCCTGCTACGCAACGACAATCCTGCTGACGGTCGGTGTGGTTTTGTACTGCCTCAAGGAACAGAACAAGCTTAAGGTTTACATATACTATGCCCTCGTCTGCCTGCTCGCCCTGCTCAACGGTTTTGAGGGAATCCGCATGCTCTTCCTGCTCTACGTGCCGCTCCTCATCGCCGCCTTCATCCTCTTCTGCGCAGGCAGGGGCAGGGCCGACCGGAAGCTCCTCAGCTACAGCGGCGCAGGCGGAGAGGCAGACATGTTGATTGGCGCGCTCCTGCTGCTGTTTGCATCTGGACTGGGCTACGTGGTCAACGCCGGGCTCCTGAGCAAAATCTACTCCTACCGGACCTGGGCGAGCGAAGAGTTCACAAAGTTTACCATAGAGAAGCTGCTCATCATGGTCAACGGCTTCCTGGACAACATCGGCCTGACGGCGGACCGGCCCCTCATCTCGGAGGCCCTGTTCAGGAACGGGGTCTGCTTCACGCTGACCGGGGGCATGGTCCTCTCCGTCCGCCACATACTCAGGAAGGATGGCTTCTCTTTCGCACAGAAGGCCCTGCCGGTCTTCTTCATCACCGCGCTGGCCTTCTTCGCCCTGGTCACGAGCTTCGCTTCGATGGGAGTGAGCGGCGGCTACATCCTGCCCATCACGCCGATTCTCTTCATCGTCATCTTGCAGGCCGTGCAGGACATGAAGAAGGGCAAGCTGGCACAGTTCCTGCTCGCGGCCTTCTTCGTCGTGTTCACGACCTGCGGGACTGCCAGCTACAACTTCTACAAGACCGACCTCAACGCGGACAGGAGGCTCATCGTCAAGGCCGCCCTGGAACAGGGCTGCAGCGCGGGCTACGCCTCCTACTGGAACGCCGACGTGATGACCGAACTTTCCGACGGTAAGCTCGACATGTACAGCTGGACCGACACCCTCTTTACCAAGCCGGGGCAGGACCTTGACGACGTGGACGACATCTATCCCTGGCTGCAGGAAGTCCGGCATAGCACCGAGCGGCCGGCGGGCAAGGTTTTCTGCGCATTCGAAAGCGGCGAGATGGGCCGCCCCCTGCCCAGCCGCCTGTCACGCGCGGGCGCGACCGTCCTCTACCAGTCCGACCGCTACACGGCCTTCGTCTTTGACTCATACGAGGAGCTCAAGCGGCAGGGAGCAAAATAATGAAGCTCAGGCAGATCTGCCTCCGCCTGCCTGCGATATGCATCATGGGCGTGAGCTGGTACCTTTCCTCGCAGGAGCGGGTGCCCATGCCGGGCTTCAAGGACTCCGACAAGCTGGTGCACCTGGTCTGCTTCGGAATCCTTTCCGCCAGCTGGAGCCTCTGGTTCTCCCGCGAGAGCTGGTGCAGGGCCGGATGGTCCTCCTGGAAGAACGCCACCCTGTGTACCCTGTTCACGTCGGTCTACGGGGCCGTTGACGAGTTCCACCAGTCCTTTACGCCGGGCCGCTGCGCGGGGGCGGACGACTGGCTGGCCGACAGCTTGGGCGCGGCCATAGGGGCTGCGGCCTGCGTCCTTATAGCACGCCTGTTCCGCAAAAACGTACAAGCCCTTCACTAGACCTTTACAACAAAGCGTTCTTAGGATAAAATAGTTCGTCAGTATCAACGAGCGCAAGAGGAGTCTACGGTGGGTGTGAAGGTTTCTAAGGACGACATTATACGGGCATTTCTGGACGAAGCCTTCATGCGTTCGGCGGGCGAGACCAGCCTGAAGGACATCGCGGATAAAATCGGCATAAAGAAAGCCTCCCTCTACAACCACTTCGAGAGCCGGGAGGACATCGTAAAGCAGACCTTCGACTCCTGCGCCGAGTACATTGACGCGATAACGTTTACCCCAAAGGACATCGATGCCGTCACCAAGAAGTACCCCGCGCCCGTCGTGTTCAAGGGTATCGTCAACCGCTACTTCAAGATGCATGAGAAGTCCCCCCTCTTCCAGATTTACACCTTCGTCGCGAGCCAGAAGTACTTCAGCAAGGAGGCCGCCCAGATTACCGCCCGGCAGGACGCGAAAATCCTTGCCGATACCCAGTCCGTGCTCCGATCGTTGGTCTCCTTCGGCAAGCTCCAGCTTTCCGACGACGCGGTACTCCACGCGAGCCAGTGGTTCTGTTCCGGCATGACGAACATGCTGGAGAACTACCTCCTGGACCGCAAGCAGCTGGTCGCCTCCAGTCCCGCATCTGGGGAAGGCGAGCTCTTCTCCCTGCCCGCCGAGGGGAAGGGCCTGGACAAGGTGGACGCGTTCATAGACGCATTCATCGCGATAATCCAGTAGGCCGTGCCCGGTGGCTTCCTGCCCGCACGTCGATACAAAAAACGACATTTTTTTGTAATTTTCTGCCTCCGGCTCTTGACGCTGAGGCTCCTTTCTGCTACTATAAATCATCTTTTGCGGGGGTGTAGCTCATCTGGCTAGAGCGCTTGCATGGCATGCAAGAGGTAACCGGTTCAAGTCCGGTCATCTCCACTCCAAAGCCCGGCTTTTCAGCCGGGTCTTTTTTTTGCCCTCAGAGCTATCAGTCAAATCTTGCACGGCTTTTCGGCTTGCGCATAACGGCTGTTCGGCTTGCGCGTAACGGCTGTTCGGCTTGCGCGTAACAGCCGTTCGACTCGCGCGTAACAGCCGCTGTTCCAGACCCTTGCAATGGCTTTGCCTTTGTGCTATAGTAGCCGTAGACGTTGGGTGGTTGCCCATTCTGGTCAAGAAAGGGAACAGGTGTGAAATCGATGTTACTATTAAGCAACTCAACTCAACTCAACTCAACTCAACTCAACTCAACTCAACTCAACTCTGACGAACCTGTATCCGACCTCGTAAGAAAACTGGGGCGCCAGACCAAGCTTCATTCCCGACATATCCTCGAAATCGACTGCCTCCTGAAGGACGGGCGGCACCTGAGCGCAGCCGAAATCACCTCCCGCATCGAGGACGGAAGCTACAGCCCCCGGACCATCCAGCGCGACATAGACTTCATGCGCAACATGCTCAACGCCCCGGTCGAAAGCGACGGCACGGGCTATTACTACGGCGAGCCGAATTCCTTCATCAAGAGCATCCCGCTGACCTTGCCGAGGAAGTATGTACCGAGGCATAGAAGGTCGTGGAGATGTATGGGGAAGGAAAAGTGTGAAAAAGTTTTGTCTCCTGCCAGTATTTGTCAAGGGGAGAATGGAAATACAAACCATAAACGGAGAAAAAAATGAATGAAAATGGCAACGGAGAACAGTTGCAATTTCGTCTCATAAATGCAGATGTCTTCTTCCGTACTCAGATTATCCATGAGCGGAAAGACAGGCCAAGACAGAACGAACGGTATACGAATGCCTTTCATACTGCATTCGACGCTCTCGTTGCATCAGAATATGATAAAACTCCTGCATTGTGTAAATTGCTCAAACGCAAGTGTTTTCAGTGGCTCTTGTACAAGGAATTTGTTTTTTTCTGTGAGCTGCATGGAAAGACTTTGCCTGATGAGGTGACGCTCGCATCAGCATTCGGGTACAGCGAACGGAGGTTCAGGGCTTTCCGTCTTGCAGTGCAAAAGAAACTCCCTGCAAATAAGTTTGCTGCCAGAAGCTACGCGGAATTCATGTCGTTCAATGATGCAGAACTCCGCTATGCACAGCTTCCCATAAAGCACATTGCAGTCTGCGCTACTATGAGCGCGGGAAAAAGCACCTTTGTCAACGCACTTCTGGGGCGTGATGTCCTCCCTGCCCGCAACGAAGCGACGACAGCAAAGATTACGAGTGTCTATGACAAGGACGGGGCGGAAAAGATGATAGGCTTTGTCCAAAAGCGGGACGGTACATGTGATGACAAATGTTCCGATATACAGCTTTTCAAATTGAACGAATGGAATGATTCCAGCTGTGTTGAGCGGATTTTCCTGCAAGGTGACTTGGACGGAATAAGAAATAAAGGAATGATTGTTGCCGTACATGATACACCAGGAACGAACAACTCCGGTGACAAGAGCCATCACGATATGACCATGCGTTTTTTGAAAGAAAACACGATGGATGCGCTGGTTTTCGTCGCCAACGCAACTCAGCTTTGCACTATGGATGAAAAGATCCTGCTGTCGGAGCTGCTGAAAAATATTGTGAAGCCGTTTGGTATTCCGGTAATGTTCATCATGAACAGGGCTGACGAGCTGGATGAGGACAAGGAGAATGTCACGGACATCCTGAGCCGTTACAATTCCTATCTTTCAGATATTGGTTTTACTTCTCCTGCCATTTTTCCTGTTTCCTCTCAGGCTGCCCGACTTTTAAAAATGGCATCAAGTGGCAGGTCTTTGGGACTGACACCAAAGGAGCAAAGAAAGTTAAGCTCGATACAGGAACAATATAAGAATATAGATTCCACGGGGATTACTTCCGTGGAACGGTATATAGAGAATATGTTTTAATAAGAGGGGTAAGATATGACGTCGATTGATTTAAAGTACAACCCGTACACAAGAACAAAGAGTCTCTGCATTGATGGAAAAGAGCAGGCAAATGATGTTCTTTCCAAACTGTGCGGAGCGGATGGTACGGAGCTTTCTGAGTGGGTGGCAAATTTCTTTGATTCCGTGATAAAGCATTGTAATGATGCCATCTGCGTCACTTTTAGCGGCATAACCCGTGACTATGATTTTTTGGAAGATGCCGCCAAAAAGTCTAAATGTGCCTCTGATGTTAGGCTGGAAAAAGGCAACGTTGTTGATGTTGCGGATCGACTTACAGAATTGAAGGAGCTCTTCAAGAAAATGCAGGAAGAGACTCCATTCGAAAGCTTGAAATCAGACGAAGTGAAAAGACTATTCGAGAAGGCAACTGACTCGGAATTTGAGATGGCTGTCGTGGCTACCATGTCAAGCGGTAAATCCACTCTCATAAATGCAATGCTGGGACGGGAGCTCCTTCCGGCACGTAATGAGGCTACGACTGCGAATATAGCCCGCATCCATGACATTGACGGAGAGGAGCATTTCAGAGCAGAAAGCTTTGATCGGGATGGAAAAGAAATAGAGGCAGTTGATCCCCTTACCCCTGATGAAATGAATAGACTGAACAACATCGATGGGGAACATCCAGCTTCTGTTGTTGAGATTTATGGTGACATCCCTGGCATAGAAAGCACAAATATCCGTCTTGCCCTGTGCGATACACCAGGACCGAACAATTCACGTACTTCTGAGCATGAGAAGCACACGATGGACTTGCTGAATGCGGATTACAAGCCAATGATTATCTATGTCCTCAACGGGACGCAGCTGGAGACGAATGATGACAGCATCCTGTTGGACAATGTTGCCCGCTTGGTGAAGAGCGGGGATCGCCAAAGCCGTGATCGTTTCCTTTTTGTCCTGAACAGGGCAGACGAATTTGATCCTGACAAGGGCGAAAGTGTCGCAAAGAAGATAGATGATGTGAAGCGATATCTCTTCGAGAAACATGGCATAGAGAATCCCCGCGTGTTCCCAACATCGGCAAAACTTGCAAAGGTCATACGTCAGACGCAGTGCAATGACCCCGCGCTTACGTCAAAAGACACGCGTTTCCTCAAGGGGGAGAGTGGAATAGACGCGTTCGTTGAAGAGGAAAGAATGCATTTTACGCAGTTTGCGGACTTTCTTTCTCCCTCCACTGACAAAGAGCTGAATGAGCGGATAGAAAAAGCCCGGCATGATAATGATGAAGATGCTCTTGCGCTGTTGTATTCCGGTGTTCCGTCTATAGAGCTTGCCATCACGGAGTATCTTTCAAAATATGCACTTCCGGCAAAAATAACGGAAGGCGTATATTCATTCAAGGAAAAGATTGATGCGCTCGGAATAGAAGCTCAGGCGAAAAATGAGCTTGCAGGCAATGAGCAGAAGATGCGGGAAATGCAGAAGAATCTTTCGTTGATAAAAGCTTCGCTTTCAAAAGGTGACAAGGCTAAGGAGGTGAAAAAGCAGATTGAAAGTCTGACTGTCAAGTACAAGCTGGATGTTGCTCTTGCAAGTGTTGGTACTAAGCTTCTTTCCAGCTTTGGTTCTACCATACAGGACATGAAGAAAAAGGTCCACACAGACACGGCACGCGCATATATTCAGAATATCAAGATGCGGTTGCCTAAGATTACCGCAGATTTTACAAGTTCGGTAGAAAAAACTCTTGATGTCGTTATGCGTTCCCAGGCGGAGCAGTGTGTCATGAATTATAAGAAATATGTCGAGGAACTTATCGGTTCTGTTTCTTATGATATTCCAGCTGCATCTATTCTGGGAGATGTTGCGACTATCACGGTTGATGAGGCTGTGGATGCTTATGCGCACGAAGAGGAGGTAAAAGTTGGAAGCCATACGGAGAAGAAATCTGGTTTTGGTCATTCCTTCCTACGTGCTATAACATTCGGTCTATACAAGGGAGAAAAAACAGTCGATGATTATGAGACTCAGGAGTTTGTGGACTTTTCAAAGTACATAGACGACATATTGTATCCAGAAATTGAGAAATTTGAAAAGGAAACTCGGGATGTTGCCACGAACTGGGCAAACGATGAAGCTAGCAAGTTCAAGATTTTTTTCTTGGGCAAGCTTGCACAGCTTGATGTGGCCATAAAAATGAAAGTCGAGGAGATGGAGAAAACTCTTTCGGATTCGAAAAAAACGGAAAAAATGATCGCTGAGAATAAACGAAATCTTGAATGGCTTGCGTCATTTACGATTGAGCTTGATAATATTCTGAGCATATAAGCATAGTGAAAGGGGGAAATATAAGGTATGAGTGTAAGTGAAAACCTGAAGAAAGCGGTCGAAGAAAAGAATATCGATGATATTCGCGGTTGCTTGTGGTCATGCATCGCCGTTGATATGAATATGACAGGACGTTTTAAGGAAAGCCTAGGTTACGTTCTTTCGAACGGCATAAACGAGTATGAGCTTTTTCAAGATGATGACGGTACGCCTTTTAAAACGGAGGCGAGTAAAGATAATTTCAGTGAGCTTGGCGGGCTTCTGCGTGTTAACTTTTCCAAGAAGAAGCTTGACGCACTGAGAAAGATGGGCCTCAGCCTGTATCCTCCGAAAATGGAATCGGAGGGGCCAAAAAAAAATCAGGGGACAGGAGAAAGACCATCATCACGGTCTGGGGAACGGGAAAAAAATAGAAAAGAACATATGCAGAAAAGTACGCGAGAAAGTCGTGTCATCGGTGCAGTCGGTGGTGCGACATTTGGAGCAGCCGGAGGTGCATTCGCTGCGGCGAAATTTGGTGCGAAAGTCGGAGGCATCATTGGTGGAGGCCTTACCGGAGCCTGTGTCGGGGCGGCAATCGGTTATATGCTCTTCCGCGAAGCATGAGTGCGTTGTACGGGCTGGGGAAGATTTGAATAAGGATGCTCAGGCTGAGTATGAAAAACAGCAGGAGCTTTCACAATTGAAATCGTGATTATAGTTGCTGTGTGGAGGAATTATGGCACAGGAAATAGATGTCCGCAATAAGGACGACTTGGAGAAAGCTGTTGCGACAGCCGACATGATTCTGGAGAAGTCCTATCTTAGCATGCTGAATTCAAAGGATGTTCCGATAGTCAGGCAGATGAAAGATGTCGCCAAGAATCCGGAGTTCATAAATGAGCTTAATGACAGCGTACGCTTCTTTGACGTGACACAAGTTGTCCTGAACAAAAACGAAAACGTACGCGATAAGCTTGTCTCCGTGTATAATGCCGTTGGTAGCGCGGGTGCAAGCCTTTTGATGATGGTTCATGGGGAAGAGGATCGGGTTTCCGTAAAGTTTGGTATAAAGGCAAATCACAATGCCGGGGATTATGCCTCTGTCTTGGAAAACTGCCTTAAGGGGAATTTCCCCGGCAGCAAAATAGAGCCTGTGCGGAAGGACAGGCTTCAGGCGGACATACTTTCTGCTTTCCCCTCCTCATGCGCCGTTGCTTCCGTCACTGATGTGTCTGGAAACAGGAGTGAGGAAGAAAACAGGGAACGACAGTTCATGCAGGGGATCGAGAAGCTCATTGATACGATGCAGGGCAAACGTTACACCATGTTGCTCATCGCTGACCCTGTGTCTCTCGTAGATTTAGGCAAAAGCCGCCGTGCTTTGGAGAACCTGTATTCTTCTCTCGTTCCATTCAGCGAAAGCCAGATGACGGTTGGGGCGAGCGAGACAGAAAGCGTCTCATCTTCAATTTCGCACGGTGTCACGGAGACCGTGAACAAGAGCATTACGGAGACCGTCAGTCATACGAGCGGTACATCCACGTCTACGACCGACAGTACGACGAACGGCGTAAGCGCAGGGATAAATATAGGTAGTTTTTCTAGCTCTGGTACTACAGGTTCTGTATCAGCGGGGCTTTTTGGTATAGGTGGCAGTATAGCATCAACTGTAATGAGTGGCCTTAGTTCAGGACTGAATATAGGTGTAAATCATTCCAAAACTCACAGTTTTACAGAAGGTCAGAGTCAGTCCGACACGCATGGAAAAGCCGAGCAGGTCGGATCATCTTACGGCTCGAGCGAAACATCCACAAAGGGAGAATCTCATGGAACCGGTATGAACCGGAGCTTACAGATTAAGTTTGAGAATCATGCAGTGAAGCAGATTATGGCGAGAATTGACAAGACGCTGGAACGGTATGACAACTGTGCTGACGTTGGCATGTGGAACTGTGCCATGTACTGTATCGCTGAGAATCCTCATGATGCTCAGATGGCGGCGAACGTCTATCATTCCATAATAAGGGGTAAAAACTCATCGCTTGAGAACGGAGGAGTCACTGTCTGGGGGATGGACAAGTCTCGCCTTATAGCCAATTCATTGAAATATATGTGCCATCCGTATTTTCATATTGACAGTTTGGATATTACTCTTGGGACGCTTATTTCCAGCGCAGAACTTGCCATACACGCAGGGCTTCCCAACCATTCTGTGCCAGGCTTGCCCGTGCTTGAATGCGCGGAATTTGGCAGGACGGTCTCGACCTATGATGAGGACGAAAACTCAGAGGACAAAAGCTATTCGGTGGAGCTTGGCAGAATATGGCACATGAACCAGGAGGAGGAGCTTGCTGTAGTTCTGAATCCTGACAGCCTAGCCTCTCATACCTTCATAACAGGTTCAACGGGTAGCGGAAAGAGCAACACCGTGTATCAGATGCTTTCAGAGATTCGTAAGTTCGCTACGTTTCTCGTCGTGGAACCAGCAAAGGGTGAGTACAAGAATGTATTCGGTGGAAATGTGGGTGTATCCGTTTATGGTACGAATCCGACACTTACGAATCTGCTCCGTATAAATCCCTTCAGTTTTCCTCATGGAGATGCGGATGCAAGCAAGAATATCCATATTTTGGAACACTTGGACCGTCTCATTGAGATATTTAATGTCTGCTGGCCTATGTATGCTGCCATGCCCGCTGTTCTCAAAGAGGCAATGGAAAAATCCTACGAGGACTGTGGCTGGAATCTTGTGGAATCTATGAACGAATATGAGGAAAGATATGGGGATGCTCTTTATCCGACTTTCGGGGATGTCACCCGTAAGATCCGTGCAATTATAGACAGTTCCGAGTATGATACAGAGAATAAAGGTGCTTACAAAGGAAGCCTGATTACTCGCTTGAAGTCGCTCACAAATGGAATCAACGGTCTGATTTTCACGGCCCATGAGATTCCGTCCCCTGATTTATTCGACAGGAACGTTATCGTGGATTTGAGCCGTATCGGGTCTGCGGAAACAAAGTCACTCATCATGGGACTACTCGTGATGAAGCTGCAGGAATATCGCATGACAAACTGCGTGATGAATTCACCTCTCCGTCACGTTACAGTTCTGGAAGAGGCTCACAATCTTTTGAAGAGAACTGCTACCGAGCAGTCACAGGATTCCGGCAACTTGCTTGGTAAGTCCGTGGAGATGCTCACGAATTCCATTGCGGAGATGAGGACTTACGGAGAGGGATTCGTAATAGCTGACCAGGCTCCCGCCTTACTGGATATGGCGGTAATCCGTAATACGAATACAAAAATTATTATGCGGCTTCCTGACCAAGATGATCGCGAACTTGTGGGCAAGGCAGCCAACCTGAATGATGACCAAATTATAGAGCTTGCTAAGCTTCCTCGTGGTGTCGCTGCTGTGTACCAGAACGAATGGGTGGAAGCCGTCCTGTGCAAGGTGAATCACTGTACGCCGAAGGGGAATTGGAAGCCTACAAAGGATTTGTCCGCTCCTGTCGCTGTTAGTATGGCTGATTCCCTTGAGGTGGCTCGTCTTTTGTGCGAAGGTGTTTCTGTAAAGGAAGAAATTAAGCTCAAAGAACTTTCTTCTGATTTGAAGCGGATTAAGATGAATGCCTCAACACAGGTGAAGATTCTGAAGTTTCTTGCTAATCCTCCTGTATCACCCCGTTTCACTAAACTTGCGCCTGTCATGGCGGAGCTGTTCCCCTCTGTCAGGGAGGCTTTTGTCGCGTCGTATGAGGCTACAAGCGATACGATACAATGGACAGAGGATGTGGATAGGGCTGTCCGCGAGGCCGTAGGGGAGACCGAAAACGAGGAACTGTTGCGAAACATCCGCCAGTGCATCATAACGGACTACCTGCATAACGAGCTTGGAAAAACCGAGCAACTTGAACGATGGTCCAAGGAAGGAGGTTTAAAGTGATGGAAGCGTTCTCAAAGGTTTCGGAAGTCGGGCAGAAGGCCGGTGATGTAAAGCCTGCCTTTGACCCCGACGCAAAAGTAGGGAAAGAGGTTTCCAAATCTGTAGGTGATGCCGGGAAACCTTTTAATCCCGACGCTAAAGTTGGGAAAGCTGAAGTCTCCAAGTCTATCGGAGATTCTGGGAAGCCCTATAATCCAGACGCGAAAGTAGGGAAGGGCGAGGTCACCCGGACAGGAGACGAAAGCAAAAAGTCCTATGACCTTGATAAAAAGCTGGATAAAGATTCTCAGGGCGATATGCGTAATTGCCCGATAGACGAGAACAACGGGCACTGGGATGGTGAACGCGGGAATTCTACATGGATTCCTGATGACAATTATGTACCTGAAAAATCAAATCCTGATGGCTTGACGTGGAGGGAAATAAAAGATAAATATGGTATAGAAGGAATTCCTTTTAAAGACGGTGAGCCTGATTTCTCCGAAACCACCAAGGGAAAGGTTGAAATAGAAGGATATTCTGATTCCCGTCCAAAAAACTTTGCCAAAGCAGATGTGGAAATGGCAAATAAGCGGGGCTGTTCTCCTTCGGAAGTCAGGGAATGGCGGGAGAAGAATGGTTATACATGGCATGAGTCTCGGGATTGCAAAACTATGAGTAAAATGCCTAACGACGTGCATTTGAATGTACCGCATCGTGGTGGTATATCGACTATAAAACAGGGAGTATGATAATTATGGAAACAATTGAAAATAAAATATTCGGCAAACTGACGTATGATTTCCAATGGGAGAAGAAGGATTCCGTCTCTTGCGGAAACCAGAAGTTTTCAATTACAACTATTGTTGAGGCTTTACCAGGTGAAAGCATCTCTAGTGTTCAGGAATCAAACTACCAGATGATTCAACAGAAGAAAAATCTGATAGATGATGATGGCATCACAAGAATGATAGGTTATTTGAACAAGACATATAATCTGCATCTTTCTGATTCTGCTTCACTTTTTGGGCATGTGGCATTGCAGTCCGTTTTGTACAAGCAGAACGGAAAAGTGGTCGCTTTGTTTTCTGTTCCTGAAGATGAGCTTGGTATGGGGCTCGAGCTGTATCCAAACAAATCTATCGGGGTTCAGGATTTGTATCTGTGAACTTCATACCCCCAGCTGTTCAGAGCTGAAGTTCCCCCTCGACAGGCTTCCCGCCCGCCGTGAGGCTTGGGCAGGTGTGTGCTTGGATTTGCTTGCGGATTCCGCTTGTTGATTAGGGCCTACCCTCTGTTTAGTGCTTTTCTAACTGCTGAATTCGTGTTATAATAGAATCATGGACGAGAGCAGAATATACGAGTTCAAGCCGGTTAACCAGCTCGTTTTCAGTGACGATTTCATGTTTGGGGCCGTCATGCGGGAGCCTGATATCTGCAAGGGTGTTTTGGAGCTGCTCTTGCAGGTCAAAATAGACCATATCGAGTACCCCGAGCTCCAGAAGTCGATAAGTCCCTTCTATTCCAAGAAGGGCGTGCGCCTCGATGTCTATGTTGCTGGGAGCGGCAAGGTCTTCGACGTGGAATGCCAGACCTACAAGATTGAGAGCATCGGGAAAAGGACGCGGTATTACCAGGCGATGATAGACGCTGACAGCCTCCTGAAGGGGGCGGTCTATTCGGAGTTGAAGGAAAGCTACATAATCTTCATCTGCCTTGACGACCCGTTCGACAAGGGGCTTCCCGTCTATACGTTCGAGCGAAAGTGCAGGGAAGACGGGACTGTGGACCTAGGTGACAAGACCCATCACGTTGTCTTCAATGCGGAGGCTTATAAGGAAGAGAAGGACCCCGGCATAAGGGCCTTCCTTTCTTTCGTGAGGAACAACACGGCGGAATCTGATTTGACAAGGAGGATTGCGAATATGGTACAGGCAAAGAGATTCGAGCAGACGTTTGTGAATGAGTATCTGGCATGGAACCTCCATGATTACGATGTCAGGCAGCGCGGGCTTGAGGAAGGCAAATTCGCTGCCTACGCCGATCTGGTGAAGTCTGGGCTGCTGTCCGTAAAGGATGCCGCCGAGAAGCTGGGCATGAGTGAATCTGAGCTGAAATCCCGCCTGTAATTTTGTCGGGGCTGAGGGGGCGGGAAAAATCTTCCATAATATAGCGCAAAAGGCGTAACCGATTGCTTCATGAGGCTTTTCGACTCGTACGTAACAGCTTATGACCGCTACACTTTCCGCACCGGGTGCCTGATGACCGTCTTCTGCTTGGCGGGGGCAGTCTTGCGCGGGTCGGAAAGGTATATCTCGTGGTGCAGGCGCGTACCGGAGAAATCGTTCTCGTAGCCATTCGCCTGGATGAAGTCGTCCATCAGTTTCACGGTCTCAGGCTCGTCATCATAGCTTCCGGTATGCATCACCTGGACGCAGAGGCCCTCGTCCACCGTGAGGAACTCCGCCGGGCTGCAGTCGAGCTTCTTCTTTTTGCCTGCCGTCTCCACTGCCCAGTCGAAGTCCTCCTTCGTGACGAAATCCGGCAGGCGGATGACTGAAATCCAGTTGAACGAGCCCTTGTCGGAATAGTCCGCGCCGTCTACGCCATCCTGCCACCAGAAGCCTTCCAGCGGGGGGACGACGTACTCAAAGAAGCCTTCGATCCTGTGGTCGGACTTGTGGCTCATCTTGAGCGTGTAGGCCACGGCATACAGGATGCCGACCGCCTGCTGGTAGGCCCCGCCCTCCTCGTTCGGGTTTCCCTTCCCACGGACGGCGATGTAGTTCACCGGCGGGACCGTAACAATCTCCGGCGTGCTCTTGGGAAGGTAGAACTCCTTGTACTCTTTCTTGAAATCAAACGGCATATCACACCTCCTTGCAATTTACGCTATCGGAAGCTGGATTTCCGTGAGCCATTCGTCAACGGAATCCTTGTTCCAGATTCCGTCGATGTAGCACTCGCGCGAGAGTCCTGCGGCCGTGTAGCCGTTCTCTTCCGCGTATTTCATGATGAACGCGTATGCACCGCCAATCTCATCATAGGCCCCCTTGTGGAAGATGCTGAGGACCTTTGCGGCAGGAAGCTTCTTGAACTTGATGTCCTCGCTTTCCTTTCCGAATCCCGTGACGGCCTCCACGTGCCGGATTCTCACGTCGCTTTCCCGGTATTCACCGTCGGGGTATTCGCAGAACTCGTACGGCGGTTCCGTGCAGGAAAGATTCGGATTGAGCAGTTTGACTTCCGCGCCGATTGCGGGAATTACCTGCATCATGTCCGAGTATTTTGAAAGTCGCTTTTCCGTGCAATACACGATGTGCTCCGGGATTTCTTTGACCGTGACCTGATACTTCATGCTGTCTTTCTCCAGAATGTGATTGATGATTGAAAGACGGACGGCGATTTCCTTCTGCTGATTCCGAAGCTGCCGGGCTTTCTCCTCAAGGATGGCGCGCGCGTCTTTCCCCGCAAAAATCGCCCGTATCTCGTCAATCGACAAGTCCAGCTGGCGGTAGGACTTGATCCGTGCCGCCGTGAGGAGCTGGTCAGTCGTGTACAGGCGGTATCCCGTCCATTCGTCAACGGAAGCGGGAATCAGGAGGCCCTCTTTCTCATAGAACCTCAGCGCCTTTACCGTCATCTGGCACAGCTTCGAGAACTCACCGATTTTCAGCATCCGTGTCGTGCCTTCCATCTGACATTCATCTGCCATGAAGTCTAAGCTATCCCCTTAGGGGAGAGTCAAGGATTTCTCGTAAAAAGTTTTGGTCATCCCACACATACGATGACGCCGCTGGCCTGCACCTCTACTTCACCAGCCCGCCGTGGAAAAAGCATTCGTAGATTTCGTTGCCGTCGTAACGTATCGTTTCCCGGCCCTGGAACCAGTCGAAATCGCCATCGACATGGCAGGTGTACTCGTAGCCGCCGTTCGTGTAGGACTCAGGCCCCCGGAACGGCATTTCGCGCGGCACGTGCAACAGAGCCTCCTTCAGGAAGTCCCCGCTGAATTTTTCCCCAGTCACGCGCCCGATGTAGTTCATGCTCCAGCAGGGACTGCCCGAAATCCACAGGGCCTCTTCCCCGGCGAACTTTTCGCCCCCGAGGTATGTGTCGTAGTACATGAAATCGCCCTCGCGGTATACGAGGTCATGCGAGCCCCGACGGGATGGGGCCGTTTCCGCCCCTTTTCCCGCGTACGTCGCCTTCTTCGCCCGTATCAGAAAGTCAATCAGATTCGCGTCCATTGCCAGCCCCCACCCTACTGCCGGTTGTAGTTGCGCTTGACCTTGAGGGTCGTCGTCATTTCGAGCGGCGTGTCCAGCAGGGTGACCTTCGTAATCCTCTGGTAGGGAAGGAGCTTCCGGTTGACTTTTTCGATGCTCTCCTGAATCGCGCTGCGGACGGCCTCGGGCTGCACGTCCGTCAGCCGCACGAGCTGCAGCCGTTCGTAGAGGGCATCCGAGGGGTAGACCAGAGCCTCTATCTCCTCGGCCACACCGCCCGAATCCGGCCTATAGCCCTGCACGGTTATCTGCTGGATGCTGTCATCCATCTGGAACATATCTTCTATTTCTTCGGGGTACACGTTCTTGCCGCCGGAGGTGACGATCATGTTCTTGGCGCGGCCCGACAGCATCAGGTAGCCCTCGCCGTCCAGCCAGCCCAGGTCGCCCGTGTGGAACCAGCCCTCGCCATCTATGACCTTGGAGGTCTCTTCAGGCATCCGGTAGTAGCCCTGCATGACCATCGGCCCACGCACGCAGATTTCGCCGACCCCATCCTCGCCGGGCTTGTCAATCTTCATCTCCATGTGTTTGGCAAAGTAGCTGCCCACGCTCTCAATCTTGAAGTGTTCAATAGGGTTCAGCGCGACAATGGGCGAAGTTTCGGTGAGTCCGTAGCCCTGCACGAAATCGATTCCCATCTCGTTGAAGAACTTGAATACATTCTTGTCCAGGGGGCCGCCGCCCGAAATCGCGATGCGGACGGTATAGAGGTTTGCCTGCTTGAGGACAGCAGCGAACATCTTCTTGCCGGGGTTCATACCCGTCAGCTTCTTGATGGCGTAGGAGACTCCCATCAGGAAATGGATAATTCCGTAAACGACGGCACCCTTTGCCTTCAACCCCTTCTGAATTCCTGCGGCAAACTTGTTGAAGAGCATGGGTACGCCCAGAAGCATCGTGACCCCGCCGTTCTTCAGGTCGGCCATTATCTTGGTGACCGACAGGCTCTTGCCGAACACGATGGCCGCCCCTACGGAAAGGGGTTCGATGAAGGCCGCCTGCATCGTGTAGGCATGGTGAATCGGCAGGAGGTTGTAGAACACGTCGGTCTGGTAGAGCTTCATGTTGTCCTGCGCCGTGTAGCAGTCGGCGACAAGGTTCTTGTGGCTCAGCATGACTCCCTTGGGCTTGCTCGTCGTGCCGGAGGTGAAGAGGATGGCCGCCGTGTCCTCAAGGTCCGCGCTCGGCAGGGCCTGGTCTCCGCCCGCCTTGAGATTGTAGACGTAGGTCTCCGCCTGCTTGGGGCTGAGCGAAAAGACACGGAAGTCATTGGATGTGGAAGCGTAGTGCCCGTACTTGTCCTCATCAACGAAGAGGAACTTGGGACGGGCCGTAGAGAGCAGGTTCTCCTGCAGGTCGGTGCCGAGTGCCCAGTCAATCGGGCAGATGATGCCCCCGGCAAAGAGGGTCGCGAGGAAAACCGTGCCCCACTCCGGCGAGTTCCGGCCGGTCACGGCAACCCGGTCGCCCTTGGAAAGCCCCTGCTCCACGAGGAAGGAGGCCAGGGCGAGCACGTCCCGCCGGACTTCGGTATATGAGAAGCTGCGCTTGGTCCCATCATCCGCGAAGTCGATGAAGCAGGGACGGTCGGGACAGCGTTTGACGCCGATATTGAACATTTCGGGGATGGTCGGCCACTCCCCGCTGAAATCCGTGCCCTTGTAGGGATCCAGAATGAACATGGGTCTGTAGTTCTTTAAATCTGCCATTTGTCCATTATAACATGGAATAGAAAAAAGTGCTATGAAAATGTCGGCAAACAGATGTTTCAATCAGATGGGAATCAGCTCGGACAAGGCCGTCATGATGGTGAACTTCCAGGGCAAGGCCGTCGCAGGAAGCTGCCACATCGCCGTGGAAGACGAGGGGCGGCCGCTGTTACAGAAAAGAACCCGCAGCCGCCTCCCCACCAGCTTCTGTCCTAGCCCATACGTCCATGGCGGCAAAGCAGCAATAGACTTTTGAACGACTTTAAAACCGAGACCGGAACACCTGCATTCCTAGCGCCTGTCCCTCTGCGGGGTCGGGTGCGCGGGGTCCTTCCCCCAAAAGCGTCCGTTGCCGGCACGGTTGCCGTTGTCGTTTCCACTGTCCTTGTCCTGACGGTCAAAGCGCTTGCCGTCGGGCCTGCCGGGGAAGGCGCTGGCCATGGGGCGGACGGGAGCGGAGAACGTGGGCATGGCCTGAATTTTGGAAACGGTCTTGCCGTCCTCGGCGTATACGACCTGCACCAGCTGGTCAATCTTGAGGTTCTTCACCTCCAGCTTGGGCATTTCGGGCAGCTTGGCCTGCTTGTCATCGGCATTGTCGCCCCTCCTGACGTCGAAATTCTTCTTGCCGCTGTCGGCATCCTTTGCAGGAATGTCCTTGGGGGCCTTAGCCATCCTGGGGAAGTAGAACTCGACGGCGACATCGAGCGGGACGGTCACGCTCGCGTCCCCGCTCTTGGTAAAGCCGCCCTCCTCAAAGGGGTTGATCAGCCCCTCGGCGATGCTGACGACAGCCTCGTTGTCCTCCACCTGGATGCCGGTCACCTTGCCGACTTTGTTCTGCGCAAAGAGGGGAATCCCGAAAACAGCCGCAGCCGCAACAACCATAACAACCTTCTTCATATACTGCCTCCTTAGGCTTTCATTTGTTTTTTACCTGTGTCTCTCAGGTTATGAGCCAATATTACAGCATTTCTTTTGCGGCGACAAAAAACCAGCGTTATATAACGCAGGTTTACGAAGATAAGAAGGCTCTTATGATTCTTTTATTTTACCTCGAATTCGGAGACGGCCCGCTCCGTCCCGCAGGTGACGGTCAGCACATGGAAGCCGCGCGAGAGGGGGATGTTCCATGAGAAGACCTGTGAGGCATTGCCGACAGGCTGCCCGTCCAGAGTGAGGCTTGCGGACTTCTCCTTTCCACCGACCGCCGTCACGGAAAGGTACTGCACGGATGCAGGGAGCGACGCATCATAGATGAACAGCGCCCCATTCCGGGGGTAGGTAATCGTCAGCGGACCTTGCGAATCCCCGGTCCCCTGCGCCGAGTTGCCGAGGAAGTTCCTGGAATCCGCCCAGTGCTGGTATTCGCTGGGGTAGTGCACCTTCACCCTGCCGTTCTCGATGTAGTGCCAGCTGCACGTGGCAATTTCGCTTCCCTTGCCGACATATTCCTCTATGACCGAAGGGCAGGATGCCGTGGGGAGCAGGCCGGACAGGGCGCAGAGCCTGACCTTGCGGTAGGAGGCGGGCTGCTTGAAATTCGCTGCCCCACCCGTCTGCGTCAGCTCGTCAAGGAGGCTCCGGACGACGCGGGCGGGAATGCTGCTGCCTGTCTCGCCGATGACGGTCTCGCCCTCAAAGTTCCCCATCCACACCGCCACCGTGTAGGATGTCGTAGAGCCAAGCGCGATGATGTTCTGGAACTGGTTGGACGTTCCCGTCTTGAAGATGGACGGATAGGGGGTATCGAACACGGAGGCGTGTCCAAACCCGAGCGACCGTGCGCCCTCGTCGGTCAGTATGTCGCACATCACGCGGGCTGTGTCGCTCTTGTATGCCCGCCTCCAGCCGTCGCGCGAGCTTCCGCCGGCCTTCGTGTAGGACACATCCATCAGGAGCCCGTCGTTGGTGAACACGGAAAAGGCGCGAGCCATCTCCTCAAGCGTCACCTCGCTTGAGCCCAACGCGAGCGAGAGGCCGGTGCCCTCTTCGCTGCCCCTGAGCGAGTCGAAGCCAAGAAGATACAGCCGCTCCATATAGTTTTTCAGCCCCAGCTCATGGAGCAGGTATACCGCCGGTATGTTCAAGCTGGAGGCAAGGGCCGTGCGGAAGCGGACGGGACCGTTGTAGCGGTTGTTGAAGTTGAGCGGAACGTACACCCCGCTTGAGCCGAAGTCCTGCTGTATGTCGGGCAGGACGGAAGACGGGGAGAAGCCCTCTTCCATCGCGAGCGCATACAGGAAGGGCTTCATGGAGCTGCCCGGTTGGTTCCTGACGCTCACGCCGTCAATCTGCCCGGAATGCGCATCGTCGTCAAAGGAGGCATTGCCCGCCCAGACAAGGACTTCCCCGGTCCTGTTGTCCAGCACGATTGCCGCCCCGTTGTGGATGCGCGCCTCCTTGTACTCCTCAAGCTTCTTCTGTATCAGGAACTCCGCATGGGATGTGAGCGAGCTGTCTATGGCAAGTTCGAGCGTGGGGGGTATATGCTGCTTTGCTTCCTTATAGGACGCAATCACATGATTCACGAAGTGCATGCAGAGCGATGGATATACGAACGACTTTTCCAGCTGTGAGTCCGCGGGCCTGCGGGGAATTTCGGCAAGCCGCAGGCACTGCTCCGGGCTGAGGGAAGCAGGCTCGCAGGAAAAGAACGAGCGGGCCGCGCTCCCGACCCCCTCTATCTGCTGACCGAAAGGAACAGAATTCAGGTACAGCTCCAGTATCTCGTCCTTTGAAAGCTTTGTCTCAAGGTACACGGCGAGCAGGGCTTCCTTGGTCTTTACGAGGAGGTTGACCCGCCCCTTCCTGGGCCAGATGATGCGGGCCAGCTGCATCGTGATTGTGGAAGCCCCGCTCACGACCCTGCCCTCTTTTCCATTCTGCACCGCCGCCCGGACGAGCGAGAACAAATTCACGCCAAAGTGCCTGCGGAAGTTCTTGTCCTCCGCATCGATGAAAGCCTGCACAAGGTTCGTCCCCATCTGGTCAAGCGGGTAGTATTCCCGGCGGAGCCCGTCCTCAAGCGGCATGATGTACAGGAGCTTGCCGTCCCTGTCGTAGAAGCGGGAAGAATACTGCCGCGCCGTAAAGTCCGAGAGCGTCCGCGAGGGAAGCAGCCGCAAGGTCAGGAAGAATACTGCGACAAGCAGGAGAACGGCGAGCAGGATGCGGAGCAGCAGGGGAAACGCGCGGCGGGACTTATGCATTGCTCCCGCCCGTCACAAAGGGATTCCAAAAGCGGTTGCCGTCGTAATAAGTCACCGCAAGCGCGGCGGCTGCGAACAGGAGGG
Organism: Treponema sp.; assembly: GCA_024690865.1. Lineage (GTDB taxonomy): Bacteria > Spirochaetota > Spirochaetia > Treponematales > Treponemataceae > Treponema_D. Next base: position 35,135 of record JAILON010000007.1, on the reverse strand, counting down.
TCAAAGCAATCACAATCTTGTCCGCCGTCCCAAGCTTCTTGGCAGAATACCAGGTCCTGCCCTTGTGCTTGCCGAATCCGCGCAACTCCATCGCGTTCGTCACCGAATCGATTTTCTCCATGCTCGTGAACACGAGGGGGAACAGGATTGCCCCCATGTTCTTTATGCGCGAGAAAAAGCCCGCCTTGGACGACATCTCTATGCCCCTCGCCTCCTGCGCGTTCTTTATCCTGCTGAAGTCCGTCTGCACGTCGGGAACGTAGCGGAGGGCGATGGCGAGCGAGTAGCTGGCCGTGTAGGGAAGCCCTATCCTGTTCAAGCTGGCAGCGAACTCGCTGGGGTTCGTCGAAGTCAGGAACATGAACACGGACGGTACTATGGAGAAGTATTTGAGAATCAGGTTCAGCTCATAGAAAATCTGCTCGGCGGTGAAGCTATAGCGGTCGGTAATCCTGAGCAGGTCAGTCCGGGACCCGTAAATCTTGCAACCCTCGTAGGGAGAAAAGAGGAAGACCGCGATGACGTTCACCGAAAGGAAGAGCAGGATAAGGAAAAAGACGGACCGCACCTCGGACCATTCCGTCTGGGACAGCTTGAACACGACGAAGCTTGCCACGACCATCACGGCAAGCACCCGCGTGTCGTAGGTCAGCATACAGGTGAGCGTCCAAATGATGAAAAAGAGGAGCTTGGTCAACCCGCTCAGCCTGTGGACAAGACAGTCCTTTTCCTTGTAGGAGATTATCTTAGCCATTTACTTTCCCCGTATCTTGCGCCCCGGCTGCTTCCCGCATCTTGCGCTCGTAGTGGATAAAGCGGTCGGCCAGCTGCCTGGGGCTTTCTATTCCGCACTTCACCGCAAGGTCATAGAGGCTGGTCCGTTTCAGGCTCGCGGCCTCCGTTATCTTCTCATCGGTGAGAATCGCCGAGCTTTTGCCGTCCGCAATCACCTGCCCGCCGGAAATGACGATTGCCCGGTCGGTGTATTCCAGCATCAGGTGCATGTCGTGGGTAATCATCAGTATCGTGATGCCCAGCTCCTTGTTGAGCGTGCGGAGGAATTCCATTATCTCCGTGTAGTGCGCCCAGTCCTGCCCCGCCGTCGGTTCGTCCAGTATGAGCAGCTCCGGGTTCATCACGAGGATGGAGGCTATCGTCACCCGCTTTTTCTGACCGAAACTCACCGCGCTGACAGGCCAGTTACGGTAGGGGTATATGCCGCAGATTTTGAGGGCACGGGTCACCCGCTCCTCTATCTCGTCCTTGGGGACTTTCCTGACGGCAAGACCAAGCGCGACCTCGTTCCAGATAATCGTCTTGGAAATCATCTGGTTCTGGTTCTGCAGGACAAAGCCTATTTTCTCGCCGCGCTGCTTGATTGACCATGACGAGATTTCCTCGCCGTCCAAGAAAATCTCACCGCTCTCCTGCTGGTTGAACCCGCAGATGAGCGACGCAGTGGTGGACTTTCCCGCCCCGTTCGTCCCGACGATGCTGACCATCTCGCCCTTCTGGATCTTGAAGCCCACGTCCTCCACGGCCCAGGGCAAGGTCTTGTCGTAGCGGAAGCAGAGGCCCCTCACTTCCAGCGCGGGCGGGGTTTCCGCCCGCTCAGCCTGCGGTTCTATTTTCTGGAACCAGGATTGCAGGGCGGACTTGTAGGGGGCCATGTTCATCGTCGCGATGTCCTCTGGGCAGTCCTCCGCTCTGAGCGTACAGCCTGCGTATTTGAGCGCGGAGATGTAGAGCGGTTCACGGATCCCCTTCTGGGGCAACAGGTCTGAGCACAGCAGCTGGTTCACCGTCATGTCCGCCGCAATCTCCCCCTTCTCCACGAGGATAATGCGGTCCACGTGCCTGTACAGCACGTCCTCCAGCCGGTGCTCGATGATGATGACGGTCTTGCCCTTGTCGCGGTTCAGCTGGTCTATGAGCTCGATGATTTTCTTCCCGGCGGCGGGATCCAGGTTGGCGAGAGGCTCGTCGAACAGGAAAATCTCCACGTCATCGACAAGGATTCCCGCAAGCGAGACGCGCTGCTTCTGCCCCCCGCTCAGGGCACCGGGGACGGAACCGAGCAGCTGCTCCACGCTGACCGTGCGGGCGGCCTCCATGACCTTGCGCCGCATCTCCTCCTGGGGTATCTGGTCGTTCTCCAGCGCGAAGGCTATGTCCTCCGCGACGGTCAGCCCGATGAACTGCCCATCCGTATCCTGCAGGACGGTACCGACCTGCTTGGACATATTGAAGATGCCCTCCGCCGCCGGATTCAAACCGTTCACGGTCAGAGAGCCTTCGATTTTTCCCGGAAAAGTGGAGGGAATGAGGGCGTTTATGCACTTGGCAATCGTTGACTTGCCAGAGCCGGATGCCCCGACGATGAGGACCTTCTCGCCCTTCCGTATTGAAAAGCTGATGTTCTTGAGCGTCGGCCCCGCCTGCGTCCTGTAGGTATAGGTGAAATCCTTGAATTCGATAATCGGGACCGACGACATGGTGCGTTACTCTTCCTTCAGCGAACCGGACTTGGTCTTGACCTTGGAGTAGCCGAACGCAAGCAGGGTACCGAGGATGACGACGATAATCAGGTTTGTGACGGCAGCGGTGACACCCTGCGCGAACACCTTGTTGGCAGGCTCTTTGTAGATGAGGATGTCCAGCACCGGGGCACAGGCAATCCACGCAAGGGCGTTGCCGATGACCTGCACGGCGTTGAAGAGGGCTATCTGCTTGCCGCCAAAGCCGCCGTTCTCGATGGCATACTTTTTCGCGAACAGGCCGACCAGAAGGCCGAACACCGCATCCGGGAATACCCATGACCACCAGACGCTTCCGTAGAAAAGCGCGTCACCCAGCGCATGACCGATGAGACCGATCGCGAAGCCGGCGACCGGGCCGAAGACCGCCGCGAAGAATGCAAGGACGGCGGCGCGTACCTGCAGGGCGGTGTTGGGGACGAAGCCCACCGGAATCTGAACCGTCGTCAAGGCGACGAATATCGCCGCCCCGATTCCTATCGCGACGACCTGACGGATGACCGATTTGCTGTTTTTGTTAGCCATAACAATTCCTTTCCTTTGTATATCGTTTGTAAGATGCCGGAAGTATAGCCCAATATTCCTATTAGGTCAATAGGTTTTGTCATACGCATTGCTCCCGCCCGTCATATCAATGACCTGATGAACAGCACGAGCAGGCAGCCTGCCGTGACAAGCTTAAGGCCGGTTCCCGTGATGAAGCCCAGGAAGGAATAGCAGGCGGACCGGAACGCCTTCCTCATGTTGCTGGCGTCATGAATGATTTCTCCGATGAGCGCACCGATGAAGGGGCCGATGAAAATCAGCAGCATCTGCCCGGTCAGAACTCCCGCGAGCACACCGAGCATGCTGCCCGTGCTCCCCGCCTTGCTGCCCCCGGATTTCTTGGTGAAGTAGGATGGAACGACGAAGTCCACAATCGTCACGATGACGCAGACGATGGCCGCAATTATCAGGACGGTGAAGGTCACCGGCTCCTTGCAGTGGATGAAGTGCCCCACAAGGAGGCCGCCCCAGCAGAGGGGGACGCCCGGCAGGCCCGGGACGACACAACCGATGATGCCCACAAGGAAAAGGAGAGCTGCCGCCAGTATAAGCACTATGTCCAATACAACCATGGTCTGAATGTAACGTATGGAGGGCCTTTTGGCAAGCAGTGGGACGGCGTGGCGACTACTTGAAGCCGCCTGTAATCTCCACTATAATGAATTGTTCCTGAAGAAGGAAAAGACAAAGGAGGTTTCACCATGAAAAGCTTTTTCAAGGTCTTTGCATTTGTTTTGGCTACGTTCGCATTTTCAGCCTGCACAAGCACAACGGCAGGAGGCAGCGTAGGGGCCGACCGGTCTCAGATGATGCTGGTCAGCGAAGCCGCGATGAACCAGCAGGCGGACTCCCAGTATGCAGAAGTCCTCGCAGAGGCGAGGAAAAACGGAACCTTGAACCCAAACCATGCAACTACAGAAAGGGTCAGAAGGATAGCACGGGACCTCATAGCCCAGTGCTCGACCTTCCGCAAGGATGCCGTCAACTGGAACTGGCAGGTAAACGTCATACAGGAAGACACTGTGAACGCCTGGTGCATGCCCGGCGGTAAAATCGTCGTCTACACGGGAATAATAGATTCGCTCAAGCTGACCGATGGGGAGCTTGCCGCAATTATGGGGCATGAGATTTCCCATGCGCTCAAGGAACACAGCCGAGAGCAGTCCAGCAAGCAGGTGCTCGCGGATGTCGGAGTATCCCTGATTTCCGAGATTGCGGGCTTGGGAGACCTTGGTTCCCTCGCGCTAGCCCTTGGGGTGCAGTACGGGCTGACACTGCCCTTCAGCCGCAAGTGCGAGACCGAGGCGGACAACATGGGCACCGAGCTGATGGCGCGGGCGGGCTACGACCCCCACGAGGCCGTCAACGTCTGGGTAAAGATGAACAAGCTGGGAGGCAGTTCCGTCCCGCAGATTCTTTCCACCCACCCGTCAAACGACAGCCGCATCAAGAATCTGACCGAGGTCTCCGCGACGGTCTACCCCCTCTATCAAGCGGCAAGGCGCTAGGAACGGCTTTTCCAGAGGCAAGTTACTTTTCCCCGGAGTTTTTGTTATTATTACGGTATGAAGAGACTACATAAATATACTTACGTTTTACTTCTGGTGGTGGCACTTGCCGCCCCTGTGTCTGCCAAAGGCTTTTTCAGCAAGCTCTTTGGCAAGTCGAGCACTACGTCCGGTGGAGCCGTCGGAGCCGACCGCGAGCAGTTCATGCTCGTTTCGGCAGAAGAGATGGATCAGGCCGCAAACGAGCAGTACGCCCAGGTTCTGAAGGAAGCGGGAGATGCTGGAACATTGAACACGGACAAAGCCGTCTACAACCGCGTCCAGACCATTGCCCGCAAGTTGATTGCCCAGACAGGCGTCTTCCGCGAGGATGCCCTCAAGTGGGACTGGCAGATGAACGTCATAAAGGAAGACACCGTGAACGCCTGGTGCATGCCTGGCGGGAAGATTGTCGTCTATACGGGAATTATCGACAGCCTCCAACTGACCGATGGGGAACTGGCCGCCGTGATGGGACATGAAATAGCCCATGCCCTCAAGGAGCACAGCCGCGAACAGGCGAGCAAGCAGGCCCTGCAGAACGCGGGCATTTCCGTCGTCTCGCAGGCAGCGGGACTGGGAGAGCTGGGACAGACTGCCCTGGTGTACGGCGGACAGCTGGGACTTACGTTGCCGTTCAGCCGCGAATGCGAAACCGAAGCAGACAACATGGGCACGGAACTGATGGCCCGCGCGGGCTACGACCCCCACGAGGCGATAAACGTATGGGAAAAGATGAACAAGCTGGGCGGCAGCTCCGTTCCGCAGATTCTTTCCACCCACCCGTCCAACAGCAACCGCATCAAGAACTTGACCAGCGTGGCAGAGACCGTCTATCCCCTCTATCAGGAAACCCAGAAGAAGAAGAAATAGGCTGGCGGATTCGGTTCAACAGAGCCAGTTTCAAAAGTCCGTTGCGACACAGTCGCAAGGGCTTCTTGAAACTGCCGTACCAATTCCAACAGGGGCCGGAGCTTCGCAAGATGTTCCGGCCTTTATTTTGTCCGGCTCAGTACACTCTCCTGCCCGGAGGCTTGCCGCCTATTGCCCGTGCGACAGGTATTCCACGGCGGACAGGGCGGCAACGTTGCCCTCCCCGGCAGCCTTGATGTACTGGTAGGGCGTGCCGGCAATGTCCCCACAGGCAAAACAGCCCGCTATGTTCGTCGCCATGCGCCTGTCAACTTTGACATGCCTGCCGTCCATCTCCAAGCCGGGCAGCAGCCTGTCTGGCGCAACCGCCTCACGCAAGAGGAAAATTCCGTCCGCACTGTAGCTTCCGCCCTCGCAGACGAGCCGCTCCGCCTTCATCTTTCCTTCTATAGAAAGGGGTCGGCCCGCGACGACCTCAATATTCTCCGCAGCAAAGGAAACGTCCCCCTTGTACTGGGGCATATAGACGACCGAGGCGACCTTTTCAGCGAGGAAGGCGGCCTCGCTTTCCTCGTCCTTGGACCAGGCCACGACAAGCGCGCTTTTCCCCTTGTACAGGGCCGCATCACAGGTCGCACAGTAGCTGACCCCCCGGCCCAGGAATTCCAGCTCGCCGGGAAGCGGAGTGCCAAAGTTGATGCCGCATGCAAGGATTATGGCACGGGATTCCAGTATGTCCGAATCCAGCTGCAGGGAAAAATAGTCACCCATCGGGTAGACCGAGGCGACCTTACCCGGCCTTATGGGAATGCCCATCCGCTCAAGATGCACCATGAAGCGGGACTGCATTTCTTCACCAGAGATTTCCGGCAGCCCCAGGTAGTTGAGGACCTGGTGTGCCTTCTGGACTTTCGTGCTGCCGCCTTTGCTTCCACCGTTGCCGACGAGCAGGATTTTCTTTCCCCGAACCGTCGCCGTTATCGCGGCCTCCATCCCCGCAGGTCCCGCTCCGACTATCACTATGTCGTATCTGTCGCCCATACGCTACAAACCTCCACACGACAGTATAGTCCGTAGGTACGGATGAAATCAATGCCATCAGAAAAGCGCGGGGAAAATCGGCCGCAGGTCAAATAAACAGGCTGGTAAAATCGACCGAAAACAGGCGGGCAAAACAGACCAACAAAACTGGCCGCAGGTCCATCATCTGGCTTGACATAAAATGCTTTTTTTGCTATGTTAGCTACATATATGGCGTCTTACCCAAGTGGTAAGGGAAAGGTCTGCAAAACCTCTATGCAGCGGTTCGATTCCGCTAGACGCCTTCTTCAGTTCCATCAATAAGACAATCCCTTCAATCAGATATCCGCCGGGCCCTTGGAAAGCAAGGACTACAGGCGGATTCTGTATTTTTTGGCAATTCCTTCCAGACTTTTGAAACTTATCTTCTCCCCATCATCCGTCACGAGCGTTCCCTCCAAGTTACCAAAAATCGTATGGTACTCGGTTTTCAGCATGAGGGTCGAAATAAGATTGTGGTTGTCGGAAGCAGGGGTGAAACGGAGGTCAACCATTCCTTCGGTATCCTGTATATTCCAATCCTTCATCAATCCATGGTTGTGGGTTATGCGCACGGGAGGCAGCGGGGTCGCCCGGCCGCCGATGAAAAGCACATTGGAATTGTGGGCATACGGATCCACCGCGTCCTGCGATGAAATTTCCAACCGGACGGAAATGGCCCGGCCGTCCACCTGTCCAAGCCCCGTCACGTATTCCCCCTGGCTGTGGAACTTCATGTAGTGACGGGCCATATCAAAGAAGCAGATCCCTTCGCTGTCCTCCATGAACCGTGCCGTTCCGTCCTTCTCCCTGGTGGAAAGCGCACCATGGATCGGCATGGTCTGCATGAAATGGAGCGAACAACGGCGGCTTGTCGGGGAAGGATTGCAGGTGGTAAGCGAAGCCACGTCCTCCGATTCCATCCGTGAGATGAATGCGGCGTTTGATGCCGGCGTGCCTTTGTAGCCGGCCATGTGGAAGATGAACGAAAATTTGCGGTGTTTCTTGTCCCAGCTGATGCGGGAATAGCGTCTTGACGCATTGTTCATCACGAATCCCGAATGGAGGGAATGGGGAATGAAGCGCCTTCGGGGCCCCATGACAGCACGGTAGACGAAACGGCGTTTCGTGGTCTTTTCCCAGAAGCTCAATTCCTCAAAGCTAAAGACCTTTGCGTCAAAGAACTCGATGCAACCGGCGTAATTCCCGATAGAAAAGAAGTATGAAAGCCGGCTCTTGATTCTGAAGTTGGTGACAACCGGCGGAAGGAAATGGAATGCCGAATAGGGATTCCTAACCCCCCGTATGTCAATCCGTTCTGGAACGCCCGAAAATGTACCGAACACCGGCTTGCCGGCCTTTACAAAGCCCTCTGGACAAGGCTGTATCTTCCTGTTGTACACGCGCCACCTCTACTGCTGCTAGGGGAAGGATTATATACAAAAAAGCCGCAGGGGTCAATTCCTGCGGCTCTTGCCAAACTGCGGCTCTTGCCAAAACGCGGCTCTTGCCAAACTGCGGCCAAAAACCGCAGGACTAGCTGCTACTTGTCGCTGTAGCCTCCGGCATAGTCGATGCAGCACATGATGTTGTACCTGGCATGGCTGCCTATGGACACACCCGCATGGGTATAGGGACCGTGATTGTCCGTCTCCAGAATGTTCTTGCGGTGACCCCTGTCCCCCACGCCATCGTCCACCAAAAGGGCAATCACAATGGCTTCCGCCGTACTGTACCCGTAGGCAAGGTTCTCGCCCCGCGACGTCCAGTTGCAATACTTGCTTATCCTGGAACCCAGATTGGGGTCATGACCGGTGGTCGTGCCAGCCCCCTGCGTAACGACCCACTCCCGGGCAGCCTTGTACAGGCCCGCTCCTAAGCTCAAGCTGCCTATAGGCGTCATGGCGTTCATCTGGGAAATGCACTCCTCCAGGGCGGACTGGTAGGTCGAAGTCCCGCTCAGGTTGACGGTGGGATTCGTACGCTGCGGCACAAGCCTGGCATTCACATAGCCCTGTGGGTTGGTCCGTGCAAAGTTCATCTCCGTGAGGACGGCAGCCTCCATCTCCGTCGGGGTGACGGCAGAAGTCGTTCCGCTGCTTGAGCTGGATCCGCCCGTCCCCGTGCCTTGGTCCGTTCCGGTCGTTCCACCGCCAGAATACGTGTTTCCACCGCCATCGCTACTACTGCTTGAAGAATGGCTGCATGAAGCCAACAGCAAGGCCGCCAACAGCAGCCCAAGTCCTACTACTTTTTTCATCATCTCCCTCCCAGGCTGCCGCACAGCCGGTTGGAGCAAAACCGTCCCGTTTGCCCCAGCCGTCACAGCAGCCCACTTTAATCCGTTTATTTCGCGCTCACAAGTTCCACATCAAAAGCGATGTAGCTGTTGCCCGGGATGGCATCCCCCGCGCCACGCTCACCATAGGCCTGGTCGGGCGGAAGGACGATGGTGCGCTTCTCGCCCACCCGCATGTCCTGGACCATCAAGTCAAATCCGGGAATCATCTGTCCTGCGCCCGTCGTAAAGTCCAAGGGACCGCGGCCCGCGGACTGGTCGAACACTTTTCCGTCAATCAAATAGCCCTTGTACTCGGTGGAAACCGACTTTCCGCTCCCGCACTTGTTGCCGACGCCTTCCCTTGTAATCTTGTAGTAGATGCCGCTCGAATCCTTCTTGAATCCGGGGAAGTTCTTTTCTATCGTCGCAATCTGGGAAGCGAAAGCCTTTTCCTTTTCGGCCTGCACCCTCGCAACGCACTCCTTGAGCCTTGCGTTCCAATCCTCCTGTGTCGCAGTGAAGGCCTTGGCATCGCTTCCGCGCCGGTAGATGGTCACGTCCTTTATCAGGTCGCCCTGCTTTATGCTGTCAACGACCTTCTGGCTGTCCTTGTCCACCACGTGGCCGAAGATCGTGTGGTTGCCGTTGAGCCATGCCGTCGGAACGTGGGTGATGAAGAACTGGCTGCCGTTGGAGTTGGTCCCCTTGCCCCTGTTGGCCATGGCCAGGACTCCCGGCCCGTCGAACCTATACTTGCTGGAGATTTCGTCTGGGAAAGAGTAGCCGGGACCACCGGTTCCGTTGCCCCTGGGATCGCCTCCCTGGATCATAAAGTTGGCGATGACCCTATGGAACTTGAGCCCCTCGTAGAAGTTCTTCCCCTTGCTTGCGTCCAGCGTCCCTTCCGCAAGGCCCACAAAGTTGGTCACCGTCAGCGGGGCCTCTTTATAATAGAGCTCGACAAAAATATCTCCCTTTGCGGTCGAGATGTTTGCGAAAAGCCCATCCTTACCCTTCAAAACCTTTTCCGGATCCATAGCCTTACAGCTCCCTGTCATTAAAATCGTTGCCGAAAGCAGCAGCGTCAAAAACATCCTTTTTTTCATTTCTTCCTCCATATAAAAGTACATAAAAGCACAGGGCAACCGCCAAGGTCCGGGCACCCCCGCCGTTTGCGGCCGCCTCTATTGCCTATAAGACCACAAAGAGCCGAAGTCCTCCGCAGTCCCATCCACAAAAGTTAAAAGCGTTCAACGAACCATTTGTACACGGCGTCCAACCGCGTAGAAAAGGATTCCTTTATCTTCTTTTCCAATATGGCCAGCGGCGGTACGGCGGCCTGCGTAGTCAAGTAGGCGGCCACGTATTCGCCGCAGTCGATGACGACGAAGTTCATGCGCAGCTTGCCGGGGGCAAAGGCCTTTATGGGGCCCAGCTTGAGCGCGCTTTCATTCACAAAGTTGGCCCATATTTCGTCGGGACGCTCCACATATTCCACCCGGTACACCGTACGGCCCAGGGAACTGTCGTCCAGCAGGGCATACAGCACCTTGCCGTCCGCACTTCCCGCCGTGTCGTCATGCCCCTTGGTTTCCCCAACCTTGGCGACCCGTCCCGTCACAGGATCCTTTTCAGGATCAACGGTATAGGCCTCCTCGTAGAGGGTGGCCATCTTTCCCCGCCTGTGGCTGTAATACTGTATGCCCTGCAGGGTTGAAAAAGAGCGGAGGATCTTGCCCGCAAAGTCTATGGTCGCAAGGCCGGGCCGGGCGAAGTCATCCTTCTTTGCCAGGTACAGCTCCTCCACAAAAAAGTTGGGGGTATCCAAGTCCTTTGGCCATGCCGAAAGGACCTTCTTCGCCAACGGGGTGTTCGGAGTCAGCCCCATCTCCATCCCATCTTCCATGAAAGCGATGCGCTCTATCTTCCCATCCTTCAGCAGCTTCTCATAATCCGCCGCCGAAAAGAGGTCCCTCGCATTGAAGGCATGGGACTGGACCATAGGCTGCAACAACAGCAGGAGCATTCCTGCAAGGCGTATGAACAGCACTTTTTTCTTCATTTTTTCTCCAGATTAATTTTGTCCAGCTTCAAAAGCCCCATGCGGCAAAGTCGCAAGGATTTCTTGAAGCTGCCACTCCTCATCCGTCCACATCAGAGAGCCCGCGGCATGGCAGGTCTCCCGCCGCCACCCGTTTTCGACACAAGCACCTCGGTAGAAACGCCCCTGACGCTTTTATCAACGGACTCCCGTATAGATGACACGGACCTGCTTATATAAACCATCACCCTCGCTCTTGGTTTCAACATCGGGGATGTCGTTCAAGGTCGTATGGATGAGCCTGCGCTCGTAGGGATTCATCGGCTCAAGCAGCACGGTGCTGTGCCTCTGGCGCACCTTGTCGGCAGTGGTGTATGCCAGGCGGACCAGGCTCTCCTCCCTGCGGATGCGGTAGTTTTCGGTATCAAGGATAATCCTCATGTCCTCGCGGCCCAAGTGGCCGGCGTAGACATTGGCCAGAAGCTGCATGGCATCCAGGTTCTTGCCCTTGCGGCCAATCAGGATGGAAGACGACTCGCTGGTAAGCTTGATTCCAATCTTCTTGTCCTCGCGGAACATCACCTCGACGGAAACCGTGTAGCCCATCCGCTCTATCATCGTCTTGACGAACTCAAGCAGCTTCTCCTCAAATTCGTTCTGGGGCATGGGATTGGCAACCAGGCTGGGATTTCTGGCCCGCTCGGTCGTATTGGGCACCTTGCCCTCAAACTCGCCCGCCACATGCTCCTCGCTGTCAACCGGCTGGACGCGGATGCGCACATAGCCCTTCTTAAAGAGCGTGCCCTTCTGCGATTCCAGAATCTCGACATCAAACTGGTCCCTCTCCAGTCCCAGCTCCTCGGCGGCCTTCTCTATGGCCTCCTTCTCGTTCTTACCTTCGTACTCGTACACCATATATCAAAAACTCCCGGCCGGCACAAAAGTCTGCCTTGTACCGGCCCACGGGGACCCGTATCATTCTGGCCCCCGAAATAATTTCTTATTCAGCGCCGCCAGCGGTATTCCCGCATGGACCACGGCACTCCACAGGACGCCCTATTTGCGGCCCTTCTTCTTGCGGCCTCCCATCGCCTTGTCAATGACACGGGGCTTGGAAGCCTCCAGCTCACGCTTCTTCTTCGCCGTAATCTTGTTGATTATGACCTGCTGGCCAATCTGCAGGATGTTGCTGACCGTCCAATAGAGCAGAAGCCCGGAAGGCACATTGTAGAACAGGAAGAAGAACATCAGAGGCATTCCGTACATCATGAACTTCATGGAACTCTGGTTGGCTCCGGCAGGATTGCCGTACTGGGTTATGACACCGCTCAGCAGCTGGCTGCCCGTGTAGATGAAGGGCAGCAGGCGCAGGGTGTTCATCGTGAACGACGAGATGAACGGAATCTGCTTCTCCCAGGTAAAGAGGCTGTCGCCCACCGAAAGGTCGTCGATCCAGCCGTGGATGAAGCTGGCACCGCGGAACTCGAAGTGGTTGTTGAACACGTTGTAGAGCGCGAACAGAACCATCATCTGCAGGACCATCGGCAAACAGCCGGAGGCAGGATTGTAGCCGGCCTCCTTGTACAGCTTGCCCATCGCGGCCTGCTGCTGCTGGGGGTCGTCCTTGTACTTCTCCTGTATCTCCTTCATCTTTGGCTGCAGGCCCTGCATCTTTATGGAACCAAGCGCGGTGGCCTTGTTGAGGGGGAAGAGGACTATCTTGAGGAAAATGGTCAGGATGATGATGGCGACGCCCCAGTTGCGGACAAGGCCGTATATGGCCCTCAGGCACCACTTGAGCGCAATCTCGATTATGGAAAGGAAGCCAGAAGTCTGGAGGGCCTGGTTGAACCTGGCGTTCACCAGCTTCCAGCCGTTGGAGTCCGCGCTGTTGTACTTGATAAGCTCGTTCTCGCTGCGCGGACCGACATAGATGTAGTAGTCGTCCGTACTGTTGCCGCTTATCGCAGTTCGGGTCAGGAAAACCTGGGAATTCTCATAGCCTGCAACCTGCTGCGCGGAACATTTTATGGTAGAAGACATCACGGAACTGTCGGTCGGCTTCACGATGACCGTGAAGTATTTGCCCGCGGCACCCGCCCATTCCCACGGCTTGTCGTAACTGCGGTCGGAGAACGCCTTCTTGGCTTTCTTGCGCCCGTCCCAGGAGACGAACTGCCTGACTTCATAGCGGTTGCTCTTCTTGTCGTAGTGGGGGCCAATCTGCGGGGAAGTCCTGAGCGTATAGGCAGCGCCACCAAGGTTCAACAGGGCGGGCTTGCCGTCCAGGCTGTTCACCGTGACGGACAGGCGGAAGGCATAGTCGTCCGCCGTAAAGCTGTAGAGCTTCCCCAGCCTGAACCTGTGGTCATTCCCGTCGTCCCCCTTCACCGTGAAGTCGCGGTAGAAGCCTATCGTGTAGTCGTCGATCCTCTTGACATTGAAGCCGCCATCCAAGGCCGCCATGCTGGAGTCGCCGAACGAAAGCGAAAAGGCCCGATTGGAGCTGGTCACGTTGTCCACCATCTCCACGCCCTCGCCGGTGTCCTTATCCAGGTGCTCCACCAGCTTGTAGCTCACAATGTCGCCGCCCCTGTTGGTCAGGACGACCTTGGCCCTGTTCGTCGTAATGGTGAACTCCCCGATGGGAACCTCGCCGGCAGCCGTCCCGTCTGCGTCAGTCCCGGAAAACAGAGGGACCTCGGAAACCATCGAGGACAGTTCCTCCGCCTCTTCGGCCTTCGCGGCCTGGGCCTCCAGTTCCGCGGCCTGCTGGGCTTCGAACGCAGCCTCCCGCTTCGGAGCCATATAAAAAGCGTCGAAGAAAAAGTAACCGAACAGCACTATCGCACTCAAAACGATAGCCAGTATCGTGTTTTTATCCATAATATAAGCATCCTTAATTTGTTTTCATTCGTGTCTGCCGGGCTCCCGCTCCAGAGCCCCGCTTCCCTGCGGCGGCGGAACCATCTGACTCCGGGCCTCTTGCACCCCAGGGACAGGATCCCAGCCCCCTTCGTGCCAGGGATTGCAACGCAGGATCCGCCGTACGGTCAAGTACAGGCCCTTGATTGGACCGTGCCGTTGCAAAGCTTCGACAGCATAGTGAGAACACGAGGGAGTAAAGCGGCAGACATCCCCCATCATGGGGGAAAGGGTCAATTGATACAGCCGTATGGGGGCAACCAGCATGGCGGTGGCAATGCTCCGCCCGCGGGGCCATCCACCGGACCGCCCGGAAGTAGATCCCCCAAAAGCAAAGCCTGGCTGTTTTCCAAACCTTCCGCCAGACTTCAGTCCTTCATGAGTCCCGCTTTCCTGCATAATGTCTTCAGCTGTCCGCACCGCGAGTGGAACGAGTCATTTCCAGGATAGACCAGCAGCAACAGGTCATACCCCGTGTTCAGGTGCGCTTTATAGAATCTGTAGGCTTCACGGCTGCAACGCTTGGACCTGTTTCTGTCCACCGCCCGACCGTAGCCCCTCGGAAGGGTGAAGGCAATCCTATTGCAGGACAGGCCATTTTCCTTGTAAAAAAGCTTGGCCCCCCAGATGCCCACCTTGTTCCCCTGTTTGAAAAGTCTAGAAATTTCCTTCGGCTTTTTGATGTGTTCATCACGCCGAAAAGGACCGGTCTTCGCCATTGTGCGTACCCGCCGCTCCTCCGCATCTTCCATAAAAGCCTCCGGAAATTTCGTCTACGGCAGGATGGAAACCGGCATCCTGCCTAACGCAAAAAGCCTACCAAGTCTTGGTCTTGCACTTGCCGTTCTGGTAAGGCTTCTTCTCGTCAGAGATGGTGAGCTTCCAGCGCCCCTTCTGCCTCCTCCTCTTCAGGACCAGGCGGCCGCCTTTCGTCGCCATCCTCGCGCGGAAACCGAATTTCCTGTTGCGCTTGACCTTGCTGGGCTGGTATGTACGTAACATATATTTCTCCTCATTGTAAAGATTTTCCGATAGTAGGCGGTAGTTTATCACAGTTTTCGTCATTCCGTCAAGTGGAATACAGGGTATAAACTCTTTAAACGAAGTGAAAAACAACGGCTTTTCCGTTTTTCATCCTTGTCAGAATGCCGATTTTATACTAGAATAAGGTGTTATCATCAGAGAAAATATTAATAGGAGCAAGACTTTTTATGGAGAATAAGATTTCTATAGAGCAGCCGCCAGCTATCGTAAACATACTGAACGGCTCGATGCAGGTCTTTCCGTTCCTCGCCACCATGCTCTTGGGCCATCACTACGGAATTTTCACCTTCGGCGAATACTTCAAGTTCTTCTTCAGCGTCCTGAACATCCCGGTCCTCATACTGAATGTCCTCGCCGTGTACCTGCCCAACAAGCTCGTTTACCCCAAGCTCATGGCCTTCGACGGCACCGAGGACTCGGTGGACAGCTGCAACACCCTCGCGAACAAGTATTCTTCCATTAATATCGGGGTCACGATAGGATTCGTCCTCCTGTACCCGCTCGCGATGGGCTTTGCCGCACGCGGCGGAAATTACCCCAACTTCAACTTCGCGACCTTCTTCATGACCTATGTCGGATGCGGCTTCCTGGGCGCGGTGTTCCTGTACATCCACTGGCTGGAGAACTATGAGGCATGGCTGTCATTCCTGCCCCTTCATCAGGGGAACATGGGCCTGTCCATCGTCGCGCGCTACGTGGCGGTTCTGACCGTCCTGATGAGCGGCATCTTCTTCCTGGTTGCCGGCCCCGCCTTTGCCGTGAAGTACCATACGGTTCCCGTCAATCGCTTCGTCACAAGCCTGATGCTCCCCCTCATGATTGGAGGAGTCGTGCTCGTCCTCCTCGGCATGCTCACCATGACCAGCGGCATCAAAAAGCGGCTGGACCGCATCACCTACTTCGCGGGCAACATCTCGCAGGGCGACTATACGGGGAAGAACCTTGACATCGTCAGCCGCGACGAGTTCGGAGTCCTGACCGGCCGCCTGAACCGCTTCTACAACACGACGCACAATATATTGAAGGGCATCAAGGGCAACATCGACGACACGAACAAGGTCGCCGTGGAGCTTGAGAGCAACATGACCGAGACTTCCGCGACGATACAGCAGATTATAGGCAACATCGGCACCATCAAGACCCAGATGGAAGGGCAGTCCTCCGGTATAAACGATGCGACCATAGCCGCCAGCGAGATCATGGAGAACATCAAGTCCCTCAACCAGAGCGTAGATGAGCAGACCGCCAGCGTAGAACAGAGTTCCGCCGCCGTCCGCGAGATGGTCGCCAACATCCAGAGCGTCACGAGCATTCTGGAGAAGAACGGAGCGCAGGTTGACCAGCTGGCACAGGCCTCCGACGAAGGACAGAGGAGCGTCCAGAACGCTGTCAACATGTCCAAGAAGATTCTCGAGGAGTCCGTGGGCGTACAGGAGGCAAGCTCCGTCATCCAGAACATCGCCGACCAGACCAACCTCCTTGCCATGAACGCTGCCATCGAGGCCGCCCACGCCGGTGAGTCCGGAAAGGGATTCGCCGTCGTCGCCGACGAGATCCGCAAGCTCGCCGAGCAGTCCAACACGCAAGGCCGCAAGATAAGCGAGAGCCTTTCCAGCCTGACCGAAGTCATAAAGGGGGTCTCCCAGACCACCGGCCAGCTGCAGGCCCAGTTCAGCAAAATCTACGAGCTGACCCAGACCGTCCAGCAGCAGGAAGAGGTCGTCATGAATGCGATGAAGGAGCAGAACGAGGGATCCACCCAGATTCTGGACGCGATGAAGAACATCGACAATTCGACGATCAGCGTCAAGCAGGGGACTGCCGAAATGCTGGGCGGAGGCAAGAAAATCACCTCGGAGATGGAAAAGATAAGCGCCACCGGCGAGGCCATCATGAATTCAATGGAAGAGATTTCCAGCGGCGCAACCCAGATAACCGAGGCCGTTGCCAACGTCACGAAGAGCTCGGCAGAGAACAACGAGGCCGCCAAGCAGCTTGACGACGTCATCCGCAAATTCAAACTCTAGTTCACCCACACTGTAACCGAGGGGCTTGCCGGGAAGTTTTCTTTGCAGGGTAAGCCTCCCCGGCAGCTTCAAAAGTCCACGGAAGCACGATGCCTGCACAGCTGCCCGCCGCAAGGCCACGGCCCAACGGTGGAGGCGCTTGTGTCGTGCGTTGCCGTGCTTTTTCCCGGCAGAGCGGGGCCTCTAGCTTGCACCGAACAATTTGATTGTAGTAAGGAGAAATGAAATGAAAAGGATTCGATTTGTCTGTGCGCTCGTGTTCTCTCTGACGGCCCTGTCCGTCGTCCTGCCCGCCTTTGCATCCGACTCAGGGGCAAGCGAGTCCGTGGCGAACGAGGCCACCGAAGAGAGCAACGGCCAGAAGATAAAGCAGGGTGCAAAGGGCATCTTCAGCGGCATCAAGGGGGCCGTCAAGGACGGGACCCACAGCGCCAAGGAGAAGGCGAAGGAAATCACCCAAGAAGCCTACGTAGGCGAGTGGTACTTTGCCAACGGCAGCTACGCCACCATGATAACCTTTGAAAACGACTGGGACTTCAAGATTACCCAGACGAAGAAAAACGGCGAGAACGTCTGGACGGGAACCTATGAAGAAGGGGATGAAAAGAAGCAGCTCATCCTCCACCTCGTTTCAGCAAACGGCAAGACGTCCTACAAGGACTGGAAGATGAACTACATCGCCGAAAAGAAGGACTACCTCATCGTAAGCTGCAGCAACATCACCGCCGATCCCAACGGATACGACTTTTCCAACCGTACGCTCTTCAACTACGTCGGAAAATAGAAAATTGCCCCGCAGGCCATAACGGCCAACGTGCCGACATGGTCCCTCCTGTCATGCCGGCTGTCCGGGGCAGCGGAAGCAGTCCCGGGCGTATCCCGCCCGGCAGTCCCCGCAGCAGTCCGGGGGCGGCAGCTCTTCCCCATAGGGCGGGGCCTCCAGCTCCGGGCTATTGCAGAAAAGCTCTCCGCCGCTCGTCCCCAACATGACCGCCTGCCTGCGGGCGCTGTCCCTCAGTTGCCTTTGAATTTCGCTATATTTTACATCTTCCATAATTACCCCCTTGAAAAAAACTTTCAAAACTGCTATAGTCATTTCATAACGAGCCGGCTTGGTGGAATGGTAGACACGAAAGACTCAAAATCTTTTGCCAGCGATGGTGTCTGAGTTCAAGTCTCAGAGCCGGTAACGAAACCCAAAGGAATCCCGCAGATGTGCGGGATTTTTTATTTCGTCATCCTGCACGGATTCCCCCGCCAGACGCACGGCACAAATACCCGCCAGACGCACCCACTGCCAGACACAAGAAAGCTCCACCCCCCGCATCCGGCCCAGAAATACCAGCCAGACCGCACGAAAGCACTGACCGCCAGCCCTACAGCATCCCCAACTCCTCCACCAGCCCACCGCCCCGCCGGTAGGAAAGGGCCTCCTCCATGCTTTCCAGCCCTATGGTCCCCTCCCCCTTCATGTCCGCAATGGTCCGCGAAAGCTTCACGACGCTGGAAACGCTCCGGGGCGAAAATGAATGACGCAGGCTGGCAGACTCAAGGGCCTCCTTTGCCTCCGCAGACAGGACGCAGTATTCGGACAGCTCCGCAGGAGAAAGCCGTGCGTTCTTCTTTCCCTGCCGTTCCCGTTGGACCAGGACGGCCTTCGCAATTCCCCGACGCAGGAACGCAGTCGTAAGCCGTTCCCCGTCATCCTTCCCGCCGGCATTTCCTTCCCGCTTTTCCACCTGGACGCGGATATCTATGCGGTCCAACAGGGGGGCCGAAAACTTCCTCCAGTACAGGGACACGCTGTTTGCAGAACAAAGGCATATCTTCTCCCTGGAACCAAAATTCCCGCAGGGACAGGGGTTTGTAGCAATGAGCAGCTGGAAGGAGGCAGGAAAGACCGTGGACCTGCCCGCCCGGCTCAAGGTGATGGACCCGCTTTCCAAGGGCACCCTGAGCATCTGCAGGACGGAACTCTTGAATTCCGCAGCCTCGTCCAGGAACAGGACCCCGTTGTGGGCCAGGGAAATCTCCCCCGGCGTCAGGCGCGGACCGCCCCCGCACATGCCCTCCATACTGGCCGTCTGGTGGGGCTGCCTGAACGGAGCATCGCGCACCAGCGGGCTGTCCGTGGGCAGCAGCCCCGCAATGGAATAGATCCGCGTGACGGGACGTGACTCCTCCGGGTCCAGCAGGGGAAGGAGGGCCGGGAACTTCTGCATGGCCAGCGTCTTTCCGCATCCGGGCGGCCCAAAGGCCATGACGTTGTGCCCGCCTGCCGCCGCCAGCTGCAGGCCCCTGATGAAGAAATCCTGCCCCCGTATGTCGGCAAACTCAAGGCCGGGATCAGCTTTGGGAAAGAGCACGCCCCCCACCTCATCGCAGGGAAAGGAGGGCCCGCCCCCATGGCCGCAGTCCTGCTTTGCGCTGAACCGGCTGCCGTCCATGAGCGCCGCATAGGCATCCACAAGCGAAGAGGCTCCGAACACCTCCATCCCCCCTATCTCGCGCGCCTCATCTGCATTTTCCTTGGGGACAATAGCCCGCCGTATCCCGCCGTCACGGGCCGTACTTACGGCGGCATGTACGCCCTTCAGCGGCCGTACCCTTCCGTTCAACTCCAGTTCGCCCATGACCAGGATGTTTCCGTCCAAAAGCGACGTGCCCTTTCCGTCGGCAACATCCTTCTCGCACAGGACGGCAAGGGCAACCGCCAGGTCAAACGCAGCCCCCTCCTTGCGGAGGTCGGCGGGGGCCAGGCTTATGAGCACCCGCTCCGGAGGGAACTCAAAGCCGCAGTTCCGTATCGCGCTCCTCATCCGCTCCCTGGATTCCTTCACGGCGCCCTCGGCCAGCCCCACGATGTCAACAGCCGGAATTCCCCGCCGTAAGTCAACTTCCACGCTCACGAGCGACCCTTCGTAGCCGAAAGGTGAAAAACTGTACACTTGCATGTTCATCCTCGATGTATGGAGGCAGTTTCAAGAAGTCCCCCGGCTTCATCGCAAGGGACTTTTGCAACTGGCTCCGTGTTTTACCTATACATCTCCAGGAAAAATGCAGGAATGTCAGAAATGTCAGATTATTGAAGGAAAAAAGCTTTTATTGGGAACAGGACGGAAAAACGGAAGGATGGCTGGAATGCAGGCTCTCCGGGCCTCCCGCGTCAAGATGCCGGCACATGTCGGGATACAGCCGTCATAAAAAAAGCCCCGCGCCAGTACAAAATCAGTCTTTTGCACTGGCCCAGGGACCCAAAGCCACTAGGCATTTTTGCCGCAGCAGTTCTTGTACTTCTTGCCAGACCCACAGGGACAGGGTTCGTTCCTGCCAACCTTGCGGCCCTCGCGGACCACGGTGGTCGGCCTTACCACGCCTTCGCTGAAAAGCCACTCGCCGTTGATCTTCCGGAAGCCGCTGATTTCATGATGGACGTCGCGGATGCCCTTCTGGGTGTAGATGCACTCAAATTCAACGATTCCTTCCGTATCGTCAGGACCGCCCTTTTCGGTGCGGAGGATCTTCAGCCCATGCCAGGTGGAATTGCGGCTCCAATCCTCCGTCGCCTTCCGGTCTATCTCGGCAATCTTCTCGCCCTTCTCGCAGCTGTTGATTATGAAATCAATCTCCTGCTTCACATAGGCCGAATACCGTGCCCTCATCAGGGCCTCGGGGTTTGCCGCCTTCACCGTACCCTTTATGATGGGCTGGCAGCACTCCGCATATTTCTTCCCGCTTCCGCAGGGACACAGCTCTGTATTTTCTTCACTCATAATGCGTTATTTAGCTCCTTATGCAGTTTCCTTGACGGTGAACTTCTCACGCTCGCTGTCAATCTTGTCCGCGCCAAACTTCTCGCGGCTGGCGACATCCATAAAGTAGAACAGGTCCTCCTTGGAATGGAACACGGCCTTCGCCGTCTCGCTCGTGGGGTTGAAATTGAAGTCCACCGGCTTCCCGCTCTTCTTTTCTTCCGCATAGTAATACATAAGCCCACCTCGTAAAATGATGTTAAAAAGTGATGTATGGAACGGCAGCCCAAAGCCCCAAAAGACGCCCGTACCTGCTGCCACGGACGCATTATAGCACTGGAGGAAGGAAAGGTCAAAGGGGCAGGACAACAGCGGACGTGACAGACACGACGCAAGCAGGTGCGTAGCGTCGTGGGCACGGACGTGACGGACACGCCGCAAGCAAGTGCGTAGCGTCGTGGGCACGAGCGTGACAAAACTGCGTCACGGGCGTGACAAAACTGCGTCACGGGCGTGACTGAACTGCGTCACGGGCGTGACAAAACTGCGTCACGAGCGTGACGGACACGCCGCAAGCAAGTGCGTAGCGTCGTGGGCACGGACGGATTTTCCCAACCCGCCCCATTTACAGGGAAATTTTGTCTTTCTCCGTTATTTTCAATATATTCAAAGCAGGCACGGATGCCGCCGTACGGCATCCAAATTCACTTGCGGGAACCGAATGCCTACGGTTCCGCGCGCCTGAACCCCGCGGTTCAGACAGGGAGGACAGAACATGAACTATGACCAGATGACGCTCAAGACCCAGGACGCGATACAGGAGGCGAGCAACCTCGCCATGCAGAAAAGCTCCAGCGAGATAGGCAACGAGCACCTGCTGACCGCCATGCTCCGCCAGAAGGACGGAATCATTTCCCCGCTCGTCGAGCGGATCGGCGTACAGCCGGAGATCCTGCTCTCGGAGCTTGAGAAGCTGATAGACCAGTACCCGACGGTTTCGGGAAACACCCAGATGACCCTCTCAAGCGAGGCACAGCGGACGCTCGCCCTCGCGGAAAAGGAGATGGCATCGCTCAAGGACCTCTACCTTTCCACCGAGCACCTCTTCCTCGCGATGACGGAAGCCAAGGACAAGACTGGCGGCATGCTCCGGTCGCACGGCTGCGACAGGAAGGCGACGCTGGAGGCGCTCAGGGCCGTGCGCGGCAACCAGACCGTGGACAGCCAGGACCCCGAGGCCAAGATGCGGTCGCTGGAGAAGTACTGCACCGACCTGACCGCGCGGGCAAGGCTGGACAAGATAGATCCCGTGATCGGGCGCGACGAGGAAATCCGCCGGGTCATGCAGGTGCTCTCCCGCCGCACCAAGAACAACCCCGTCCTCATCGGGGAGCCGGGCGTGGGCAAGACCGCAATCGTGGAGGGGCTTGCCCGCCGCATCGCGTCAGGCGACGTGCCGGAAAGCCTCAAGAACAAGCGGCTGCTCGCCCTGGACATGGGGCAACTGGTCGCCGGGGCAAAGTTCCGCGGGGAGTTCGAGGAACGGCTCAAGGCCGTCATAACCGAAATCGTCAAGAGCGAGGGGCAGATAATCCTCTTCATCGACGAGCTGCACACGATTGTCGGCGCGGGCGCGGCGGAGGGCAGCATGGACGCGTCCAACCTGCTCAAGCCCGCCCTGTCGCGCGGGGAGCTGCACGTCATCGGCGCGACGACGCTGGACGAATACCGCAAGTATATAGAAAAGGACGCAGCCTTGGAGCGACGCTTCCAGCAGGTCTACTGCGCGGAGCCTGACGTGGAGGCGACGATCGCAATCCTGCGCGGCCTGCGCGACAAGTACGAGATACACCACGGGGTAAAGATAAACGACGAGGCCCTAGTCGCCGCCGCGACACTTTCAAACCGCTACATCACCAACCGCTTCATGCCCGACAAGGCGATAGACCTTGTGGACGAGGCGGCGAGCCGGCTCAAGATGGAGATAGAAAGCCAGCCCGTGGAGCTGGACCGCCTGGAGCGCAAGCTGCTTCAACTGCAGATAGAGAAGCAGTCGCTTTCCAAGGAGGACGATGCGCCGAGCATGGAGCGGCTTGCCAAGCTGGAGAAAGAGCTTGCTGAACTTACGTCCGAGCGCGATTCCATGAAGCTCCAGTGGCAGAACGAGAAGCAGGCCATCGAAGGCAGCCGCCACTCCAAGGAGGAGCTGGAGAAGGCGAAGTTCGACATGGAGAAATATACCCGGGAGGGCAATTTCAACAAGGCCGCCGAGCTCAAGTATTCGGTCATCCCCCAGCTGGAAAAGGCGATTGCGGAGGAGCAGAACAATTCCGGCGCGGCGGAGGCCGGGGGAGAGATGAGCGAGGAGCGAAAGAGCCTGCTCCGCAAGGAGGTGACGGAAGAGGACATTGCCCGCGTCGTGTCCAACTGGACGGGCATCCCGGTCGCCAAGATGATGAGCGGCGAGAAGCAGAAGTACCTGGAACTGGAGGAGGTGCTGCACAAGCGAGTCATCGGGCAGGACACCGCCGTGCAGGCCGTCGCGGACGCAATCCGCCGCAACAGGGCAGGACTTTCCGACCCCAACAAGCCGCTCGGCACCTTCCTCTTCATCGGGCCGACCGGCGTGGGCAAGACGGAGCTCGCCAAGACCCTCGCCGACTTTTTGTTCAACGACGAGAAGGCCTTGACCAGGATCGACATGTCCGAGTACATGGAGAAGCACTCCGTCTCCCGCCTGATCGGTGCACCGCCAGGATACGTGGGCTATGACGAGGGCGGGCAGCTGACCGAAGCCGTACGGCGCCGTCCCTACTCCGTCGTCCTCTTTGACGAGGTGGAAAAAGCCCATCCCGACGTGTTCAACGTCTTCCTGCAGGTGCTGGACGACGGCCGCCTGACCGACGGACAGGGCCGGGTCGTGGACTTCAAGAATACGATAATCATCATGACGAGCAACCTGGGGTCCGAGCTCATCTTGGAGGCGGCAGGAGCCGACGCTGACGGCGCTGATCCAGACGACAGCAACGCCAAGCTCATGCAGCAGATCGACACGCTTTTGAAGCAGCACTTCAAGCCGGAGTTCCTGAACAGGATAGACGAAACGGTCATGTTCAACCGACTGGGCAAGGAGCACGTCAAGGGCATCGTCAAGCTCCAGCTGGACCGCCTGTCGTCGCGGCTTGCGGACCGGAGGATCCGTATCGAGTTCACCCCCGCCGCGCTCGACCTCATCGCCGACCTGGGCTACGACCCGGCGTTCGGAGCACGCCCGGTCAAGCGGGCCATCCAGAACTACGTGGAAAACCCGCTGTCCAAGGCCCTGCTCGCCGGAAACTTCGGGGAGAACTCTACGATCACGGTGGATGCGGACGGCCGGTCCGTCGTATTCCGCTAGCGGACCGCCTCCACATCCCGGCGGCTATTTTGTTTTTTCCACGCACCAGTCTGCGGCGGAACTTGGCCCTGCGTCCAGCTTCCGCCGCCGCATCGTCCGCGTCACGGCGGAACTGGTGATTCCTTCCGCGACAAATGCACTTTCAAATTCCGTCGAAACATTCCCCTCCCCGTCCAGCCAGCGTCCGCTCTGCTCCACCGCCTTCAGGAAGGAAGCATACTTGCCGTCCCAATCCGCAGCCTCCTTCTTGGGATCGCGGAACAGGAACGCATCAACAACCCTGCCGTCCGTACGGTTCCGAAGCATCACGATATCTGATGGGGACAGGCGACTCTTCTGGTTGTCCTGCCAGAAATCCCAGGTGTCGTCGGAAGAGTCCACGGCCGTGGATGCACGGATATCACCGCAATCTTCATCCGTCATCCCCTGCTGCTTCCATGCACCGTCCTCGTCCTTCATCTTGCGCAGGTGGACACAGACATACTCCCCCTCCGAAACTTCGACCGCAGGAAACACAAAGGACTTCGCCTCGCCATCGCCCGCGCTCAAAAGCTCCAGGCCGCTCAGGTTTCCGGCCTTGGAACAATACAGCCTGACAAACTCATACTTGTTCGCCTTGGACGAATAGGCATTCCGCACCTCACACAAAACTAGGTCCGGCAGGTTCGCATTGTATCCGTCAAAGCTGACGGAAAAGCCCAGGGTGTTTCCGTCAGCGTCATGGGCAACGGCCTTCAAATCGTACGCGACACCTATCTTTGTTTCACTGGAAAAACGGAGCCGGACCGACATACCGCCCTCCCCTTCATCGCAGGAGACGGCAACGGGAGTTCCCCCGTCCGACGGACAGAGGCTTGCGTCCGTTATGGAAACAAGCTTGTCAAATTCGAGGGTCATACCGGACGAAGAATCCACAAGGAAGGAACGCAACACGGGCGGGGAAGAACTTTGTACCTTGAGGGCCGCCCCACCGGTGGATCCGGGACTTGCAACATGGAAAGACAGAGCAGAGTCATCGCTCCCCGCCATGCTGCAGGAAATTGGCCCCACAGAAAGCAAAAGCAGCTCCACAGCCGAAATAAAGACGGCGCCCAAGACACGGCACAAAAGAAAAGGCCTTTTCATCAGAACCTCCACAGGAATTCATCTGAGCCAGCTGCAAAAGTCCACGGCGACATAGCCGCGAGGACGTTTTGGAACTGACCCATCTATACTAGTTATCTGTGGAGGATTTTTATTTTTTGCAGGATTTTATTCCCGGTAAATCAAATTCACCCGGCCGGCTGCAAAGCCGTAGTTGTCGAAGGCCCACTGGTTCAGCTCGCCACCGGCGTCTATGAAGGCAGAGGCACCCGTATTCCGAATGTAAGCGGCAAGGTCCCCTTCAATCTGCCTCACAGAATCGCGCTGGGCAAGGCCCACGAAATACTGCCCTACCCTGGAAAGCGACTGCTGCATGATGTAGGCCATCAGCTCATTGCGCATCAGGTAATCATCCGTCCTGTCGTAGTTCAAGCCCGGTTGGGTCTCCCAGAACACCTGTATGAATTCCAAGCTCTTCCGGTCAAAACTGTTGTACACCCTGTCAACTTCGGCCCGGAATTCGGGTGAGGTAAAGTATATGCCGTGCCAGCTCTCATGGGCCATGAACTGCCAGCGCAGGTAATGGGCAGACTCTTGGGCAAACGAAACGATTGCCCCTACCCCCGGCGTGTACGTTCCATTCCCCGCATCCAGTATGATGCCGTTGGCAATCAAAATGTCCCGCAGGCGCAGTTCGCTTTCATTGAGGGGGAACTCCTGCAACGACGCCTCCGTATAGAAGGCCGCCATGTCCTTGGCCTTGTAGTCGTGCGCATTGTAGCCGTGGTGGTCCTTGATGAACTCGTCGCTCACCAAAGTCCCCCGGTATCCGGTCTTCTCCGCAAAATAGGCCAGCCGCGTCAGATAGTCGCCCTGCACCTTGTAGTTGGCAAAGTCAAAGAAAAGGACGTGGGGAACCTCCTCCCACTCGAACAGCTCATAGTCCTGCCCGCGCCAGCTGTTCCTGGGCCAGCCCATGATCATGCCCAGGTCCGTCACAAAGGGATACACCGCCCCGGCATCCGTTCCCCCTCCCAACTTGGGCTCGTTTGCCTCAAGGAGGATTGCCTGGACCTGGTCACTGGAGTCGAATACCAGCCTGTCCCACGGCTTGGAAAACGCCGCCAGCTGCAGCGTCATGACATTGTTCTTCTTATTGCGCCTGATGGAAATCTCCTCTCCACCGTAATGGGCCACCAGCGTCTTCTGCTTCTGCCAAGTCCCGATGTCGTCGGCAGGTGCGAACTTGACCGTTATCTTTGGAAGCAGCGTCCTGTTGAAGAGCTTTTCAACATCCGTGAAATCTGCAGAGGCCCCCTCCAGTATGTCTATGGTTCCGCCCCGGTCGCTGAAGGCGTAGAGGGGCACGGGACCGGAAAAGTCCCAGCCGACCATCACATGCTCAAAGGAAACCTCCTCTATCTGGCAGGGGTGGGCCGAATGCAGGAAGAATCCCGCAGGAACCACATCATCGGTCCCCACGCTTATGGAGATTCGGAAGGAGGAGATTCCCGTCCTGTCAAACATGAGGTAGTCACCGGACACGAAGTTGCTGCTTGGCGCAACCGCATCACCTGACGAAGAGGATTTGTCATACAGGAATCCAAACTGGAACGGCAGGACCTTCGCAAACTCGTCATACTTGCCGTCGATCGTCTTTATATCGGCCACGAGCGAAATGCCGCCGTTGGACTTCACCTCCTGCTTCAGGTGCACCTTCTGGTTGGCCGTAAAGCGGTAGTATAGAGAAGAATTCTTGTCGGGTTTTGTAATCTTGCCCTTCGCGGACTGGGCATTCATCGCCACGAACCGCTCGCCATTCATGCCAAGGGGGGAAGAGGAGGCAATGAACCTGTCGGTTATGAAAAAACTGGCCCCCAGAAAGAGGATGCAGGAGAAAACTAGGAAAAGAGCCTCTATAATCCTACGATTCATACATGAAAATACTAGAGTTTTTTAAGCTTTTTGTCTACATTCTTGCTATGCAAGCCTTTATGCCACAAAAGGACACGGCGCTGGACCTGGCCACGGCCGCACGCTCCTTCATAAGCGCCTACAACGCCGCCCCGCAATCCAAAGGGCAGGTCCTCTTTCCCCATTTTCCCCTCTATGCATTTGCAGACGAACTTCCTGAAGGCGGCTTTTCGTCCTGCACCATCTCTGCACCGCAGCAGGACGGAACAAACTTCTTCTTTCCCGTCAGACTGGCATGCGGGGAAGGCGGCGCCAGCTTCGACCTGCGCATCGTGTTCGCCCAGCTGGACGGAGCCGGGCATGCAGCAAGTCAGGCCCTGCCCCAGTTCCGTGGCTGCGAGAAGTTCCCCCTCCACCCCCGCGTGTTCCGCATCGGCCGGGTGGAATTCAAGGGAGACAGCTGGGAAGTCTGGGATGAACGATGGCAGAAAGTAGCCAGCTCATGACGAGCGGGCAGCTTTTGGCCCCTGATACGCAGGCAACTTTTGGCCCATGACGCGCGGGTAGCTTTTGGCTCATGACGCGCGGGCAGTCCAAGGCTCGCGCCGGAGCTGTTCGTGACGCGCAAGCTGTTCAGGGACCGTAACAGGGCAGTTTACGGCCCGTGCCAAGGCTGTTCGCGGCCCGTGTTCGGACACAATGGGACGCTTACATTCGTCGGCCGTTTTCTGGAAAAAAAATGCCGACCGAAGCCGGACACCTTCACAGCCCGTGTTCGGACACATCGCGGCCCGCGCCCGTCGGAACCGCTATTCCATCACCTTTGCACCGCGGTCCATCGCGGTGAGGCCGGACTTGAGCAGCTCCAGTATGCCATAGGGCTCCAGCAGGCGGATGAGGGACGAAATCTTGTCCTCGCTTCCCGTCGCCTCGACGATAAGGGACTCGGCCGCCACGTCCACGATGTGGGCACGGAAAATGTTGCAGGTTTCAAGGATGACGGCACGGTTGGGACCGCCAGCCTTGACCTTTATGAGGGCCATCTCACGCTGGCAGGTTTCCGAGGGCTTGCAGTGTTCTATGGAGATGACTTCCACCAGCTTGGAAAGCTGCTTCTCTATTTGATCAAGGATGTGCTCGTCACCCCGGACAACGATCGTCATTCGGGATTTCGCTGGGTCGGAGGTTTCGCAGACCGTAAGGGAGTCTATGTTGTAGCCACGGCGGCTGAAAAGACCGGACACGCGGCTCAGGACACCTGCATGGTTTTCAACCAGCACGGACAGGACATATTTTTCTTCCATAGAATTAAGCATTGGACACCTCTGTTGAATTTCTTCTATTTTATACTAGTTTATCAATAGGGAGGGGAAAGTCAAGTGGCAGGATACGCGGCTGCCATACGAGCCCGGCTACCGGGAGACGGGCGAGGCCACACCGGAAGTGCAGCCCCCGCACAGGCCCGACCAGTCACCATGGCCCGCCGGAATTGCACGGCCCGGCCCGCCAAGCCCCCGCACGGGCCCTACACGAGCCACGTCACCAGCCCTGCCGCTAGAAAAGCTTTATCAACTGGCCAATCACGCCCTTCATGCGGTCGTCGCTCAAGCCAAAGTCCATCTTCTTGTAGCTCCACGCGGCGCGGCCGATGCCGCATTCTTCAAAAGCCGCATGTATGTCCTTGTACCAGGCAAGGGCAAACTCCGGACTGGCCCGGTCTATGACCCCGTATTCGCCGCAGTACAGGGCCACCCCCCGCTCTTCGCAGACCTTGATTCCAGCCTGCCACTTGCGCACAAAAAAGTCCTTGCCGTATGTTTTGGACTCGTCCTCCATGGGATTGATAAAATCCGTCAGCCCCAGCCTGCGGGCCGCGTCGTTGTGCTCCTTATAGGTCAGCGGGTAGACCAGCTTGAAATCGGCAGGCATGCCATTGACCCAGTAGGCCCCCTGGTGGGTAAACAGCAACGGATCGTAGCAGTGGAAGTTGTAGACGATGTTCTGGTCGGCGGGCGGATCCAGATCCTTCAGCGCGTCAATCGAATTGTTCCAGTAGCCTCCAATCAGTATGCGGATGGAAGGCGAATGTTTCCGTATAATCTGGACGGCTTTTGCAGAAATCTTGTTCCAGGCATCGCTGTAGGAAGGGGAGGTCACTTCATTGAGCAGCTCGAAGGCCAGCATATCCTCGTGCTTGGAAAAGCGCCTTGCAAACTCCTCCCAGAGGGCGTAAAAATGCCCGTGCAGCCTCTCGTCGGCAAAAAAGTTGTTCTTGTCCGCGCTCGCGTCAAACGAATAGCCCAGGGTTTTGTGCAGGTCAAGGATCATGTTCAGTCCCTGCTTCCTGGCCCATGCAATGGCATTTTCAACGTATCCAAAACCTTCTTCTATGAAGCTGCCGTCCTCCTTCTGGAACACCTGCCAGTCAACGGGGAGCCGGACGTGGTCCACCCCCCAACCAGCGACGACGGCAAAGTCGCTCTCGCCTATAAACGTCTTGTAGTGCTCCTGCGTATACTCCGAGCACTGCGAAAGCCAACCGCCCAAATCGATGCCCTTTTCATAACCGGTGAATTTCTTCATACAACCTCCCTCCAAACGTGGAAAAACGACTGCAGGAATTATAGCATGGGCAACAGATGCACGGCAAGCCTCCCCCGAACGGAACCGTGGCCTCGCGGACCACAGCAATGCAGAAACGCCCCCTCGCGGACCGCAGCATCGCTTGCGGAAACACGGGGCGCGATGTATACTGGCGTAACATCAGGAGGCTGTTTATGAACATTCAGAAGGCCATGCGGATCAGGGCGGAACTCAAGGTTGCGGCGTCAAAGCTCAGCACCATGCTGGAAAACGTGCCCTACGTCGTACAGTTCGAGGGGGCCGAAGCGGACAGTGCCCAGCTTGCGGAAAAGCGGAATGAAAAGCTCAACAAGCTGGACGGGCTTTCCTACGACGAGGCCGTCAAACGGCTTTTCGCCATTACGGACGCCTGCCTTTCGCTCAACCTGGCGATAGAGTCCTGCAACCAGCGGGGACACGAGCTTTTGTTCAAGGAGACGGCCGTCAAGTCCAAGCTCCTGTACGTGGAGCGGCTGCTGGAAAAAGAGCGGCAGATTACGGCGACCTCCACGGAAACACGGGTGGACTACGAAACCTCCGACAACAAGGGCAACTTCAGGCGCTACGACGTCACCATCTACAACTATCCCATGCTGGACGAGTCCTCGCTGGGCATGAGCCTTGTCCAGCTGAAAAAGAAGCTGACGAAGGAGCTTGAAGAGGTCCGCGACGAGATTTCGGCCTTCAACGCCACCCAGAAGGTGGACTGGGAGATGCCGGAGGACCTGCTGTAGGATTGTGGAAAATCGCGCGTCCCGTCCGGGGCAACCTGGGCAGGACTGCGTTTTGGCTGCGGTACAACGGAGACGGACGCAACCGGGCAACCGGTCCAGTCCAAAATCCCTCCCCCGTCCAGAGGCAACTCCCGGCGGGGATTCCTTGTGATGGAGGTGATTACACGTAAAACTGTAATCAACAAAGCTGGATGCCTTTGCCTGGCCAAAGGCCTAGCACTCCCCATCACGGGTCTGGTGCGGGCGGCGCACTGACGCTGCCCGTCTTTCTGTGCCGTTATAGCTGCACTCCTTTATCACTTTATAATCATTGATTTTGGGAATCTGTCTTTTTCGGCGGTTTAACAGGTTAAGATTCTAACGGTTGAATGCTTCAAAGCTTCATTGACGAAGTCACAAGGAATGCCGCAGTCCGCACCGGTGGTGAAAGCCGCCGGTGCGTTTTTTTTGCCCGCCGGAAGCCCCAACAGAGGCACCCATCCACTGGCTCCCCCCGCCCGGAACGACCGCCCCATCAATCCGCCCCCTGGAACACGCCAATCCATTCGTTGCGGAAACGGCCAATCCATGGTAGAATTGCCCCCAAGGAATTTCACAGCATGACAACAGTAATAATCCATGGGCAGGCCCACGAGGGCTCCACATACCATATTGCCCACGAGCTGGCGGAAAAAATCGGTGGCGAGCAGATTGAGTTTTTCCTGCCAAAAGACTTTCCCCACTTCTGCGGAGGCTGCACGCTCTGCTTCAAAGATGAAGGAAAGTGCCCGCACGCCGCAGATCTGGCCCCCATCGTGCAGGCGATGGACCTGGCCGACGTGATAATCCTCGCCAGCCCGGTCTACGTATACCACGCCACGGGAGCAATGAAGGCGTTCCTGGACCACCTCGGCTACCGATGGATGGTCCACCGGCCCCGGGCCTGCATGTTCAAAAAACAGGGGGTATGCGTGGCAACCGCAGCGGGTGCAGGAATGAAGTCAACCATGCAGGACATGGCGGACAGCCTCTACTTCTGGGGCATCGCAAAACAGTACCGGCTGGGATTTGCCGTAGCGGCCGTAAATTGGGACGGAGTGGCAGACAAAAAGAAGGCCCTCATCTCACGGAAGACGGACGCCCTGGCACGGGCCATACGGCGGCGGAACGGAAAGGCAAAGCCGGGACTGAAGACCAAGGCCTTCTTTTTCCTGATGCGGCTCCTACAGAAAAAAGGCTGGAACGAAAGCGACGTCCAGTATTGGAACGAGATGGGATGGGCGGGAAAGACCCGTCCGTGGAAATGAACCAGAGGACATTCAAGGCAGTTTCAAAAGAACTTGGCACCGCTGTTGCCGCGCCCCTTTGAATCCAGAGCTTGCTTCAAAAGACCGTGGCAGATTCGTTGCCGCGGCCACCTTGGAAGCAGAACTTGTTTCAAAAGCCGCCTGCGACAAAGCTGCGAGGACTTCCAGAAGCTGCCCCACCAGTCTAAATTCACTATAATAGAGAGGAACAGTATGAAAAAGGATTTTGGAAAGCAAACCTTCATGTACCCGATGCCGGTGCTGATCATCGCAACCTATGGCGAAGACGGAACGCCGGACGCGATGAACGCGGCTTGGGGCGGAATCCACGACACGAACCAGATAGGCATCTGCCTGGACAAAAGCCACAAGACGACCAAGAACATCGCGGCCCGCAAGGCCTTCACCGTGAGCATGGCGGACGCGGCCCACGTGAAGGAATGCGACTACTTGGGAATCGTGAGTGGAAATACGGAACCGGACAAGATACAGAAGGCGGGGCT
Source organism: Treponema sp. (assembly GCA_024690865.1). GTDB lineage: Bacteria > Spirochaetota > Spirochaetia > Treponematales > Treponemataceae > Treponema_D. Next base: position 2,964 of record JAILON010000007.1, on the reverse strand, counting down.
TTCCATAAGCAAGTCGAACTTCGTGGACGCTCCCGTAATCAACGAGCTGCCGATGGTGCTGGAATGTGAACTGGCCCGGATGGACGACGACAGCGACTACATCGTGGGAAACATCGTGAACGTTTCCGCCGACGAGTCGGTCCTGACGGATGGAAAAATCGATGCGGCGAAGCTCAAGCCAATCTGCTACGACCCCGTGGGCCACAACTACAACGTGCTTGGCGGCATCGTGGGAAAGGCATTCTCGGACGGCAAGACCATCGGCTGACGGGTCCGCAGCAAAGGCCGCCCGCCTTCAGCGCAGGGACGAATGTATGTGGGTGATGGCCCCGGCAAGGGCATCGGCGGCGTGGTCGGGCTTGGGTTCGGCCTTCAGGTTCAAGAGCAGCTTGACGTACATTTCAACAGTCTCCTTGTCGGCCGAGCTCGTACCGGTGACGGCGGTCTTTATCTGGTTGGGGGTGTACATCGTCAGGGGAATGGCCTGCTGGGCCAGGCAGAGGGTGATGACCCCCTTTGCCTCGGCGACCGCAAGCGCGCTGGACGTGTTCCGCGCAAAGTAGAGGGCCTCCATCTCCGCCTCGTCGGGCCGGAACTCGTCGATGACGGCGAGGAGACGGTTGTATATGGCGAGGAGCCTGGTGGAATGGTCCTCCGTGCTCGCGGTTTCAATCACCCCGTAGCCGACCATCTTGAGCCTGCCCCCACACCAATCGACAATGCCAAAGCCCGTATTGGCCAGCCCGGGGTCTATTCCCAAAACACGAATCTTTTTCATAGGATTTTTTTATAGAACGCAAAAAACATCGGCCCTGCCCCAGGACAATCCGACTGCCCAGGACAATCCGCCCGCGCGGAACCACACGGCGGCACAAACCAACGGGGGCCGCAATTGCACGACGTACAATCACGGCCCCCGCATACGAATTCAATCGCAGTTGAAAAAACTGTCAGGAACTTACGCTACGCTGTCCGGGTCGAAATCATCGGGATACTCGACCGTCGTGTAGACGTTCTGCACGTCCTCGTCCTCTTCCAACTTGCTGACCAGCTTGGCAACCTTCTTGGCCGTGTCGGCATCGACAGAAGTATAGGCCTGGGGAACCATGGAAACTTCGGCGGAAAGGGACTCGAAGTTTTTTGCCTGCAGGGCCTCCAGAACCTTGTCGAATGCGGAAGGATCAGTCGTAACGGTGGTAACGCCGTCCTCGGTCGTTATGTCGTCGGCTCCGGCCTCAAGGGCGACTTCCATAATCTCGTCCTCGCTGACCTTCTCGGCATCGTACTCAATCACGCCCTTGCGGTCAAACATACGGGAAACTGAACCCGTCGTTCCCAGATTGCCGCCGTTCTTCGTGAAGAAGTTGCGGACGTTGGCGGCCGCGCGGTTCTTGTTGTCCGTAAGGACTTCAACAAGGACGGCGACTCCGCCCGGAGCGTATCCCTCGTACACAAGCTCCTCGTAGGAAGTGGCACCAAGCTCTCCCGTTCCCTTCTTGATGGCACGCTCGATGTTGTCCTTGGGCATTGAGGCGGCCTTGGCCTTCAGCATGGCCGTGCGCAGGCGGGGGTTGGAGGCAGGGTCTCCGCCGCCCATCTTTGCGGCGATAGAAATCTCTTTTATGAACTTTGTGAACAGCTGACCGCGCTTGGCATCGGCAATACCCTTCGCATGCTTAATAGTTGACCATTTGCTGTGTCCCGACATGGGTAACTCCTCTAAGTAAAACAGTTTATAGGGCGATTTTATCACTAAACCGCACGAAATGTCAACGCCTTACCCAAAGCCACAGGCTTTGGGTAAGGCAATGAGCTTCAAGCCGCGCTATGCGCATCTTGAAGCTCACGACAAGTCCTTAGACGCAATTTCATTGCGACTTTTGGGACTCGCGCATTCTGAAAGCCACAGGCTTTGGGCAGGCGCACCACTCACTCCGGGTAGTACATGTGGGCCTTGTCCAGCTTGTTGAGCGTGTTGTCCAGGTAGCGGCGGGCCAGCCAGTTGGCCATGCCCAGGTTCTGGTCCAGGTAGTTGCCGCAGTCGTGGGCGGTTGCGCCGGGAATCTCGCCCTGGTAGTCCCTCACGAACTCGAACATCTTCTTGACCAGGGGGGCAACGGACTCGCTCGTCAGGTCACCGAACAGCACCAGGTAGAAGCCCGTCCGGCATCCCATCGGCCCGAAGTAGACGACAGACTCCTTCCACTCCGCATCGTTGCGCAGGAAGGTCGCCCCCAGGTGCTCAATCGTGTGCATCTCGGCATTGTTCATCACCGGCTCCTTGTTCGGGGCCGTCATGCGCAGGTCAAAGGTCGTCACCGTAACGTTGTCCCTCTTGTCCTTGCGGGAGACGTAGACCCCCGGCTCCAGCTTCAGGTGGTTCACCGTAAAACTCGCAATCTTTTCCATAATTATTTCTCCTCTTGCATCCTCGTAAAACGCCCAAGGAGAAAAAATGAATGTCCTTCTCCCCAAAGCCGCTCTGATTCCATAGCAAAATCACAAACGATTATACAGGCTCCGAGCCCCGCAAGTCAATAATTCCACAAACGCAGGGAGAGGCGGCAAGGCTAACGGCCGCCACTTCCGCCCTCGTGCAGGACGGGAGCGTCCAAGGAACAGGACCCGCCGTTGCGTATGCAACGTGCACGGACCTGCCCCGAAGTGTTTCCTTAATTAGTTATCTTATGGCAAGGAACAGGAGAGGAGGAGGCGCGGAATTTTCAGGCTGAACCGACGGCTTGCGTCACGGGCTGTGCTGGGTTTACGTCACGTCCGTGACAGTTTTGCGTCACGTCCGTGACAGTTTTGCGTCACGTCCGTGACAGTCTTGCGTCACGTCCGTGATAGTCTTGCGTCACGTCCGTGACAGTCTTGCGTCACGTCCGTGACAGTCTTGCGTCACGTCCGTGACAGTCTTGCGTCACGTCCGTGACAGTCTTGCGTCACGTCCGTGACAGTCTA
>JAILON010000034.1 GCA_024690865.1 Treponema sp. | reverse complement strand
TATGAATATCACAATTTATCTGTAATAGACATGCATTTGGTTAATGCTATTTTTATATAAACTCTACTTGAAATAATATAGAAAGAGAAATAAAAGGAAGAAAAGTTTATCTTTTGATATTTAATTAAATTATGGCACTGGTTGCCCCGGGAGGTTTCAGTCCTACAGGAATTCCACTGGGACCGCCAGTGCCGTGCAGCCGCCCCTGCTTACGGCGGAAACCCTGTCCGCCCCGCAGACGATGACAGGCTGGGCTACCTGGACGTTTCCAATCCGTCCCGTTATGGAAAAACCTTTCGCGTCATCCGAGGAGGGGGTCGAAGTCTTCTTTATCTCCACCGGATAGAGCGTGTTGTCCCGCTCTATAAGCAGGTCTATCTCTATCTTGTCCTTGTCACGGTAAAAATAGACCGGGGCATCCTCGCCGTTGTTTGCAAAGGACTTTACAATCTCGCCCACGGCATAGGTCTCGAAGAATGCCCCCGCCATGGCCCCGCTCCTCATGACCTCGGGGCCCGTCCACCGGGTGAGGTAGGCGGCAAGCCCCGTGTCCATGAAATAAAGCTTCGGAGTCTTGACGACGCGCTTCTCCACGTTGGCGGAGTATGGCCTCAGGAGGTATACAAGCCCGGACGTCACCAAGAGGGACAGCCATTTCTTCGCCGTCACCTCGCTTATGCCGCACTCGCACGCCATGTCCCCGTAGTTGACGAGCTGCCCCGTCCTTGCCGCCGCCGCCGCCACGAACTGCATGAACTGCATCTCGTCGGCGACCTGGCTCAGCGCCCGTATGTCCCGCTCTATGTAGGTCTTGAGGTAGGAGGCGTAGAAATCCGCCGGGGAGACGGTGCCCTTCACGACCTCCGGGTAGCCCCCGGTATATATCCGCTCCCACGTTTTCCCTGTGGAAAAGTCCTCCCCGGCCAGGGTCCGGTTCCGCTCCATGACATATTCCTTCGTCGGAAGGAAGCGTCCTGAAAAGCCGTCTCCCCGGATTTCGCGTGCCGTCAGCGGGTACAGCTGGACGATTCCAATTCTGCCCGAAAGGCTCTCGGAAACCTCCTCCATCAGCCTGAACTGCTGGCTTCCGGTAAGGTAGTACATCCCGTTGCGGCGGTCCTGGTCTATTTCGACCTTGAGGTAGCGGAAAAAATCCGGCACGTACTGGACCTCATCGAACATGAACGGGCTTGGATGGATTTCAAGGAACGCCTTCGGATCGGACCGGGCGAACTGCTCCTCCGCTATGTCATCAAACGTTGTGCTCGGGATGGACAGTGCACCGGTCACTTTCTTGAGGAGCGTCGTCTTCCCCGTCTGCCTCGCTCCCGTCACAAGGACGGCAGGAAAGGATGTGGCGAGCCGTTCCAGCGTCTTTTCCGCATGCCGCCTTATGAAGTCCATGTTACGCGCCTCCTTTTTGTGGGATAATCCAAACCTCTGTTGTATATTATCCCACAAAAGGACTCCCGTCAAGGCTCATCATTCAAAGGTCTGGCTTTACTCCGACAGTTTCTCCAAAAAGTCGGCGACAGTGGCGGCGCCGTTTCCGTCCTCGGTCATGCCCGTCTCGTTGAACAGCGCTTCCAGCCTTTTACCGTATTCGTCCCTGTCGAATTGCTCGATGTTCTTTTCCAGCTCCCCGTCGTCCTCGGCCAGCGGGAAGGGAAGCTTCCGCAGGTCCCAGAGCAGCTTTCCCCGCTCGCCTTCGTATTTCCTGTAGTCGTCGCAGTACAGGAACACGGGCATGCCCGTCACGGCGGCGTCGAACGCCGCGCTCGAATAGTCCGTCAGGAACGCGTCGCAGCCGGCCAGCAGCTCATACATGTCGTCAAAACTGCTCGCGTCGACTGTCCCTTCCGGGAAGCCTCCTCCCGCCGCATCCCCGGCAATCCCCGCCGCCCCGATGCGGCGCACGACCAGCTGCGGATGCAGGCGGAGCAGTATGTACCAGGTTCCTCCGAACCGCTTTTCCATATTCTTCCGCAACCGCATCAGGTCCGGGAACTGGCCTCCGGTGCTGAGGGTCCTCGTCACCTCGGAATTTCCCTCCCGGTAGGTCGGGGCATACATCAGGAACCGTACGTCCGCCGCGCCACCGCCTATGCCGTAAAGGCCGCCGCCGTGCCGCCGTGCCCCATCCTTTGCGGCAGCGTCGCCGCGGACCTTCACAAGGCCGTCGCAGCGGGGAGAACCGGTCCTGAGTGTCTTTCCCTCATACAGCGAGCCGGTCTTCAGCGTCCGGTCATACCAGTCGGAATTGGACAGCCACCAGTCCACCATGTCCGAGTCATGCTTGCTGACCAGGTACGCTATCTTTGAAAATGAGGCTCCGCGGTCCAGGCAGGTCGGCTTGAATCCGAGCTTCGCATGCCATGTCTGGATATATGTCTGGCCTCGCCGCTTGCGGCACTCCAGCTGCTTCCTGCTGTTGTCCACCCAGAAACGGGCAGTCGCAAGGTGAAAGGCCCTGTTCAGGAGCGTGTTCCTGACCTTGCGGATTCCGTAAGGAAATACTTTGCCGGCATCGTTCACCAGCCATACGAGTTCCCAGCGGAACCGGGGCGGCAGCCCTTCGTTCCTGCGCATCAGCTCGAGGGCGATGTACTTGGGATTGCACGTAAAGCCGGTCGTCCCCTCTATTGTCGTGAACACCACCTTCCGCTTCTTTACGGAAAGGAGCCTGAACAGGTAGAAGGGGATGCTCTGGAGCCCTGCCTTCAGCAGCCGTTTCCTGATGTACCGTTTTTCACCCGTGGCGTCCATCAGCAGTTGTCCTGGATGAACGAGTCCAGCGTCCACCGGAACGCATCGGACAGGCCCACCTGCGGCCTCCATCCGAGCGCCATGATCCTGTCGGTGTTCATGATTCCGAGCTTGTAGTTCAGGAATTTCAGCTTCTGTTCGCCCTGTCCTGCAAAGCACACCTTGACCTTTCGTTTCGGATCCATTCCCGCTATAAGTTCCGCGACCTCCCTCGTGCTGGCCAGGTTCCCGAGGTTGGCGACGTTGTAATAGTGTTCCGTCCCCTTCGTAAGGGCGAGGAGCATCGCGCCGACGGCATCCGACACATAGGTGTAGGTGCGGACGGCGCTTCCGTCCGTCTGGAGTACGATGTCCTCCCCGTTGACGACGTTCCGCATGAACTCCGCGAAGGACCTCCCGTCATCGAGGGAGATTCCCGGCCCGAACGTATGGCACAGGCGTGCGCCGACATACGGCACGCCGTACTGCGCCTCGTAGCTCGCCAGCATGGTCTCGCACAGGCGCTTCGCCTCCGGGTAGCACTTGCGCGCGTCGTCGCAGCGCATCGGCCCCATGTCGTTTTCCGATATGCGTTCCTCCGACTTCCAGTCGCCGTAGATTTCCACGGTGGAGACGTACAGTAGCCTTTCCGTCTTCTTCTGCCTCGCAAGCTCAAGGACGTTCCGCGTCCCGCACACGTGTCCCCACAGGGTGTCGGCGGGCGCTTCCGTAAAGTCCCTGGGGCTGGCGGCGCCTGCGGTATGGATTATGAAGTCGACGTTCCCGTCCCGGCCGAGCGGCTGCGTGATGTCCTGTATGGCGGGGCAGATGTTCGGCAGCTTCAGGGACTCGCCGAACACTTTCTCCATTTTCTCCCTGCTCCGCGCCACGGCAATTATCCGCAGGTTGAGGTTCCAGTCTATGTCCGCCTTGTTCAGGGCCTCGACAAAATACGTTCCCAGCCGTCCCGTAGCTCCCGTCACGAGGATGGTCTTGTCCCTGAAGCGCTCCCAGTCTATGGGATTGTTGAATATTATCTGTATATCCCTCTGCTCTACCATGCTACAGTCCGAATATGTATTTTGTCTCTTCCAGTTCCAGGATGGTCTTCAGGAAGTAGTAGTCGTCGGGGGTCGTCACCTTTATGTTCGTCCCCTGCTCCTTGACGAGGTGGACCTCCCTGCCGGTTCCGGCGAACACCATCGCGGCATCCAGCAGGGGCATGTTCCCTTTCTCCGCGTTGCGGCCGACCTTCCCGTAGGCATCCGCCAGGGCACCGAGGAGGAATGTCTGCGGCGCGGTCAGGGAATAGGTGTCCGCCCGCTTCTGGAAATTTTCTATCCCGGCCTCTTCTGTATCCGTTATGACGACGGACTCCGTGACCGGATGCACGGTCATTGCGCAGCCGTGTTCCTTTGCGACCCGTATGTTTTCATGTATGGTCACCTCGCTCACGAGGGGCCTGACCCCGTCGTGGATGAGCACGATGTCCCCGTCGGTACCGCCGTGTTCCTTTATGCACGAGATTCCGCGCTCCAGGCTGCCCTGCCGGTCGCTGCCGCCGACCACGACCTGCAGGACCTTGCCTATCCTGTACAGGTCAATCAGCCGGTTCATGTAGTCGATGTAGCTTCCGTGGCATACGACGATTATCTTATCGATTTCTGCATGCTGCTGGAACTTTTCGAGCGTATAGATGATGATGGGTTTTCCCAGCAGCTTCAGGAACTGCTTGGGCAGGCCCCCGTTGCGCATCCTCTGCCCGACGCCAGCCGCCAGTATAATTGCATAGTTCAACTGTGTTCTCCAATAAGGGCTAGGTTTCCTTCCCTTTCCCCGTCCATCCGGCGCGGCCCCTTATCTATGTCGTACATTTGCCCGAACTTCGGCACCCTCGTTGCAACTGCATTCCCAGTCCAGGGGGCGCATTCTTCCCCCTCCGTCGTGGTTCTGGCAGGCCCGTATTCCCCGCCCGCCGTCCCCCCCCCTCCCGCAAACATAACATTTGGCGCCCAAATGTTATGTTCGCGGCGGCAAAAAAAAGGGGAGGGCTAGGAGGCCCGGTTCCGAAAGAGGCGGCCTCCGTCCGCTGTCCGTCCGGGCGGCTGGGCCGTGGGCGGTATGCCGTGAAGCCCCCGTCCATCGCCCCTTCGGGCGGTAAGATCACGGCCACCATGGCGTGTCTGGCCCCAGAGGTCATGGAAAGCCGGACTCGGCGTCGCCGGCCCGGTTCCGAAAGAGGCGGTCTCCGTGCCTATCGCGCGGCATGGGAAGGAGGCGTCGGACGGGTGGCAGAGCTGCGGGGCAGTGACCCGCGAGGGCCCGCCCGAAAAAAGCCCGTGCGGGGCACGGGGGAAGAGAGGCCGCTCCGAGGAGGAGAGACCACGGGGGAAGAGATGCCCGGGGGAGTGACCGTGGGGGCACCCCGCACACGAAACATGCAGGGAAGGGGACGGAACTGATCAGCCGGGTATTCTGGCGGGCCATGCGAGAGGGCGAGGGCTGCGGTTTTGTGTGGACAGAAGTCCTGTTCCATCGGTGGTTGCCACGATGCTGCACCGGCGGACCGGAAAAGGTCGGGATGACGAGGCGGTGGGAACGCAGGAAGACAGGATAAGAAAATTACCGGTAGGTCAAGATGGGGAATCAGAAGGATGGTGGGAAAAAAGGGGGCGGAACGGAAAAAAACAAAAAAGCCAGCGACCGGCGGACCGGTGCTGGCTTTTTCATGCGGTGGAACAAAGGTTTATGGCTTGCAAAGTATTATACGTTAAAGTATAATACTTACGAGTATACTGTTTATTAAAAGGAGCCACGGTTGTTCATTGGCAGAAAAGAAGAGCTCTCCATGCTGGAAGAAGCGTACTCATCCGGCAGGTTTGAATTCCTCGTCCTTTACGGGCGGCGGCGGATAGGAAAGACCTCCCTTCTGAAGGAATTCTCGTCCCGGCATAAGACGTTGCTGTACTCAGCGCAAGAGAAAAATGATGCCCTCAACCTTCTCGACTTTTCCAAATCAGTACAGGACTATTTCGAGGGGCGGTTCTTCGGGGCTTTCGCGGACTGGGAGGCGGCGTTCAGCTATATAACAGGCAGGGCAAAGGCCTCGGAAAGACTCGTGCTCGTAATCGACGAATTCCCGTTCATAGCGATGGAGAACCCCTCGATAAAGAGCATCCTTCAGCATACCATCGACCACGGATGGAACGGAAGCAATATCTTCCTCATATTGTGCGGCTCCAGCATAAGCTTCATGGAGGATGAGGTGCTCGCCCACAAGAGCCCCCTTTTTGGCCGCTCGACGATGCACCTGGAGCTCAAAAGTTTCGATTACCTGCAAAGCGTTGAATTCTTCCCGGGCTACAAGAACGAAGACAAGTTGCTGGCCTATGGAATCCTGGGAGGGGTTCCCTGCTACCTTGACGCATTTGACGGCAGGAAGGGCATAAGGGAAAACGTCGCTCTGAAGATTCTTAGGGAAGGTTCGTTCCTGAAAGACGAACCGCTTTTCCTCCTCCGTCAGGAGCTGAGGGAGCCAGCCGTGTACAACAGTATTTTTGAAGCCATAGCCGGTGGTTCCACGCGGATCAATGACATCGCCTCGAAGATCCATGAGGAGCCTCAGAAATGCGCGAAATATCTCAGGACCTTGCAGGCAATACGGCTCGTAAAAAAATCCATCCCGTGCGGAGAGGACGACAGCTCCCGCAAATCAGTCTACGGTATATCGGACAATTTCTTTTTATTCTGGTATCATTTCCTGTTCGAGCGGAAAAGCTATTTTGAGCTGATTGGAGCGGAGAAATCCTCGGAAGAGATATTCCGCCCTGAAAACATGAATACATACATGGGGCATATCTTTGAAGGAATCTGCCTTGAGTACATGCTTCGTCTTGCCAGGTTGGGAAGGCTGCCGTTCGTCCCAGAGCATTACGGAAGGTGGTGGGGAAACAATCCCGTACGGAAAACGCAGGATGATATAGACGTGCTCATGAGGGACAGGGCAGGGGAACGAATTGTCATATGCGAATGCAAGTACAGGAACGAACAGTTTGGCAAAGTTGAATTCGAGACAATGCTGTCAAGGCGTTCGATTTTCCCGCATGCAAGGGAAATTTGGTATTATGCATTCAGCAAGAGTGGCTTTTCTGGATGGGTACGGGAAAATGAGGCTGCCTGGAACGTGACGCTTGTCAGCATAGACGATATGTTCTCGGATTCCGTCAGGGGCTAGCTTGGCGAAAGAGGGAAGTCCAAAATCGGGAGACCAGGCAAGCGGTGGGCGGGCGCAACGCCCCCAGCCCCGTGGCAGTCCTAGGCACAGACATGGCCACGATGGGCTGACGGACGTATGAAGAGGACGGGAGAAAAAAGACTTGCGAAGAGTGGTGGATTCTGCCGCCGAGGGGACATGCGATTGGCCCAGACGTGGGGGCGGGGTGCTGGGAAACCGTGCGGGCGGATTGAGGCGGGCAGACGGAAAACAAAAAGGCCAGCGCCCGGTGGACCGGGGCTGGCCTTCACTGTTTGATGAGGATGAACGTGTGTGAATATATGCGTAGCATATTGTCGGAGTAGCTTTACCTTATCGCCGTGGCTACGGACCCCACGGCGGGAACGGCCCGGAACTGCTCCTTCCCAGAACCGGGCTCCCGCTACGGCTCGGTCTGGACGGCGGGAAGCAGTACTTCCCGTACATCGTCCCCCTTACGCGGTAGATGCTGTTGTCGGACAGGCCGGCCACGTCGTCAAAGTTTATCTGGCGCACGTGCTCGGTGAACACCGTCCCGAGCCCAAAGATGAGTATTTTTGGCATGGAAACAAAACCTTGCTTGGATATGATTATGCACGGGCATCCCCAAAAGGCCGCGGAAACTGTTTCGAGGGACCGGAAGTTCAGGCCTGCATGTATGGCTACAAGTAGGCTCGCAGCCCAGCTTATATGAACTCAATCGGTAGCGCCGAAACCTTTTCTGAAAGCTCCCTTTTTTTATCCGTCAGGCACAGGATGCATCCATGGCCCAACGTATGGTTCGGGACCGATTCCAGCTGTGCGAATGCCTTCACCATTTCCGGCTGCGGGCGTGCGGTCTTCTTTATCTCGACGGGATGGAGGACGGAGTTCTCATCAATCACCAGGTCTATCTCGTTCATATTGTGGTCGCGGTAGAAATAGATGTTCGAGCAGTCCTTGCCTGCATTCAGGTGCGACTTCAGTATCTCGCTCACCACGAATGTCTCGAAGAGCTGGCCGGACATCGCCCCGTTCTGTGCGACAGTCGGATTCGTCCAGCCGACAAGGCTGCACACGAGGCCCGTGTCCATGAAATAAACCTTGGGCGTTTTTATCGCCCGCTTCGCTATGTTCCGCTCGAACGGGTGGATGAGCCTGACGATCCCGGAGCCCTCCAGCATGGCCGTCCACTCCTGGACGGTTTTCAGGGAGACGCCTATGTCGTTGGCAATGGCACCGGCATTGTAAAGCTCCCCGGTGCGCGCCGCTATGCTTATCAGGAATTTATTGAAGGCGGCTGCACTGGAAGCCTTTATCAAATCCCGTATGTCCCGGTTTATGTATGTCCGTATATATGAGCGGTAGAACTGCTCCCATTTTATGTTCCTGTCGGCAAGCTCCGGCATTGAGCCCCGGTGAATTCTTTGCCAGATGTCGCCGTACCGGGCAATCTTCAATGACCGGTTCTGGATATACTGCTCGGTCGGGACAAAGGGATCAGGAAATTCGACACCGTGAAGTTCCCTCAGCGAGAGGCCCGTCATGTCGATTATGCAGATGCGCCCCGCCAGGCTTTCCCCCGCATTCTGGACAAGGCGGAAGGTCTGGGAGCCGGTAAGGCATACGAGCCCCTTCTTTTCCGACCTATCGACGATGAGCTTTATCTGCCTGAACAGGCCCGGAGCAAGCTGGACTTCGTCTATCAGGAGGGGAAGCCCGTGGCTTTTAAAAAAGAGGGCGGGATCCTGCTGTGCCTGCTCCAACTCGTTTATATCGTCGAGGACTACATACTCATACTCGTTGCCCAGACATTTTTTCAGCATGGTCGTTTTGCCGACCTGCCTGGCGCCCGTTACAAGGAGCACCTTGAACTGGGATGCCATGTCTTTTATGAAAGGCTCAAGGGCCCGTGGTATATAGTCCATAAGACCTCGTTTAAAGCTAAAGTGGAG
>JAILON010000028.1 GCA_024690865.1 Treponema sp. | reverse complement strand
TAAGTGCATCCAGAAGAAGAGCTTCGACAACTTCTGGAGCAAGACCTCGACATACGCGGTCATCTCCGACCGGATACGGGCGAACTTTGACGGCACCAAGGACGACGTTGTCCGTATGCTCGCGGGCGAAAGCGTGGACGTGAACGTTACCCGCTACATGAACACGATGACCGACTTCTCCACACGGGGCGATGCATTCACGTACCTTATCCACTTAGGCTATCTTGCCTACAACCGCGAGGACAAGACCTGCCGCATCCCGAACAAGGAGATACGGCAGGAATGGTTCAACGCAATCGAGGCAGAGAGCGAGTATGCCGTTACGAATAAGATAATACAGGCATCCAAGGAGCTTCTTGCAGAGACTTTGCGGCTGAACGCGGACGCGGTGGCCAAGTCGCTTGACGAGAGCCACATCCACGTCACCTCGAACAGGTCGTATAATAACGAGGACGCTTTGCAGTCGGCGATATACCTCTCGTTCATCTATGCCCTGAACAAGTATACGATTTTGAAGGAAATGACGACCGGCAAGGGCTTCGCCGACGTCGTGTTCATTCCCTTCGTGCCGAATATCCCTGCAATGATAATCGAGCTCAAGCGGAACGGCTCCACGGAAAGCGCGGTTACGCAGATACGGGAGAAGCGCTACTTTGACTCCCTGTCGGCCTACTCGGGCAATTTGCTTTTTGTCGGCGTGAATTACGATGAAGAGGCAAAGACCCACGAGTGCCGCATCGAGCAGTTCGTCAAGTAAGGGGCAAGCTTACAGATGCTCCTGCCCAGAGCTTCGAGCTGTATCGCTGGCTGCCGTACGCGGACAAAAGAGGGCGGCCCGCCCCTCAAAACGTTGCCCGCTACTCCGACACGATTAGCGCGCTGCCCTGGTACTTGGGAAGGAACTTTTTGACCGCCCCAGTCTCGAACTTGACGCTGACGACGTACTCGCCGTCGTCCGAGAAGCCGCCCCTGACGATGTGGCCGTAGCCCCAGTCGTCGTGGTAGACTTCCGCCCCGGGGCAGTATTTCTTTGCAAGGGGATCGGTACCGTCCGCGCCACAGGAGGCGGAATCAAAAGAGAATGAACCGGGATTGTTCCCCAGCACGCGGACGTTTCCTTCCCCCAGTTCGGACAGGAAGGGGCTGGGACCGGTGAAGCGGGTGCTTCCGTACAGGCGTCGCATCTGGCAGGACGTGAAATAGAGTTCGTCCTTTGCCCGGGTTATCCCCACATAAAACAGCCGCCGCTCCTCCTCCAGCTCGTCGCCGAATTTGTCCTCGCGGGGAAAGACGCCGCTTTCCATCCCCGTTATGATGACGCGGGGAAACTCCAGGCCCTTGGTGTTGTGCAGGGTTATGAGGGTAACGCGGTCGTCGCCTTCGTCCCCGCCCTCGCCCGCAAGGCTGCGGTCCAGCTGTATGCTGTCCAGGAATGCAGTCAGGCCGTCGCGGGAGCAGGGATAGAGGACCGCGCTGTTGACCAGCTCCTCCAGGTTCGCCCCCTTCTGGGTTTCCGCTATGTCGTCCTGCTCGTGGTAGTAGGCTTCAAGGCCCGACTTCTCTATGACGGCCTTTATAAATGAAGAAAGCTTGACATCCGCCTTGGAGCTGCCCCCTTCGGCGGGCTTTTCCAGCATCGCCTCAAGCTCCCCGACGGTGGAACAGAAGGAGTCCGCCCCCTCGCGGGCCTTCTTGGAAAGCTTCATCGAGGCCAATACGCCGGTCAAGCTGCGCCCGCCACCGGAATGCAGCCCCGCATCCCCTGCTTCAGGCGAACCTTCCGTTCCGGCTGCCGCCCCTGCTTTCTGGAAGAAGCCGGCGGCCATTCCTTCCGTTCCAGCGGCCGCACCCCCTGCCGCAAGAAAGGCATCCACGACCTTGTCCTGCGTGGTCGGTCCGATTCCCCGGGGAGGCTTGTTGACAATGCGGCGGAAGGAAACTTCGTCCTTCTGGTTGGCAACGAACGAAATCCAGGCGAGCGCGTCCTTTATCTCCTCCCGCTCGTAGAACTTCAGGGAGCCGACTATCGTGTAGGGCACCTTGGAATGGAGGAACTCCGTTTCGAAGCCGAGCGACTGGGCATTCATGCGGTACAGGATTGCCCATGACGAATAGGGAACGCCCCTGTCGTGGGCCTGGCTGATTATCTGGGAACAGAACTGAGGCTCGTCGTCCTGGTTGGGCAGGAATACGAGGGTCGGCTTCTTGCCCGCCCCCCGGGCGGAAACCAGGGTCTTGCCCAGCCTGCCCTCGTTGTTCCTGACCACCGAGTCGGCACAGGAAAGGATTTCGCTGGTGGACCGGTAGTTGGTCTGGAGCCGTATCAAGGTCGTGCCGGGAAACTGCCGCTGGAAGCTCAGGATGTTCTGCACGTCCGCCCCGCGGAACTTGTAGATGCTCTGGTCGTCGTCACCAACGACGCAGACGTAGGTCGGAGCGCCTTCCTCCACGCCGGAAAGCTTTTGCAACAGCATGAACTGGGCGGTGTTGGAATCCTGGTACTCGTCCACCAGTATGACCCGGTAGCGGAGGCAGGCGTCCCGGCGGGCGGCGGCATTGTCCCGCAGGACAAGGTAGGGCAGCATGATGAGGTCGCCGAAGTCCACGTTTCCGGTTTCACGGAGCCGCTGCTGGTAGGCGGCATATATGGAAGGAAACTGGGGATCCTCGCTGACTGCATAGAGGCCCTCGCTTTCGGGGAGGAGGCAGAAGTCCTTGGCGAGGGAAATCTTTCTGGCGGCGACCTTGGCCTGCTGCTTGGACAGGGCCGGAACAGCCTTCTGGACGAGGGTCGTCATGTCGTCGTCGTCATAGACCGTAAAGTTTTTGTCCACCCCGGCCTCAAACGCATGGGTACGCAGGAAGTAGGCACCCCACGAATGGAAGGTCCGTATCTGGGCGTACTGGGATCGCGGCTCAAGGGCGGCGGCCCGTTCCCGCATTTCGTTCGCGGCCTTCTTGGTGAAGGTCACGGCGAGAATGGAATAGGGGTCAACGTGCTTCTGTGAAATAAGCCAGGCTATCTTGGTCGTGATGACGCGGGTCTTGCCGGAACCTGCTCCGGCAAGGATGAGGAGGGGCGAGCCTTCATGCACGACCGCCGCCCGCTGCTCCTCGTTGAGCCTGTCCAGGTACGACGGCGCTCCAAGTGGCATGCCTCCCGGTCCGGCCGCCAGTCCGGCTTCCATCGGTGCTTCCAAGGTCCGGCCGCCATCAGCACCCTGCCCTTCCTGTCCGGCATCCATCTGTCCTACCCGATCCATTCCGCGCTTATGTCGAATTCGGACGAGGCCAGCGCCCGCACCGTGACGAAGGAACCGGGGACAATCTGGCGGACGGCCTCGGGATCGTCCAGGTCGTAGGAGATGACGACGTTGCCGTCCACCTCCGGGGCCTCGAACCAGGCCCGGCCTATCGCAAGTCCCTCGTCCGTACCGTCCTTGTTTTCGATTATCTCCTCGACGAGGACATCGTAGCTCTTGCCCACGCGGGACTTGAGCCGCTCCTGCGTGATGGACGCCTGTATCTCTCCGAGTACGGCAGCCCGTTCCTCCGCCTTCTTATGGGGAACCTTGCCCTTCATCCTGGCGGCTGGAGTTCCCTCTTCCGAACTGTAGGAAAAGCAGCCCGACCAGTCGCTCTGTATCGCCTTCAGGAAAGCGCGCGTGTTCTCTGCGGCCGCCTCGCTTTCTCCGGGGAAGCCCGTCAGGAAGGTCGTGCGCAGGGATGCTTCGGGAAGGACGGACCGTATCTCCTCCACAAGGCGGATGTAGGATTCAGCGGTTCCCTTCCGGTTCATAGCCCTGATGATGCCGTCGTCACCCGACTGGAAGGGGATGTCAAAATAGGGCAGGAAGCGGGTATCTTTCTTCATGAGGCCCAGTATGTCCGTGTTGAAATGGTCGGGATGGATGTAGAGCAGGCGGACCCAGAACTGCCCCGGAATTTCGGAAATCGCCTCCATGAGTTCCAAAAGGAAGGACTTGCCCCCAGGCCTGAAGCTGCCGCCCCTGTCCGTCCCGTCTTCTTGGCCATGTCCATACGCCGCCAGATCCTGCCCGATAAGGTTGATTTCCTTCACGCCACGGGAGACGAGCGAGCGGACTTCAGCCACGACGTCGGCTATCGGACGGGAACGCAGGTCGCCCCGGATGAGGGGGATGGCACAGAAGGTGCAGTGGTTGTCGCAGCCTTCGGTTATCTTCACATACGCGCTGCCCGTAAACGAGAGCAAGGTGTCGCGGTCGCCGCCACAGACGCCCTTCTGGGGAGCCTTGAGGACGGGGCGGCCTCCGGCAAAAAGGGAGTCCACGGCCTTGTCCACCAGGGAAAGGTCGCCATTGCCCAGGATGCCGTCCGCCTCCGGCAGGTCCGACTCAAACACGGACGCATAGCGTTCGGCAAGGCAGCCCGCCAAAAGTATCTTTGCATGGGGATACGACGCACGCGCGTCCATGACGGAATCCAGGCTCTCTTTCTTTGCGCTTTCTATGAAGCCGCAGGAGTTCACGATGATTACGTCCGCCCGGGCAGGGTCGTCCACGCGGACGAGCCCCTTGGCCTCCAGGCGGGCCATGAGGAGCTCCCCGTCCACCTGGTTCTTGGCACAGCCGTGCTGGTCTAAAAAGAAAGTGCGTTCCTTGTCCATACCACAGGAAAATCAGTTGACGTTCTCGACGACGATGCTGTACATCCCGTTGGAGTCCTTGACCCACTTGATGTCTTCCACGACAACCTCTCCCGCCTTGCCGATTTCAAAGTCGTAGGTGGCAAGCCCGGCGATGAGCTGGATCTTGAGCGCGTTGATGTTGCTGGCCCATATCCTGAGCCCGTTGTTGCTGGTGACGTTGATGACCTCGCCCGACTGGTAGTAGTTTTCAACGACCTCCTTCCGGTCGGACCGGTAGCGGAACACGCAGGAACCGCGGAAGGAGATGTTGGCGGTGAATGGATAGGCCCTGGTGTCCGTGTGGACCGTCAGCTGGCCCGAAGCCCTGGCCTGCTCTATGTCGCTCCGGGAGGTGGAGTCTCCGTCGGTAATCTCGATGTACTGCTGGAATTCCCTGTCCTTGAGCAGCATCCTCACTTCAGCACCGCGGCTTCCGTCCTTCATGTCTATGTCGCTCACGTACAGTATTATGTCGGTGATGCCGTCGTTGGTCAGGTCTATATCCCGCTCCTCGCTCAGGTCAACGACCTGCTCGCCTGCGGGCGTCAGGACGGAAAGATAGCCCTGCGTGTTGGAAACGGTCAGTACGATGTTGCCCCCGTTCTCGGTGGGAATCAGAATCTGGTCCCCCAGGTAGAGGCGGGCGTTCTGGGTGCTGCCGTCAAAGCTGTACTGGTGGATCTTCTTGTTTTCGGCTACGGCCCTCGCCGCGATTTCCTTCTTCTCTGGAA
Organism: Treponema sp.; assembly: GCA_024690865.1. Classification (GTDB taxonomy): domain Bacteria; phylum Spirochaetota; class Spirochaetia; order Treponematales; family Treponemataceae; genus Treponema_D. The sequence continues at coordinate 28,727 of JAILON010000028.1, read as the reverse complement.
TCTTGAAGACGTAGAAATAGAGGAATACGCCGACTCCACAAAAAAGCAGGACGCAGACGGCCACGATGAGGGGGACAAGGAATTTCGGCCTGGTCTTTTCCAAAAGCTCCTTGGGCGTCGGCGACTCCTGCAGTTTCATCGCATGGTAGAGCCGCAAAAGCTCCTTGGTGTCGGTGCCCAGGTAGTCCGAATAGTTCTGCAGGAAGCCGGTGAGGTACGCTTCCCCGTGGAAGCCCGTCTGGTCGTCATTTTCCAGGGCCTCTATGTACTGCTTGGTAATCGCCGTCTCCGCAGCGACGCGCTCTATGCTGAGTCCCTTGCTCTCGCGGGCCTCCCTCAAAATCGAACCGTAGCTCTCCATTCCGCCCTACTCCGAGAAAAGAAAATTGTTGTAGTTGTTTGCCGATGACGGCGGGTCGTATATGAAACGCTGTTCGCCCATCCCCGTGTTCAGGCTGTAGTTTGAAAAGTAGAAGATATAGTCAAGGTCGGCGGGCGTCGTAGCCACAATCCGCCGAATGAGGCGCGTGGAAGGGTCAACGGAAAGCAGCATCTTTGAAAAGGCCTCGCTGCCGGAACGCCGGCGGAGGATGAGGTTCACGACCATCTCCTCGCTGCCTTCCTCGAGAGGAACGGGGGTCTGCCCGCTTTCGTAGGCGACCGTGTAGTAGCGCCGCATCAACGAAAGCCCCTCGGGTGTTGCGGCGGCGGCCCCGGAACCTTTGACCGTCTGCTGGAGTATCGCGGAAGAGCCGGGCAGATAGATGACAAGGGTCTCTCCGTTGAACAGTATCGTCTGCCCGTCGGGCTGGGAAAAGTCGATCCGAAGCATCTCGGGCCGTTTGAAGGAAACCTTGCCCCGCATGGCACCGCCGTTGCCGACGGTTATCTGGGTGTCGGCTTCGTAATCCTGTATGGAACCGTAAAAGTCGCTCACGCTCTTAAAAAACTCACTTGCCGTCAAGATAGACTGGGAAAAAGACGGGCAGGCACAGAATGCCGCCAGCACAAGCACCGCAAAAGCTTTTCTCATAACGCTTTATAATAGAAGAAAGAGGCAAAATCGTCAATACTTCCGCAAGATTGACAGCAAGGGGACTTGCAACTATAATGATACAATATGTCAGAAAGTGAGGGCGACAGGCACTTCCTGCTCGTATATCTAAACACAGGCAACGGTCACAGAGCACAGGCGGAAGTCCTTCAGGAGGCCTTCTTCGACTACGCCCCCGACACGAAGGTCGAGCTCCTGTGCGGCTTCGACAAAAAGAACTGGTGCGGCCGCCTCCTGGTGGAAAACGGATACGCCACATCCTGCAACTACATCCATGGCGCCTGGCCCCTCATCTACAACCTGGGCGAGTTCAGGTTCTTCCAGACGCTCGTCCGCCACTCGGTCCGCCTGCATACGGAATCCTACTTGAAAAGGGTGCTGGAAGAGAAGCAGGTAACGGATATCGTCAGCTTCCATTTCGTCATGACCCCGGTCCTTGTGGATGCAATCAGGAGCATACGGAAGAAGACCGGTAGGAACATCCGCCTGACGGTCATCACGACCGACCCTTTCACCGGACCTTCCGCCTGGTTCTACCTGAAGAACCAGACCTACCTGGTGGCATCCCCCCAGTTCCGCGACTTCGCGATACGCAGCGGGGTCCCCGCGGACAACGTGCGCATAGTGCCCTTCCTCCTGAACAAGAAGTTCTCCCATCCCGTCGACAAGGACGAAATGGACTTCCTCAGGCGGAAATACGGCTACCGGCACGACAGGAGGGTCGTCCTTCTGGCCGGAGGGGGGGAAGGACTGCCCGGCACGCTCAAATTCGTAAACCAGTGCGTGCTGCACAAGGCACCCTTCAGCGTGGCCGTCGTCTGCGGGCGGAACAAGGGCCTGTACCGGTCGCTGGAACTCGTGCGCAAGGTGGCCCCCTGGCTGGACCTGCACATATACGGCTTCGTGGACTGCATGGACAGCCTGGTGAAGCTTTCAGACCTGGTGGTATCCAAGGCCGGGACGTCCACGATCATGGAGATAGCCTCGCAGCAAAAGCCCATAATCATAAGCAACTACATATACGGACAGGAAAAAGGCAACCTGGAGTTCATCAGGGCCAACGGAATAGGCAGCTTCATCCGGCATTCCGCCGACATCTATGCGAAGATAAACAGGATCTTTGCAAGCGAGGAGTCCTATGGGAAAGCGCTGGCCGCCTGCCGGGGGCTCGTAATAGACACGGACGTTGAAAAAATAGTAAGATACCTGTTGGAAGACATGCAGAAGAAATGAAAGGAAAAATGAAAGGAACGCTGAAGACCACAATACTGTCGGCGGCATACCTGACGGTACTGTTTGCGGCGGCCGCGGAGGACAACTGGTCGGCGGAAATCGTCAATCCCGAAAGAGTCTCTCGCCCCTTGCACTACGGGCACAGCCAGCACAGTGGAATAAACACCGGCAGCTTTGGGGTATTCCGCAGCGACTACGACGACTACACTTCCGTCTTCTACTATGAGGCCGCCTTCACCGAACACCTGAAGGACAGGAACTTTACCGCCCCGGTGCTGAAGTCCGGCGTGGACGAGAACTACTGGAACGCCGGGGCCAGCATGCAGTACGGCAGCATCTACGGAGCATTCACCTACTACAACGCCATTGCGAACTTTCAGAAATGGCCCGCAAACATGACGGACCTGGGGCTTTCGGGAACATTCGCGTTCGGCAAAATGTTTTCGGCGCAGGCACGCTACTACGACTTCTGCCTTTCCGGGGGCGAAGGCATGGCCATGCCCGGCCTTACCCTCGCCGCCAAATTCGGGAGCGGGGACTACAAGGCGAGGATCGCGCTGGGATGCGACCTGTGCATGTGGCACCTGGGCCCCTGGGGAAACGACAAGTTTTTTCCCCGCATACAGGCGAACTTCGACTTCAGCAGGGACAGCATGAGGGGATTCGGCCTTTCCTACCTGCTGGTCCCCCCCATAGACGGGCCGGGCAGCATGGTTGACATAGACGACGTGGCGACAAGCCACACGGTCTCCTTCTGGGCAGGGGCCGCAAAGGACTTCGGCCGCTACACGGTGGGCGTGCGCCCCTACGGGCACATCAACTTCAACGCCGTGAACCCGACGGACATCCGCTACTGGGAGCTGCTCGACGACGACGGGGCGATGGGCCTGGAAAAAAAGCTGAACGAATGGAAGGGCCTTCCCCACCAGAAGGGGGAATACAACCCCTACGCCGGGAAAGGCAACATGGACTTCCTGGTGAGGTTGCCGGTGGCCCTTTCCTGCCGGGTGGGCGACTATGTGACCGTGACGGGCGGCGTCATGTTCGGCCTGTACCATGCGAACTTCGACCACTACCGCTACCTGGGGCTGGGGGGAGACAATGGAGAAGGCTGGGTTCCTGAAATAGGGGCGGGCATTGCCCTGGGCTTTGAAATGGGCGGAGCCAGCCTGCAGATAGGCAGCTCCTTTATCCGCGCCCCGTCGATAGACAGGGATAAATACAACGAGACGGACCACTACAACCAGTTCTGGAGGCACAGCTACTACGCCGAAGACCTGTCGCTCAAAAACATAGCAAGCAGTCCCCTTTCAATCTCGCTCAAATTCAGCTTCTAGGGACAGCCGGGCAGCTTCCACGGCCGGTCCCGGCGCTGGTCCTCAATCAAGCCGGACGTATTCTCCTGACAGCCGCTACTACTGTCGGCCTTGGCAACCAACCAGTCCCGCCGGCCTGCTAGTCCTGCCGCAGACAGTGCTTGCCCCGCTTCTCGAAGTAGAGGGCATTGTCCGCCAAATTCAGAAGCTTCTTGAGGTCGTAGCCGTCCGCACCCGCTTCCACAATCGGATAGGAGACATAGCCCAGGCTGATGGAGAGGATGAAGGGAGCTCCCGACTCCTTGTTCCAGTCCGCACAGGCCTTGTCAAGGTTCCTGCGTATTTCCTGATACTTCGCTATGCCAAGCGAGGGGGCCACGATGGCAAACTCGTCCCCGCCCATGCGCCCAATGACGTCCGTAGAGCGGAAGTGCTTCTTGAGCAGCTGGGCCTCGGCGATTATCGCCTTGTCGCCCGCAGCGTGCCCGTAGCTGTCGTTTATCTTCTTGAGGCCGTCTATGTCGCCATACAGGACTATGCCGCTTCCTTGGCTTGACTCGCTTGCGTCCAGGGCCTTTTCTGCGAGCGAAAGGAATCCCCGCCTGTTCAAAAGGCCGGTCATCTCGTCGGTGACGGATATGGCATGGACGATGCTGAATTTGTCGGTCAGTTCCTTCTTCTCCTCCAAGGACTTGCTGAGCGAGTAGGATGACGCCAGGTTGTTGGAGATGATCCGGCAGACCATCGTATAGACCGTTATGTCGAACCTTCCGGGGCGGAAGAGCATGTAGCCGTAGAGGATGGAGTTTCGGAACAGGGAGACGACGTACATCCCGTCCAGGGAGCTGAGGATGTAGTCCGGCAGTATCTGCTTGCGGGGATGGAACTTGACGGGCGGCGACTGGTCGTCAAGGGTAAAGCCCGTCTCCCCGTCCATCGCGGTGAATACCATCGCCGAATCCGGCAGGGTAAAATAGAACTCCTTGTCCATGTTTATAGGATTCTCAAAAAGGACGATGGCCGCGCTTTCGATGCCGAAGGTCACCATGTCGCTGTTCAGGTGGGAACGGAACTCGTCAAGGGAATCGTTTACCTGCATACTGGTGAACATCTTTATGGCCTGGGTAAATTCCCCCCGCCGCACGTGCCATTCGGCCAGTCCGAAGCCCTTGTCGTCATAGCGGGAATTCAAGATCGCCCCGCTGCTGCCGCGCTCCTTGAAAAAGCCGTCCTCCAGTTTCAGGCAGCCGCAGGACTGCCGGTAGACGGCGCGGGAGTGGACCGCCGTTATGAGCTCGTAGCTCTTGTTTTCGATTACGTTGCACAGCTTGTCGGCAGCAAGGGCGGCCTGCAGCTCTATGTTCTGGTCAACCGTGGTCAGGGGCGGCGCCCCCAGCATGGCCCGGTTGTTGTTGTCAAAACCGGTGACGACAACGTCCTCCGGCACGCGGATTCCGTATTTCTTCAGGCAGTCGATGCAGGCGAAGGCCATCTCATCATTGAGGGCCACCACGGCATCGAAGTCGAAGCCCCCTTTGCGCCTCCTGTAGTCTTCCAAAGCCTGGAAGGCATCGTAGTAGCCGAAGTTGCCGATCAGCACGTTGTCCTTGTCGATGTCGATGCCGTACTCGGCCAGGACATCAAAGAACACCTGCCTGCGGCTCTGCACGTCCTGGGCCCCCTTGGCCACGTCCAGCAGGGCAAACCGCTTCCGCTTATGGACGGCAATCAGGTGCGACACCAGTTCCCGCATGGCATCATCGGAGTTTGCAAAGATGCTGGGAATGCTGCCGTAGATGTAGCCGATGCTGACTGTTGGGATGGAGGAGAAGGACTTTATGTAGGATTCGACGAACTCCTGCTCGTAGTAGTTCAGGGCTTGAGTAGTGACAAATATGACCCCGTCCACGTTCATAGCATTGATATGGGCAGCGACCGACAGATATTGGTAGTCGTAGGACATGACAAGACTTTCCCCGCCCCCGGTCGGGAATATCAGGATATCGTAGCCCCGCTCCTTCAACACCAAATTTGCCCCCGCGACAACCTTCTGGGAATATTCCGTTTCCGCATAGTCTATGAAGAGGGCAATCCTTTTCCGTTCACGCATACGTCTTTCTTATAAATCGGCAGGATTGAAGTTTTTTCCTATCCAATTTTCCGGACATCCCTGCCCCCCCGTGAGAGGCGGCGCACAGCCCGAAAGGAAAGCCGGGCACGCATTCACGTCCGAGAGGGACCATAAATTGATTGAAATAATTGAAATATATTTGTTTATCCTCTATAATTGGGTAGATTTTTTGTCGAAAGAAGAAAAAAGGCGACTCTCGCAAAGAGAACTCAAGGGAGGGGGAAGACTAAATATGGCAGAAAAAAAGCTGGCTCCGGGAACACTGGACCATACGAGGCAGAATATCGGACCGATTGACCCTGTGGAAGCAGCGAAGATGCAGAAGGTCTTAGGCGGGGAAGTCCTGCAGGAGCGGTCGGTTCCGGTGAATCCGGACAGTCTGCCGAAGAGCAAGAAGAGGAACAGGGCCGTCGTCAAGGGGTCTGGACTGTCTTCCTCAGACGTGTCCGCCCAGAGTGGCAGCGCGAACCTGCCCAAGATGTCAGGTTCGACAGGCATGCCGAACAAGGCAGGAAGCAAGATGATAAAGAGCGACGACGATCTCCAGGAGATGACTGCCCACGACATCAAGATGATAGACAGGCTGATGATGAGCGAGGCCTACGACCTCAAGCCGGACCGCGGTGTGTTCAACTTCTTCTACAACCTGTCTTCGAAGAACCGCCGGAAGCTTTCAAAGAGCTACGGCGATTACAAGATAAAGTCCAACGTGGACCACCTCCAGGCCTTCATCAGCACGATAAAGACATTCATCCAGATTTCACCGGACACCTACAAGGCCAAAATTGCAACGGAAACGGACCTCAAGTTCAAATTCCTCAGGTCCGTCGGCAAGTGGACGGTGCACGACATAAAGATAATGGGCGAGGCCCTGCAGGAGAACTCCAGCGAGCTTACCGTCGGCATGATGGTTCCCTTCGTCTGCGCCGTCTACAAGGAGCTGCTGACGGTATACTACATAGGCGACCAGAAGGTTGCGACGCTCATCAAGGACATCTACAACGACCTGGTGCAGTACCCCAAGGTGGACAAGGCGCAGGTGCAGACCCTGGCCAAGCAGGGCATAACCGAATGGCTCTACGTCGTGGACCAGATGGTGCGCGGGATGTACCCCCTGCTCATGCGGATGTGCGGAAGCGGCTACGAGACCTATCCAAAGTTCTTCACCAGCCAGGCAGGCCAGATCCTCAAGTTCGTGGGCCTGTCAAAGTTCGACCTCCTGATTGCCGAAAAGGAAAAGCCTGCGGAACAGGAAAAGGTCGAAGAAGTGAAGAAAGAGGAAAAGAAGCCTGCGATACGGCAGATGGGCGAATTTGACGACTTGACCAAGTCCGGTCTGAAGGTTCTGGAGCAGCTGTTCCCGGACGCAGGATTCTCCAATTTGGACAAGCACCCCGACATGTTCCCCTACTTCCAGCCCATCTACAAGTTTGACGACGGCTTCAACATGCTCAGCCCGATGAACGGCATACAGGTGCTGGTGGTCCTCCTGCAGATCATCGAGGACTTCTTCCAGGGCTGCCGCAACGTGGGCTTCAAGCTGGGCGAGGAGGAAGGCTTCCAGGAGGAGGGCGACGACCTTTCCACGATATTCTCAGAGTGGTCCAACTACCGCGAGGATCTGTTCCTCAAGCAGTACGGAGAGTACCTGCGCCAATTCGTGAACACGGCCTATTCCCAGAGGGACTATCCCCAGACCCAGTTTGGCAAGGAGAACCTGAACAACATGCTGTGGCGGGCGAAATACTACTTCTTCCCCTCGCTCAAGTTCAGCGCGCCGACCCTCACGAAGCCGCAGAACGACAGCAAGTACAGGCCCCTCAACATCCGCGCAGATTACCTGAAGACCACACTGACGACGCTCGTCCGCCGGATAGACGAAAACCAGGCGGGAAAGAAGCCGGTGCTGGGAATCCTGAATCCGTGGAGCCGCTACTCATTCGACATTCCCAACCCCATTTCCAAGAGGCTGGATGTGCTTTTGGGTGCCAAGAGGCCGGATGACGTGACGTCGGCGACCAACGCGAACCTGCTCAAGTACACGCTCTGCGTGATTTCCGTCTTGGACTGGTGGGTGAACAATCCGTCCAGCCCCGCCTACATCACGGACACGACCGAAGTCTACCGCATAGACAAGGATGGAGGCCCCGGATTCTCCGCCCCGGAACGCAGCGACCAGAACAAGCTCTTTGCAGACGCAGTGAAGGCCGCCGCCAGCAAGGGCAAATAACAGGCACACGGACAGGCTGCTGCTGGCGAGCAACCGAGACGACCGCCACCAGCAAGGGCAAGCAGCAGGAGAGCCAGGGGCTTCCAGAATCGAATCGATTAGTCAGTGCCCCGTCCCAACCGTTCCCGGAGGGTTATGTAAAGCCCCAATACGGCGCACCCTTCCAGGACGGCGGTGACGAAAGGCTTGAAGTAGATCAAAAACGGCAGGGCAAGCAGGCCCGCCGACGCAAGCAGGGCTGGAAGGAATTTCTTGTCGGCAGGGGGCAGCTTCCCCATCCTTTTGGCTTTGCGTATGCACAAGCCCCCCCACGCGCCAATCCCTAGGTACACAAGCAGGGCAAAGGCGCATATACACAGATCAAGCTTCGTTTCTTCCATAATACGTACAGTATACAGCCTTCCCAGCCAAATTTCTACAGTTCCCGCAGCCGATGGAAAACAACGGAAGTGTACGGAGGCCGAGCCGCCTAGGGGAAACGGGCCTCCCGGGACTTGTATGGAAGCTGTTCGTCCTGTCGCGGTTGCCGAGCCGCCTAGGGGAAACGGGCCACCCGGGACTTGTATGGAAGCTGTTCGTCCTGTCGCGGTTGCCCAGCCCCACAAGGGAAAACGGGCACCCGAGACGAAACACTGCACCGAACGGGGCGAAATGCCAGGTTCCTCCCCCTTCGAAAGCCCAGAAACCACCGGGAAACAGGAAGTTTCCTTCAAAAAATGAAATTTATTTGTCAACGTCCTACCGTTTTTGTAAAAGTTATGATATAATGGGGATAAAAATGGGGATAAAATCAGAGGGCGCCTTGGGCAAGCCCTTGACGATGATATTCGCAGGAGAATATGTGAATAAACATGACTTTCCCAAAATCCACTTCTATGATCAGGATTTTGTTGATATTTATAACAAGACGTGGAACTGGCTATCAGACTACTGGATAAACACTGCCTCTGGCGAGCTTTCCCCTGATGGATATTTCATATATCCGACGGACGGAATGAACATACTGGACCAGTCGGAGTCCATATTCTCATCCTTCTTTCTCGTCTATTCAAACAGGAATTTCCCTGCCAACAAGAACATCGACTATTTCTATTCGATGCAGGAAGAGAACGGGGCCATCCGCTGGAAATACAATGCGGCCACCAACACTCCGATTGTCAGCGACGACAATCCGGAAGGCGTGGGCCTGCCCCTCTTCGCTTGGGCGGAATACAACCTCTACCACAAGGGGGCCAACAAGCGGCGGATCAAGGATGTGATGCCAACCCTGTGCAAGTACATGGACTGGATAAACAACAACTTCAGGAAGGAAAACGGCCTGTATGCGGTTCCCCACGTCTGCTCCACGATGATGAACTCCCCACGCGATGGAACATACTATCCCGTGGACTTCAACAGCTGCATGGCCATAAATGCGGCCCACATGTCCGCGCTCGGCGATATCCTCAACGACAAGGACCTGAGCTTCCAGTACAAGAAGTTGTACTTCAGCCTGAAGACCCGCATAAACCGCTTGATGTGGAATCCAGAGACGAACTTCTACCACGACTTGGACCAGGAGGAAAAGCAGCTGCCCCGCAAGACCGTCGCGGGCTTCTGGCCCCTTCTGGCGGAACTGCCAAATTCCGACAGGGCCGACCTGCTCATCCAGCACATGTCAAACCCACAGACCTTCGGCACGGAACATCCCTTCCCCACCCTGAGCGCGGACGACCCCCTGTTCAACGAGGCGGGGGAAGCCTACTGCGGGTCGGTGTTTCCAACCTTCAACTTCATGATCATCAAGGGGTTGGAAAAATACCAGCGTTACGGATTTGCCCGCGAATGTGCGATACGCCACCTCTACTACGTCCTGGAGGGACTCAGTCCGGTGGACACGTCCAAAAAGGGCGAGCTGTACGAGGCATACCTGCCCAACAAGGAAGGACCTGCGACCTACAGTGCGAACCCGGACTTCCCCCGCAAGCGCTTCCTGCATTTTCTGGGACTTTCCACGATAGCCCTGATGATTGAAAACGTCATAGGGCTGAGCATCAGCCTGCCCCGCAAAACCGTAGACTGGGTCATCCCCAACTTAGAGATAATGGGTATAGAGAAGCTGTCGCTCAAACGGAACCTCATCACGATACTCAGCAACAAGTCCAGCAGGGGCTGGGAAATCCAGATGGAAAGCGAGAAGCTCTACTACTTCACGATAGACATTCTGAACAAAAAGAGGAAGACCCTCCCCATACCGTCAGGCAAATGTTCCATGCTCATAGACAAGCTGTAAACCTGCCGATAAGGAAATTGTATGGCCAAGTCAAGTATTCCAGTAAATGTTGAGATGATACGGAACGCCATAAAGTCCGGCGTTCCCCTCGTCCTCACGACCTATACCTTTCCCCGGAAGGTGGAGGCCTACGTTGACGACGTGATACGCGTGTTCCTCAAAGAACTGAACCAGCAGCAGATGACGGAGACCCTTTCCTTCTGCATGAAGGAACTGGCAAACAACGGGAAAAAGGCAAATACGAAGCGGGTCTACTTTGAAGACAAAGGACTGGACTTGAACGATCCCGAGGATTACAAGAAAGGGATGGAGGAGTTCAAGACCGAGACGCTGAACAACCAGAAGTTCTGGCTGGAACTGCAGAAAAACAAGGGACTGTACATCAAGATTACCCTCCAGGCCGCAAACAACAAGATAAAGCTGGAAACCCGCAACAAGTGCGAGCTGAACGTAGCCGAATACAAGAGGATTCACGACAAGATAACCAGGGCTACGATGTTCGACAACCTGGAAGAAGGCATGGCCGCCATGCTGGACGAATCCGAAGGCGCGGGCCTGGGACTGACGATGATGGTCCTCATGCTCAAGAAGATAGGCCTCACCGAAGAAAACTACCAGGTCATCAGCGAGAACGGAGAGACCATAACCCGCCTCATACTGCCCTTCAGCAAGAAGACTATGGAGGACTTCTCATCCCTGTCCCAGAAATTCGTGAACCTCATCGAGGGGCTGCCGGAGTTCCCGGAAAACATCAACGCGATAAACCGCCTGATAAACGACCCGGACTCCAGCATGACCGACATCGCCCGAAAAATTTCCAACGACGTGTCGCTGACGGGGGAACTCTTGAAGCTGGTCAATTCCGCGGCATTTGCACTCGCAACCCCCTGTTCCAGCATCGACGAGGCAGTCAAGTTCACGGGCATACGCGGAATCCGCAACCTCCTCTTTTCCGTCGGATCAATGCAGGCCCTCATGGTCGAATCAGACCCCAAGAAGAAGGCACTGTGGGACCACTCCTACCGGGTCGCCTCCTATGCATACACCCTGGCCCGCTCCTACTTCACCTCGCCCGAAGACAAGCACCTGGTGGAGGACAGCTACGTCTGCGGCCTTTTGCACGACATGGGAAAGCTGATTTTCGTCACCGCGACGGCGGACATCTACGAAAAGATGGGAAAACTCTGTGCGGAGAAGGACATAAGCCCGGACCTCTTCGAGCGTATGGTCGCCGGAGTGAACCACGGTGAGGTCGGTGCACTGGTGGCCCAGAAGTGGAACTTCCCGGAAGCAATAGTCGAAGTCATCCGCAGCCACCACGATACGGCCTCCGCAAAGGACGAGCACAAAAAGTTGACCTGCCTGATCCATTTTGCGGACCTGCTCGCCCACTACGGCGAAGGCATCATAGACTGGTCCAACTTTGAAAGTGACGAACTGAAGCTTTTCTCCATAACGGACGAGGTTCAGGTCAAGGAATTGAGCGACAAGATGGCGGCCCAGTTCAAGAACAACGAAAGGTAGCGCGATGTTCGGCAAAAACAAGGCCCCGCCCTCTTGATTAATATTTTCCAATCTGATATTATATTTTCACTTTCCGGGTGATAGAGCAGTTGGTTAGCTTACTAGTCTGGGGGACTAGTGGTCGCGGATTCGAGTTCCGCTCACCCGATAAAAGACCGCCTTACGAGGCGGTCTTTTTTTGTGTCCCCGCCTTCCCGGCAGGAACTTCCCCTCAAGCTCCCTCAGCACAGTGCTCCCTGCCCGCAATTACGAAGGAAGCCTCCCTCTCCACCTCTACATTCGAAAAGACCGTCCTATCCGCGCAATAATGATATAGTAGGCGATGGCGAGGGGGATGGCGGCGGAGGCCCAGGCAAGCGGCTCCGACAGGCAGATTCCCGCGTAGCCGATGACGGCGGGCAGGATGAATGCCGCCGCAGACCGGGCAACCAGCTCGAATACGCCGCCCATCAAGGGCCAGAAGCCCCGCCCGATGCTCTGCAGGACGTTCCGGTAGATGAAAATGACGAAGAGCATGGGGTAGAAGACAGTCGTCAGGTTCAGGTACTCCCACGAGGCCGCCCGCAGCTCTTCCCAGCTGGTCGCGTCCACTTTGCCCTTGTCCAAAAAGAGGGAGACCAGCTGCTCATTGAAGACCATCGCGAGGACGGCTGCAAGGACGGCGAAGGCGACGCTGATGATTATCCCCTTGGTCACGCCCTCCTTTATCCTGTCCACCCTGCCCGCACCGAGGTTCTGCCCCCCGAAGTTCGCGATGGTCACGCCCATTACGCCCGCGACGACCGTGACCAGCTGTTCCACCTTCTGGGCGGCGGTGAAGGCTGCTATCTTGGTCGCGCCGAAGTTGTTCAGCGCCCCCTCCACGACGATCGTCCCTATCGCGGTAATCGAGAACTGGAAGCCCATGTTCATCCCGATGGAAAGGTGGCGGGAGGCAAAGCGCCAGTCCGTCCTGAAATGCCGGGCGGACACACGGAGCATGGGGTACTTCACGATAATCCAGATGAGCGAGAGGATGCCGGACACCCCCTGCGAGATGACGGTCGCGAGCGCCGCCCCAAACACGCCCAGGCCGAAGCTCGCGATGAAGATGATGTCCAGCGCGATGTTCAGCGCGGATGAGAAGACAAGGAAGTAGACCGGGGTCTTGCTGTCACCGACGGCGCGGAGGACGCAGGCGCATCCGTTGTAGAGGATGATGCAGAGGATGCCCGCATAGCAGGTGAAGATGTAGTCGAAGGACCAGCCGATGATCGACTCCGGCGTGTGGATGGCGCGGAGCAGGGGCATGGTGAGGGCGCAGGATATGGCAGTGATGACGATTCCTGTTGCGGCGTTCAGCACGACGTTCATGGCGACGGACTTCTTAAGCCCCTCCTCGTCGTGCGCGCCGAATCTCTGCGCCGTGATGACCGCGAAGCCGCTCGTCATGCCGTAGAGGAAGCCGAACACGAGGAAGTTCATGGGACCGGTGTTGCCGACGGCGGCGAGCGCGTCCGGTCCCAAGTAGCGTCCCACGATGATCGTGTCGCACATGTTGTACAGCTGCTGGAAGAGGCTTCCCAGCAGGATCGGGAAGGAATAGACGATAAGCAGCCGGAAGGGGTTGCCGGTGGTCATGTCGAGGCCCTGTTTGCTCATAGCAGGCAACTATAGCGAAAGCCAGAACTTTCGTCTATACGGCTTGCCGAATTCCTTGTTTTCGTTTATGCTTGTGCCTATGGCTTATGAAGTGACCGCGACCCGGAGGAGGCCGCAACGATTCGAAAACCTGGTAGGCCAGGAGTTTGTCGCACAGACGATGGAGAACTCCATAAACGCCGGACGGATTGCCCATGCCTACCTTTTTTCCGGGCCCCGCGGCTGCGGCAAAACTTCCACCGCACGAATCCTCGCCAAGGCCCTGAACTGCGCCAAGGGGCCGACTGCCTCCCCCTGCGGGGAATGCCAGGCATGCAAGGAGATTACGGCAGGCTCCTCCCTGGACGTGATAGAGATAGACGGAGCCTCCAACAACAGCGTTGACAACGTGAGGCAGATAAAGGACGAAGTGCTCTTCCCCCCGAACTCCTGCCGCTACAAGGTCTACATCATCGACGAAGTCCACATGCTCTCGACGAGCGCATTCAACGCCCTGCTCAAGACGATAGAGGAGCCGCCGCCATACGTCGTGTTCATCTTTGCGACGACGGAGCTTCAGAAAGTACCCATGACGATAAAGTCCCGCTGCCAACAGTTCAACTTCCGACTTGTCCCCGTAGAGAAGGTCAAGGAGCAGCTCGCCGCCGCCGCGCAGGAGCTGGGAATCAAGGCTGACGACGAGGCCCTCTACTGGATAGCCCGCGAGTCCGGCGGCTCCATGCGCGACTCCTACACCCTCTTCGATCAGGTGGCGGCATTCTCCGGCGACGAGATGACCTACACGAAAATCCGCGACAAGCTGGGACTGGTCGGCGTGGACAGGCTGAACGAGCTGTTCGGCCTCTGCGTTGCGGGCAAGTCGAGCGAGGCTTTGACCAAGCTGGACGAATACATGCAGAACGGCGTGAGCGTGGAACAGCTGATTTCCAACTGCGCCGACTACCTGCGGAGCCTCCTCCTCATAAAGAGCGGGGTAACCAAGGAAGCCCTGCTCGGACACAACGTCGCGGCCTTCTCCCAGGAAGTGCTCGAGGCATGGTCCTCCGTGCAGGTGGAGCGGGCAATCGACATCTTCATGAAACTCTACCGCGACATCCGCTATTCGCTGAACACCCGCTATGAGATGGAGCTTGCCATAAGCCGCCTGACCTGGCTCAGGGAATACGTCTCCCCGGCGGAGGTCAAGAAGGCACTGGACGGCATAAAGCCCCTGCTCGCAAAATCCGCGGCAGCGGCGGCAGTACCGGCGGGAACCAATGCAGGTATGGCAGACGGAGGAGCTTCCGGGCAAGGCGGGATAGGCTGGACACCCCCTTTTCGTGATGGCGGAGCTGAACCGCCGGTAAATAATTCAGCGAAATCGTTGGTTGCGGAGCAACCAACGATTTCAACGAGGATTGCGGAAGCTCCGCTACCGCAACTCTCGCGGGACATGTCACGGGGTGCAGCAGGGACGGAAGCCACGGTTGCTCCGCTACCGCAACTCTCGCGGGATACGTCACGGGGTGCAGCAGGGACGGGGACTACGGCTGTCACACAGTTCCAGCCAGACCAAGGAGCCCCGGCGGCGCAGATGCCAACAGACGTCACGCAGTCCCAGCCAGACAAAGCTGCCCCGGTAGTCCCGTCAAGCCCCGAGCTGCCGGCGGCTCAGCCCGCACCAGTTGCCCCCATCAACCCGGAAGAACTGTTCCGGGCGATGATACAGGAGTTCTCCGCGACGGACGGGCTCCTTTCGGCAGCACTGTCGGAATCCGTCTCGCATCGGATTGACAGCGGAAGCCTAGAGGTCACGGTGGCAAGTCCATTCGCGATGATGCAGCTCAAGTCGCGGGCAGGCGACATAGCGGCCTACGTGGAAAGGCGGACAGGCCGGAAGCTTACGTTTGACGTACGGCTGGAAGAACGGAAAGAAACGCAGAAAGCCGAAATACAGCTGCCCATACAGGTGGAAATCCTGCGGGACACCTTCAAGGGCAGTGTCCTTGGAATGTAGGATGCGGCAGATCCAAGAAGTCCTCGCAATCGCCGCAACGGACACTTGGAACTGGACCTCATTCACCTCGAAAGTCACAAGCGTCTTGCCAGCACGTTTCAAAAACAAGCGACTTTTGAAACTGACTCAGGACAATTAGAGAAAGAAAAGGAGTTTTTATGAATCCATTTGAAATGCTGAAAGACCTTGGTTCCCTGAAGGAACAGCTGCAAAAAGCCCAAGAGGAACTTTCTACAATCCGCGTAACGGGAACTTCCGGAGGCAACATGGTCGCAGTCACGCTCAACGGGAAGTTCGAGATGGTGGACATACAGTTGGACCCCATCTGCGTGGACAACCGCGACGTCCCCATGCTGCAGGACCTGATACGGTCCGCCCACCACGCCGCAATCGAAAAGGCACAGGAAGCCATAAAAGGACGGCTGGGACCAATGGTCGGTGGCCTGAACATCCCGGGCCTGAACGTCTAGTCGCTGGAAACGAATGAACGCGATAGACGAAATAACCGAAAGCTTCTCCCGCCTGCCAGGAATAGGCAGGAAGTCCGCAGGGCGGATTGCTACGTTCCTGCTCAAGGCGGACTCCGCTTTCATACGGCGCTTTTCAACGCAGATTGCGACATTGCAGGAACGGATACGGCCCTGCTCGGTATGCGGCTCCTGGACCGAAGCCGACCCCTGCCCCATCTGCCAGGACATGGGCCGGGACCGCGAAACACTCTGCGTCGTGGAACAGCCCCAAGACGTCGCAATAATCGAAAGCTGCCACGACTACAAGGGACTCTTCCACGTCCTGGGCGGGGTCATCGCCCCGCTGGAAGGCGTAGGCCCCGACAGCCTGCGCATAAAGGAACTGCTCGAACGGGTTGAAAAGGAAAAGGTCAAGGAAGTCATCATCGCGACAAACCCCACCGTGGAGGGAGACACGACAGCCCTCTACATCCAGAGCCTGCTCAAGGACAAGTCCTGCAAGGTTACCCGCCTTGCCAGCGGACTGCCCGTCGGCGGCGACCTGGAATACATAGACCGCCTCACCTTGGCCCGCAGCTTCATGGGCCGCTCCGGCTTCTAAGACGGCGGGTGACAACCGACGGAAACCAAGCCCGGGCCCTGCCCCAGCTTCTCGGATGGTGGACAGCCCCGTGAAGGCCCGTCGGGAACCGAGCGCGTATCGTTCCCAGACTTCTTCCAGCTGACAACCACGGACGTCCCCGCCTCCTTGGACGAGCTGATTTTCAAGACAGCCCCCAACTGGTCAACCCGGTAGCGCATGGACTGGAGGCCCACGCCAGTCTTCACTGCGACTTTCCGCGAAGAAGGATAGTCTATGTCGGGATTGCCAACCCCATCATCCCGTATGACCAGCTTCGCCTCACCGTCCTCCTCGAAGGCAGAGACATCGATATGGCTCGCCTTCGCATGGCGGAGGGAATTGTTCAGGGCCTCCTGGATGATCCGGTACAGGTTTATCTCATTCCTGTTCCTGTCGTCGCCCTGGTCCAGACCGTCTACAAGCTTCCAGCTGTATGATACCTTCGTATTTCCGTAGCTCTGCCGTTGGGCAGTGTCGCAGAGCTTTTCAATAGCCTTTTCAAGACCCAATGCGTTCAACTCCATGGGGAAGGAATCATGGGCATACTGCCGGGTGCGGCGCAGAGTTTCGTCTATGAGGCTGGAAAGTTCGGCAAGCTTTTCATTCTGAGAGGCCATTCCCGCGCACATCATGGAAATACCGGCAAGCCGCTGGCAGATGTCGTCATGCAGGTCCATGCTGAATCGCTTGCGCTCCAGTTCACCAATCTTGAGCACCTGGGCCTCGACTTCAATCCGCTTCTTGGCCTCCTTTACAAGCTCCTCGTTGGTTTGGACCAGCTCGTGGGTCCGTTTCTGGACCTCGGCCTCAAGCAGCTGGTTGAGCATCTTCTCCTTTTCCAAGGTCCGTATGCGGTTCAAGGCCCCCGCAATGAAAATGCCACAGTTGCACATCTGGGCATGGATCAGGGGGTCGTCCCTATAGACCATCATCCCCAACCGCTCCTGCCCGGACATGAAGTAGTACACCACGCTCCTGCCGGAGTTTCCCTGGGAGCTGAACCGGGGGGATGCAAAGAACTCCTTCAGGACCAGCTCATTTTCCATCCCGAAGAAGCTTTCCACCCCGGCCTCCTTCTGATAGGTCAAGAAGGCCTTGTCAGGAAGCCTATCGACAGCATCAAAGATGAGCATATAGAAGTCCTGAATCTCTACGGCGGCAAGGAAGGACTTTACCTGCTCCACGACGGCCACAATGCTGTCGGCCTGTATCAAGCTCTGGCCAAAGTGGCTCACGTAGCGTTCAAGGAGTTCCGTCCGTATCTGGTTGTGCTGGATTTTTGAAATGAAGCTTTCAAGCTTGCCCTGCGGAGAAGGCTCCCACCTGCGGGAAACCACGGGAGGACAGCCGCACGACTGCCGTATGACAAATGACGAGCTGATCTTCATGACATCCTCGACATGCTCCTTCGCCATCAGCTTGTAAATGGCCTCCGCCGCAAAAACGCCAAGCAGGGACAAGGGCTGGCGTATCGTGGTCAGGCTCACCCCGTCCTCGCCAGCCTCGGCAATGTCGTCAAAACCCGTTACGGCACAGGACTGCCAGCGGGGATCCTCCTGCACATGAAGGACCTTCTGCACGCCCAAAGCCGTCGTATCATTGGCACAGACGATTACATCGGGAACATCCGCCGGGTTCTCCTTGATGTAGCCCTCAAGCGCCTGCATCCCCGAATATTCGGTAAAAGCAGCCTTGAGGTATACCCCGGAAACCTCGGGATCGTTCCGACCGGCATCCTCAATTGCCTTGCGGAACACCGCCTTGCGCAGGATGTTGTCCTTGTGCCATTCGTGCCCGCCCACGTAGACGAACTTCTTGTATCCGTGGTCGTCCAGAAGATGAGACATCAGCTGCTGCATGGACTCCTTGGTCCGTATCATGACGGACTTTATGCCCGGCAGGGAAGTTCCCGCCGAAAGAAGGGGTATGCCGGGAAACCTGCTTTTCAACTCCTCCGTCAAAGGATTGGCGGACGTATCCATCAAGGAGGAAGAAAGGAAGACTGCCCCGTCCACGGACAGGAAGGCAGAGGAAGGACACAGCCCCTCCTCCGGGTTGAACTCGTCAAGCCGCTCCTGCTGTATGCACACCGTATCGAGCGACAGCTGTGCAGCACGGCTCTGAAAGGCCTTGTAGAACGCCAGCTGGTATTCCTGCTCAAGATGGTTTACATAGACAGCTACTTTCATCGCTTGCGACCGGAGGACCTCTTGTCCGAATTCTTGCCCGAAGGCCGGGCAGACCTGCCCGCCTGCCTGGACTGAGACTTTCCGCCCCTGGACGCAGTTCCACCCCTAGACGGCTGTCCACCCTTTTGACCAGAAGCCGACTGGGAACCGTACAGGGCCTCACGCGCCCTCCGCTCATCGGCAGCCTTGTACGCCTCCATCTTCTCATAATCGAAGAAGCCGTCTTTCCAGTTGAAGGCGGACGAATCCGGCACGTGGTCATGGCGGGATATATAGTTCAGCAGGTTCTTTATGTCGCCCTTGCCTACTTTGGTCTTGGTAAAGTCCAGGAGCTGCCGATCAAAGCCCGCGTTCTTGAGCTGCTCAGTCTTCTCAACGATGCTGAACGGCAGTTCCGGCATGACGAAGGAGCCGTCCGGGGTGGAGTTCACCTTGAAGGGAATCCCCTGTTTGTCGCTAAAGAAGGTGAAGTCGTAGCTTTCCGGCAGCCTAAACCGCATGCGGAAGAGGGCAGGATAGGCAAAGAGGGGAACGAGGACGCGAGACCGTTCCTCCCACGTTCCGAATGTCCTGCACAAGTTAGCCTCGTTGTTCTCGTAGGGCATCTGGAATGCCATGATGTCCTGGTTCTCCAAGAAGCTCGCCGACCAGCGGTTGAAGCTGTACAGGTAGGGCCCCGCAATCAGATTGCAGCCCTTGCCCCGCAGCAACTCCAACTGGGCGAGGTTGTTCACGACGAAGTTCCTGTAGCCGTTTTCAAGCAGGACGGAGAGGACTTCCCGGAAATGCTCCATGATGCCCTCCGGCATAAAGGGATCCAAAGAGATAAAGAGGCCTTTCCTGCCGACCGGGAAGAGGGGCCGTTCCTTGGAATCCTTGTGCAGGAAGTCGTATTCGGTCTCGTTGTTCAGCTCCACGATGATGCGGGCCGGACGGGCCGTCTGTACGATATGCGCATCCTGCGTCGTCGAAACTGCGATGTAGAGGCCCGCCGGGAAATAGGAAAGCCCGCCCTTGGGAAGGGGTGTCAGGTCCAGCACGGGCAGCCGTTCGCCCCCGGGCTGGCTGCGGAAGGAGGACAAGTCCTCGGGCAGGACGCGCTTGTAGTGCTTGGACATGGACTTGGTCTGCAGAAGGTAGACCTCGTCGCCCACCTGGAAGCCGGCAGGAATGTCTATCCAACGACGGCCCTTGTCATCAGTCTTGACCAGCCTGACCTTGTGGCTCACGCGCCCCGTATCGTCCTTGCTGTGGATCCTGATGCTGTCACCGGGATCGGGATCGTAGCTGCCGCCGTGGAGGGTCGCCATCTTTATCTGGATTTCCTTTGTGGAAGCGGCGGCCTCCTCCTCGTGCTCCTCCCTGGTCGCATTCCTCATCATGTTCAGCTTGCCAAGGTATATTCCGGTACCACCCGCCTGCTTGGGATTCAGGATCTTGGCACCGGCGCCGTCCACACCAGCCCCCACATCCTTGAATCCGTACCAGTAGTTCGTCTTGCTCCGCGCGAAGTCCGTGCTGAGGATTCGCTTGCCTTCGGCAACGGCCCCCTTGCGGTCGCCCTCCCAGTGGTCCATCACGTAGCGGTATGCCGCCGTCACCGCACCGACATATTCGGCGCTCTTCATGCGCCCCTCTATCTTGAAGCTGTCTATGCCAATCTTCATCAGGTCAGGAATCTGCTCGATGAGCTGGAGGTCGCAGGGAGAGAAGTAGTAGCCGGTCTCCTCGGAACCACGGCTTTCCGCGGTGTAGAGCCTGCGGCATGCCTGGGTGCACTCGCCCCGGTTGGCGGACTTGCCGCCCAGAAAGCTGGAAAAGAGGCAGAGGCCGCTCTCGCTAACGCAGAGGGCACCGTGGACAAAAACCTCAAGCTCAGCCTTGGTGTGCTCCTTGACGGACTGCAATTCCTCAAGGCCCAGCTCGCGGGCAAGGACGACGCGCTTAAGGCCCTCCCTGACAAGGAGGTTCGCCGCCTCCGCACTCGCCACGTTCATCTGGGTAGAAGCGTGCAGCTCCAACTGGGGGAAGAACTCCTGGCACATCCTGACCACGCCGAAGTCCTGCACGATAAGGCCATCAGGCCCGATGTCGTTCAGGTACTTCAGGAAGCGGTAGAGCCGCTCCGTCTCCTTTTCTTCGGCAACGGTGTTCACCGTGACGTACAGCTTCCTGCCCATCCGGTGCAGGCTCTTCACGGCCCCCTCGAATTCCCTCCATGAGAAGTTCGACGAGCGCATCCTCGCGTTAAAGCTCTTGAGTCCGAGGTAAACCGCATCGGCCCCCTCGCCTATGGCGGCATCAAGGGCCTCCACGTTGCCCGCAGGCGCTAGTAATTCTGCCATATCCCGTTAATTGTTTCCACTCTCGTTCTCGTCATCAGATGCGACCTTGTCGATCGCAACAACATAATCAGGCTCCGAAACGTCCACGACCTTGACCCCGGAAGACGCGCGCCCCTGCACGCTTATTCCGTCCGCATTCACCCGGAGCGAAGTTCCCTGGCTGGTGATACAGATTACGGAGTCGCTGTCGGCCACAGTCAGCGCACCGATAATCTCGCCCTTGCCGTCCACGTTGCCGAAGACCCGCTGTCCACCGGTTCCGCGCCCGTGCGGGGAGAACTCGCTGAACTCCACGCGCTTGCCCGTCCCCTTCTCCGTCACGACGAGGATCTTGGATCCCTCGGTAACGGGGATGGCAGCACACAGCTCGTCGCCCTCGGACAGCTTCATGCCCGCGACGCCACGGCTCGCACGACCCATCGCGCGGACTTCCTCCTCGCTGATGCGGAGGGCCTGCCCACGGCGGCTCACGAGGAGCAGTTCCTGCGTGCCCGTCGTAAGGATGCCGCTGACGAGGGAATCTCCTTCGTCCAGGCGGACGGCCTGCATTCCCTTGGTCTTGGCATTGCGGAACTCCGACGTGGCGGTCTTCTTGACGACGCCCGCCGCCGTCGCCATAAAGAGATAGAGCTCGTCAGACATCTCCTTGGTACCGACCAAGGTCGTAATCTCCTCGTTCGCAGTCACCTGCAAAAGGCTCTTTATGTGGCTTCCGCGGCTCGCCTTGCTGGACTCGGGAATCTCGTGCACCTTCACCCAGTAGGCCTTGCCCATGTTCGTCAGGAACATCACGTAATCGTGGGTGGAGCCGACAAACATCCCCTTGATGTAGTCGTCGTCAACCAGCTTGGCGGAAATCGTTCCCTTGCCGCCCCGTCCCTGGCTCTTGTACTGGGTCAGCGGGACGCGCTTGATGTAGCCGAGCTTGGACATGAGGACGACCATGTCCTCCTCCTTTATCATGTCCTCGACGTTGATTTCCTCCACCTCCCCCGCAACGATTTCGGTGCGGCGGTCGTCGCCGTATTTCTCGGCAATCTCGTTAGTCTCATCCCTGACGATAGCGAGAATCTTCTCGTGATGGGCAAGCAGGTCCTCCAGATGGGCGATGAGAGCCTTGATTTCCTCCATCTCCTTGCGCAGTTCGTCAATCGAAAGGTTGGTCAGCCGCTTGAGCTGCATGTCCACGATGGCCTGAGCCTGAATGTCATCGAAGCCGAATCTCTGCATGAGCCCGGCCTTGGCCTCCTTCTCGTCACGGCTGCCTCGTATGATTCTGATAACTTCGTCTATCGCATCGACGGCGATGATCAGGGCCTCAAGGATGTGCTCGCGGGCCTTCGCCTTCTTCAGGTCAAATTCCGTCCGGCGGGTAACGGCACGGTCGCGGTGCTCCACGAAGAGCTGGACCAGCTGCTTGAGGTTCAGTATCTGCGGCCGCCCTTCGACCAAGGCGAGGTTTATGACACCGAAGGTCGCCTGGAGCGGGGTCTTCATGAAGAGGTTGTTGACGACGACCTTGGTCACCGCCCCCCGCTTGAGGTCAATGACAATCCGCATGCCCACGCGGTCGCTCGACTCGTCGTTCACGCCGGAGATGCCCTCCAGCACGCCGTCGCGCACATATTCCTTTATCTTCTTGACAAGCTCGCCCGTGTTGGTCTGGTAGGGGACCTCGGTGAACACGATGGACTCCGAGCCGTTCTTGGCAACCTCAATCGTGAACTTGCCCCGCATGAGGACCTTGCCACGGCCCGTGCGGAAGGCATCCTTGATTCCCTTGCGGCCGAATATGATGCCGCCCGTCGGGAAGTCCGGCCCCTTGATGTGGGTCATCAGCTCGTCTATCGAAATGTCGGGATTGGCAATGTAGGCCGCGACGGCGGAGGCTATCTCGCGCAGGTTGTGGGGCGGCATGTTCGTCGCCATACCGACCGCGATTCCGTTGGAACCGTTGGCGAGCAGGAAGGGGAACTTGGCGGGAAGGACCGTCGGCTCCTTGGTCGTCTCGTCAAAGTTGGGGATGAAGTCAACGGTGTCCTTGTCTATGTCCGCCGTCATCTCCTCGGCGAGGCGGGCCATCTTGGCCTCGGTGTAACGGTAGGCGGCCGGCGGATCGCCCGCAATCGTACCGAAGTTTCCCTGGGGGGTAATCAGCGGGTAGCGCTCGGAAAAGTCCTGCCCCAGGCGGACAAGCGCGTCGTAGACGGACGCATCACCGTGCGGATGGTACTTTCCCAGCACGTCTCCGACAATCTTGGCACACTTGCGCGTCGGACCCGAATAGCGCAGGCCCAGTTCGTCCATGGCATAGAGTATGCGGCGGTGTACGGGCTTGAGTCCGTCGCGGACATCCGGCAGGGCACGGCTCACGATGACGGACATGGAATAGTCTATGTAAGCCTTCTTTATCTCTTGGTCAATTGGCTGGATTATCAGCGTCCCGCCTTCCGGGGTCTTTATCTCGTTTTCCAAAGCAGTTTTTCCCTATGATAAATGTAGGAACAGCATAGCATAATAAGGAAAAAAAGTCCATTGTCTACAATTTTCCCTAAAGTATTTCCCGCATTCCACCGAAGAGGCTTGACCTTTTGCACGCAAAACTGCATAATGAGGCCGATATGGCTATAGAACACAGGGCAGATGAGCGCTACGAAGATTTCGGCAAAGTTGACGCCGAAGATTTGTGCAGCCTTCCAGGAGTATTGGACGACATAAGCATGAAGGGCTGCAAAGTTCACTTCCCAGTTCCCGTTGCACTGGACATGGACAACCAGTACCACCTTAATATAAGCCTTCCGCAGGAGGGAGCCCGTCCCCTCCGCCTCATCTGCAATCCCCAGTGGAAAAAAATGAACGACAGCGAAACCGAGATAGGATTCCGCTTCATGCGGTCGCCCGACACGCCGCGGCTCGCCTCATACATCGGCGAAAAGCAGGGCGAACTGGAAGACGACAGCATCTACAGCATGATTATCGGCAACAAGGCAGTCTTCGTCGGCTAACGGTCACATTCCCAGCGCACACACTATCGAAAAATGTCATACACAATCCAAGAGCTCGGAGGCGCGGCATTCCTTTCCTTCCCGGAGATGAAGGGACTGCTGGAATCCGAGTTTTCGGCACGCCTGGGCATATCCATCGACGCATTGAGGCAGTCGGGCGCAGCCGTGGACTATGGGGACCTCATCGCCATCAGCCCGGAAGCCCTCCCGGAAGGACTCCCCCTCCCCTACTGGTGCCGGGTCCGCATGGACAAGCCCCTGCTCATCACGTTCGACTCGGTGAAGGATGCTTCCGACGCATTGCGCAGCCTGCAGCGGTCGTGGGCGCC
The DNA here is from genome assembly GCA_024690865.1 of Treponema sp. GTDB lineage: Bacteria > Spirochaetota > Spirochaetia > Treponematales > Treponemataceae > Treponema_D. Next base: position 4,370 of record JAILON010000028.1, on the reverse strand, counting down.
CTACAGCCATACGCTTTTCAGGCGGACCTCGCTCATACAGGACAAGTTGCCCCACGTGAACCTCAAGGAAAAATCCTTTCCCTTCTCCATTCCGTCATCACCCATCGGCCTGTACACACTGACCGGGGAAAACACGATGCTGGCTTCCGCCCAGACGAGCAGCCCCCTGCCCGCCGGTACGCTCGCATTCAAGGAAGACCACGAAAACCCGCCCAGCCGCGCCTACCTCAAGATTCAGGAAGCACTCTGCGAGGCGGCATTCAGCTTTGGCGTTTCCCTGCCGAGCCCGGGCTCGCGCTGCTTTGACGCGGGAGCCTGTCCCGGGGGCTGGACCTGGGTGCTGACCCAGCTGGGGGCAGAGGTATTCGCGGTGGACAGGGCGGAATTGGACGGGCGGCTCATGGCGCACCCCCAGGTCCAGTTCATGAAGCACGACGCCTTCACCCTGCCACCCGAGGAGCTGGGGAAATTCGACTGGGTCTTCTCCGACGTGATATGCTATCCCGAGCGCCTTCTGGGCTGGGTGGAAAAGTGGCTTGCAAGCGGCATGACACGGAACATGATCTGCACGATAAAGATGCAGGGAGACATAGACTGGGAGCAGGTCTCCCGCTTCGCCGCCATCCCGCACAGCCGGGTCCTGCACCTGAACTACAACAAGCACGAGCTGACGTTCATCAGCTGCCAGTAAGGCAGGCTTCGGAGCAAAAGCGCTTTTTTCGAGGCTTCCGCATCAAAAATTGCCCCGATTTTATTACAAAAAGCGAGCAAAATTGCCTTGATTCTGTTACACAATATGTGTAAAATTGCCCTGAATCTGTTACAAAAGGCGGGCTTATGGCATTTCAGAGAAACATTTTCAAGGGGCTTGAAGAATGGAAGAACACAAAGGAGCATAAGCCTTTGGTCATCCGTGGCGCACGTCAGGTGGGGAAAACTACGGCCATTAAGGACTTTGGGAAAAAGTTTGATACATTCATTCAGCTGAATCTTGAGAAAAGCGGTGACAGGGCTTTTTTTACAGACGAGTTAGACCCTAAAATTACGTTTCAAAAAATTTGCCTTTAGAAAAAGATAGAAACAAAAGGAAAAACCCTTCTTTTTTTGGATGAGATTCAGAATTCACCGCAGGCGGTAGCTTTGCTCAGATATTTCTATGAAGAAATGCCGGAGCTTTACGTAATCAGCGCAGGCTCACTCCTGGAAATAATGATGGACAAACATAAGATAAGTTTTCCTGTCGGTCGCGTGGAATACATGTACCTTTTTCCAATGACTTTCAAGGAATTCCTCATGGCTTCCGGCGAGGCACAGGCACTTTCGCTCCTGGAAGAAGTTCCTGTCCAGAATTGGGCGGTTCCGACGTTGGCCAAGCTTTACAAGACATACAGTCTTGTCGGCGGCATGCCCGAGGCTGTGGCAAAATTTATTGAGACCAGAGATATTACAAAAGTTTCTGCCGTTTACAGGAATCTTTTTACATCCTATATTGATGATGTTGCAAAATATGCTTCCAACAAGACAGAAGAGAAAATCCTGACTCAGTTCATCGAAGCCGCTCCAAGAGAAGCCGGCAAACGGATTACTTTTGAGCGTTTCGCAAACACAAGCTACCGTTCGCGGGATGCCGGGGAAGCACTTCGCACACTGCAGAAGGCGATGCTGATTTTCCTGCGCTATCCAACGACCGGTTTGCAGCTGCCACTTCAGACAGACACAAAACGCAAGCCTCGGCTTCAGTTTTTGGATACAGGCCTTGTGAACTTTTCTTCTGGCATTCAGGGAGCATATCTTACGGAAGAACCAATCGACACGATGTACAACGGTATGATTGCAGCTCAGATTACAGGCCAGGAACTTCTTGCTTCAACTTTTTACGAGATGAAGGCACCTCTCTTCTGGGTGAGGGAGGAAGCCCGCTCCAATGCGGAACTGGATTTTATCCTTGTCGAGAATTCAAAAATCATCCCGGTAGAGGTAAAGTCCGGCAAGACAGGAACCCTGCGGTCCCTTCACTCATACATCGACCAGACGGGAACAAAGCTTGCCGTGCGGCTTTATTCCGGAGAGTATTCGGTAGAAAAAGCCGTCACTCCGATAGGTAGAAATTCATACACACTCATAAACCTGCCGCTTTTTCTGGCCTGTAAGATTGGTGAATATGTCAAATTGGCAGAGGACCAAGGCCGTACATGATATCACGGTAAAGCCCCGCACAGCCGGGTCCTGCACCTGAACTACAACAAGCACGAGCTGACGTTCATCAGCTGCCAGTAAGGATAAGCCCCTTCGCCCCAGCCCTACAACTGCGATTCAATATAACAGGCCACGCCGTCCTCGTCGTTCGTTTTGGTCACGGCATCGGCGGCGGCTTTTACTTCGGGAATCGCATTCCCCATGGCGACACCAGTCCCGCAGAAGCGAAGCATCCCGATGTCGTTGTGGTCATCCCCGAACGCCAGCAGGCAGGAAGGCTCAAGCCCCAGATAATCGCACAGGAACTGTATCGCGACCTCCTTCGTCGCTGCGGCCGCCGAAAACTTGTACCAGGGGATATCGGAGAAAGGCAGCATGTCACAGCCCGGAACTGCCGAAGCAATTTCATGGGCCTTGTCCCTGTCGTCGGTCTGCACGCAGATTTTCATCGCGCTTTCATGGAAATCCCTGAAATCATCGTAAATCGCGTTGTTCGAATAGACCGTACTCTTATCTTCCTTCCTGTTCCAGAAGATTTTGTCCACCGTGTCCAAGGTCATCTCGCAGCGGTCCCCGCACGCATCGTATGCCGCCGACAGCATGGCACGGGTCTCAGCGAGCGAAAAAGTCTTGGTGTAAATCAGTTCGCCCCTGTAAAAGACGCTCGCCCCGCCGTTGCAGATAAGGACATCAGGCTGTATCTGGGCTTCCCAGGGGACAATGTTAGCCCGCCCGCGCGAAGTGGAAAAGCCGACAAGCATTCCCTTCGCCCGGCACCGCTCCAATGCCTCGGCAGACTTACCGGAGATGGTCTTGTCCGACCTGAGCAGCGTCCCGTCCAAATCACACAGAATAAGTTTTGCCATGTTCATCCTCCCTTTTCAACAACTTCCCAGCGACCGCCTTTGTCTGGACCCGATACGAACAATTTTCCTTGGGATTTTGTGTTTTTCCGTAGTTTTCTCACCAGTTTTTATCCCCTTCTACGCCATTCACTCCCATTATGAGCAAATGGCAAGCAAATAAGAATCAACTTACCATCAACTTAAAACAGCAACACCTTATCCATATCTAGTGTTATTTTTCGACAAAATAACGCAAAAACAACGCTAGAATGCTATTTTTCACTTCAAATCATCACCTCGCACGCAAATGACAAGCAAATGACAAGCAAATGACAAGCAAATAAGAATCATGCCCATGCAGGTATATATTTCCTTTAACTTCTCAAAAGGACTTCTCGCCACTATCGATGTATTTATTACATTCCGGCTTCCTTCTTTTTGAACTAACAAGAAATCCTTGTGAGTTGACTCTTTAGGAAGCTCCTTATCTTTATAGATGTTTTCAATATGAAAACTAGAATACTCAATACTTAAGTTCAAGCCACTCTGTTTCTGTTGGGAGAGAGACAAGTTCTTTGATCAAGAGATTTATATTCTGCATGCAAAAAAACATTACACATCAATGACTTTTTGGGTGAACACGGAAACAAAACGCCATTCAAACCATTTTCGTTTATCAGTTTATTTAAGCATGCAGAATGCAGCGCATAATCGCAGGGCATGGCTCTTTTGTATGATAAGAGAGAGCGTTGTAAATAGGATTTTTCCTTCGCTGACATCGCTTGCATACGGGGCTTTTACTTCAAAATCATCTCTGCGAAGTTTCTTGAGTTCAGTCGTTTCCTTTTCTTTTTTCTATTCAGCTACAAAATCATTAAACCATAGATTCGGGCAAGCTGTGTAATATGGTGAGCCAGAAAGATTTATGATACCGTCATCTTCACCTATTGGGTAGCCTTCCAGTTTTTGAGTTCTGGCAACTTTTTACGAAGCTCATCGCGGAAATATTCGCGGCGTTCATCATCATTTGCAAATGTTTTGCCAAGTACGGTTACGGGTGTGTTGTCATTGTTGTTTATTTCGAAGTTTGTTAGATCTTCGTTGGTGAAAAGTGATGATATATACGTATTCCTCTATTTTGAATATTTCTCAGATAAAATATCTGCAATCCTCTTTGTTTCGCAATAATTTTGGAGTGATACAATAAAAGTGCAGTGCCTAAATTGCCGAAAAAACAAGGGGAATGGCAATGAAAAGCTACGATCAAAGTTTCAAGGACGAGGCATTGAAGCTCTCGGACGACATCGGTGTCAAGAAAGCGTGCGAACA
>JAILON010000026.1 GCA_024690865.1 Treponema sp. | reverse complement strand
TAAGTGCATCCAGAAGAAGAGCTTCGACAACTTCTGGAGCAAGACCTCGACATACGCGGTCATCTCCGACCGGATACGGGCGAACTTTGACGGCACCAAGGACGACGTTGTCCGTATGCTCGCGGGCGAAAGCGTGGACGTTGACACGGGCATGTATATGAACACGATGACCGAATTCCACGGCAAGGATGATGTCTTCACCTACCTCATTCACTTAGGATATCTTTCGTACGATGAAGAGGAAGGAACCTGCCGCATCCCCAACAAGGAAGTTCAGCAAGAATGGAAGCGGGCCGTGTCTGTCGTCTCGGAGTACAAGGTGACGGACAGAATCATCAAGGCCTCCAAAGAGCTTCTCGCGGAGACCCTGCGGCTGAACGCGGATGCGGTCGCCAAGTCGCTCGACGAGAGCCACATCCACGTGACGAGCAACAGGAGCTACAACAATGAGGACGCGCTTCAGTCGGCGATATACCTCTCGTTCATCTACGCGCTGAACAAGTACACAATTATAAAAGAGATGACGACCGGGAAGGGCTTCGCCGATGTCGTGTTCATCCCCTTCGTGCCGAATCACCCGGCGATGATAATCGAACTCAAGCGGAACGGCTCCACGGAGAGCGCGATTGCGCAGATACGGGAGAAACGCTACTTCGATTCCCTGTCGGCCTACTCGGGCGACCTGCTCTTTGTCGGCGTGAACTACGACGAGGCGAGCAAGACCCACGAGTGCAAGATAGAACAGTTCGTAAAGTAAACGGCGGGTCAAGAGCTTCGAGCCGTCGCGGGAGACGATACGGCACGTGCATGAAGTCCTGCAGCTGCTGGCGGAGCTGACGAAGGACAGAAGGTTTGCGGAGATACAGCTGCCGCCGGGGTGACTGCGGAGATGGATTATACTATACGGAGGACAAGCTTCTTTCCAAGCACGTTTGCGGCCTTTGTGAGCGCAGACACCCGCTGCCGGGGAGGGGCCCCCGCCGTCCGCATCCTCGGTCAGGGTCCCCATGAAGCCCCCGTGCGGCTACTTCCCCGCCGGTTGCGGTGCGGCTGCCTGCGCCTGCTCCAGATACTCCTTCGCCTCCTTGCTGCCGTGGGCGGCGGCCTTCTGGTACCATTCCAGGGCCTGCTGCTCGTCTTTCTGTACGCCCCTGCCGTCACGGTAGCACTTGCCCATCTTGCACTCCGCGTCGGGGTGGCCCTGCCGTGCCGCGCTCAGCGTCCATTCCACCGCGCGTGCGAAGTTCTGTCGGACGTTACAGCCGGGGTAGCTCTGGGGGCTGCCGTAGTACATGCCGAGCGCGTACTGGGACTCCCTGTTGCCCAGCTCTGCCGAGCGGGTAAAGGATGCGAACGCCGCCTGGTGGTCGCCCAGCTCCTGCCGGGCATGGGCAGCGTCGTAGAGCAGCAGGGCGAGCGGTTCTGCGGCCTCCTGCACCCCCTGCGAGACTGCCTTTTCCAGCGCGTCGAGCGCGTCGTCCCGCCAGCCTTCGTCCCGGTACAGGCAGCCGAGCATATACCAGCCCTTGGGGTAGCCGTTCTCCGCGGCCTTCCTGAAGCAGTCCTCGGCCTTTTCCGTCCTGCCTGCCTCGTATGCGGCCTTGCCCTGCGGGATAAGCTCCCGGCACTTGATGTGCTCGCGCACTTTTACCGGGTCGATTCCGATGTAGCCCGCAAGGCTCAGGTCGTCCCCGCTGCCTCGCCGCCCGATGTCGGGCAGGGATGCCTTGAGCTCTTCCAGAGCCGCGTAGAATCGTGCCTGCACGTCCGGCAGGGATGCGCTCCGTGACAGGCTCTTCCCCAGCCGCCCCATGATGGCGGCGATGCCCGTCGCGCTGTCGGCAGCCGTGTCCGGGGCGGCCTTTCCCGCCGCCGCCTTGCCGCCTGCTGCCGCCGTACCGTCCGTCGTCTCCGCCTTTGCAGGCGACTTGCCGCCGTCCTCCTCTTCGTCTGCCCCGTCCCAGTCGCGGAAGAGCCAGAGCAGCTTGCCGTAGAACTCGAACAGGCCCTTGTCCCCGGCGAAGCTGTTTGCGATACCGTCCGAGGAGCAGAGGATTGCATCCGGCTCCTCCCTGCCGTATGCCGTGCGGAACTCGTTTTCCGCATCCGCGTCGCAGAGCGAGGTCGTCTGGTTCAAAAAGAGCCGCTCGTCCTCCGGTACGGGCTTACAGAAGCCCTTCTTTTCCGTGTGCAAGACGATGTCGCCGTCGCCGATTTGCAGGGCGAACCAGGCCCCGCCGCCACAGGCGCATGCGAGGGCGGTCGTCCCGTAAATGGAGCGTAAGTCCTCACCCTTGCGGTAGCGGTCTGCCGCAGCTGGGTCATCCTGATCCAGAAATGCCCATTCCTTTTCCGTTATGGGGCATATTTCCAGATCTGCGTCCACCCGCCTGCACCAGTCCTGCAAAATCGCGCGGGTAAGGTCCTGCAGGGCAGCCTTTGCCTGTGACGGGGATGAGGCGATGAGGCGGAGGAGCGGGGCTGCGGATGCCGCCACGCAGGTACGGATGGATTCCACCGCGAGGGCCGCCCCGGTGCCGCTCCGGAAATAGGCCGCCCCGCCGTGCCCGTCGCATACGCAGCTGACGTAGCAGGAGCCGCCGCGCTTGCCCGCAAGCTCGCACTTCTCCGCGAATGACCGGTCCTGGCAGGGGAACTTGCGCCCGGCGGCGGCGTTCTCCGCATCCTTCTCGCGCCGCTCGTGGGCCGCCCCCTGCACGCTGAGGTAGAAGGGGAAAAGCTCTGCCGCCATCACCAGCCCTCGCTGATGTCCTGCTCCGGGTCAAGCTCCTGCATCTCCTGCTTGACCTGCTCCACCAGCTGCTCCTGCTTGCTGCCGCCCGCCTTCTGGCTGCCGATTTTGGACGAGGTGACGGAGACAAAGCGGATGAGCCGCTTCATCATCGCCTTGCCCATAATCGGGATGACCAGCTCCCGGTTGCCCGTGAACTTGGCGAGCGTGTCCGGGTTCGCGTCCGAGCCGACCGCGAGCGCAATCTTGACCGCAGCATTGAACCACTTGTTCTGCTTGAGCTGGGCAAGGCCGCCGTCAAAGTCGTCCGTCGGCTCCCCGTCGCTCAAAAGGATGATGACCGGGGCGTAGTTGCCCACCTTGTCCTGCAGGAACTGCGAGGTGTTCAGCTTCTCGTCCAGCTGCCGGCAGGCCTCGCCCAGGTCCGTGCAGCCGCCCGCCTCCAGGTCCTGCCAGCGGAAGCTCGAAAGCTCCTGCGGGACCGGCGTGACCCATTCCGTTCCCATCGCGAAGTCCAGCACCGCGAGCTTGATGATCGCATCCGCGTTGCGGTCCGAGATGTCCCGCAGGTCGGGCAGTGTCTCGCGCATCGCGTCGTTGAGCGAGGCTATCTTGTCGCCCTCCATGCTGCCGGACGTGTCCAAGAGGAAAAACATCACCATTGTCTTGCGCGGAATCTCCGTCACCTGTGAAAGTATGCCAGCCATAAAAAACTCCTGTAAAATAAAATCTCCGGCAGCCCGAGGCCACCTGTTGCATCCTGTTGTTTTTACTCGATGACCCCGGTCGTCTTGTCGGCGGCGAAGTCTATCTTGAGCCCCCGTGCCACCGGGACGACGCTGCCCGGCGGGACCAGCTCGTCCTTGCCGGATGGCGTTATCTTGTGCCAGGTGCGCTGCGTCATATTGCGGAGCCCCCATACCGAGGGATTGTTCTTGTTCTGTACGATTCCCGCCGCCGCCGTGTCCAGGTTGCCCACGTCCGGCTCGGCGTTCTGCTCCAGCTCGTATGCGAGCAGCTTCCGCCCCGGCTGCAGGGGGATGACCCTTCCCGCGACCTTCAGGACGGGAGGGGATGCGAACTTGCCCCCGCAGTTGATGCACTCGTGCTCCTCGTCCTCCGGGTCAAAGAATGTCTTCTCGCCACATGACGGGCAGCGGACCAGCTGCTCGCGCAGGACGGAAAGCTCCTTGAGCCACTCCTTCTCGGTCACGCGGTTCTGCCGCTCCGGCCCGCCCGTGCTGTCCATCAGGGGCTTGGAGAATGCGCGGATGAAAAGCCTGCGTATCCCCGAGGGGTACAGGGGCCAGAAGAGGAGGGCGTTGCGGTGCACCGCCGGGTCCGGGCGGTTGCTTTCATCCCTGGGGTCAAAGATGAACACCGGCTTCTTGCAGTAGAGGTTCATCTCGTTCTGCTCCGGGTTGGCGTTCGGGTTGTCAGCCCTGCCCGCGAGCGGATGGTCGCGGAAGAGCAGGAGGAAGAGGATGACCGCAAGCGAGAAGCGGTCGGAGTAGGTGTCCGGCAGCTTTGCAAGCGAGACCACCTCCGGGGCCATGTACTTGGGCTTGCCCTGAATCCCTAAGTTGCTGCCGTGGGCCGCGACGTTGTCGTTGTCGCAGATGAGGACTTCGCCCGTCGCCGGGTTGACGAAGAAGTTGCCGTCGTTCAGATCCTGATAGCTCAGGCCCATGTTGTGCAGGCGGCGGAAGCCCGCCGTTATCTGCATGGCCGCGCGGATGATTGCGGCGAACGATGAGAACTGCACCCTGTTGAGCAGGAAGAGGTCAAAGTCCTTGTATTCCGCCGGGCGCAGGCCCATCACGTAGCCGAAGCAGCCGTCCGCGTCCATGTCCGTAAGCGCGAGCGGCCACAGGAACATGGGGGCGGGGCTGCCCTTCTTCACGTTGTCGCGCACATTGCGCCAGAACTTCTCGCTGTTCGCTCCGCAGCCGTGGGCGTACCATTTGAGCGCGTGCGGCTTGCCGCGGAACTGGACCTGGTACACGATGCCCTGTCCGCCTTCGCCCAGCTCGTTCCCGACCGTTACCTGCTCGCCGTCCGTCGTAAGGATGGTGATGCCTTCTTTTAGTTTGGCCATCCGAATTTCTCCATAAAGCTGCCGAGCTGGTACAGGAACAGAGTCCCATATGTAAGGATGCCTATGATTGCAAATATCAGGCTAAGTACGGAGAGCGTGATGACGAGGGCCGTCCTCGTTCCTCCCTGCGTCGCCACGTAGGAAAGCTGGATACTCTTGTTGCCGGGGTACAGCGAGCGAGCCTTCTGTATCGTCCGATTGTAGCGGGAGTATATGATGCGGTCGCCCGCAAGTCCCATGATGATGAAAAATACGACATACCCCACGATGGGACCACCAGGAATAAGCGTACAAAGACCAGAGATGAGACATGTCAGCAGTGCCCATCCCCAGCAGCGGCGGTAAAAGAGGTTTAACCAAGAGGTAAACGCCGTCGCCCAGTTCCAGCTGATTGGCCCTCGGAATGCATCCCTGTAGTGTTCAAGGGCGTGGGTAGTGGTTGGAATGCCTCCTGCGTTGCCCGTGATGTACGCATTAATCAGCTCATTTTCCGTCGCATCTCCGCTTGTCGCATACTGGCTTGTCTGGGGCGAGACTGGTGGCGGGGGGATCTGCACCGTTACCGTCTGCTGGACAGGCTGTACCGGAGGCTGCGGCGCGGCCTGTGCCTGAGATGAATAGCCCGTCGTCCCGCCGTATGTGGGCGGGGTCTGTTGCTGTGCAGGCGGAACCTGCTGCTGTGCGGGCGGGGTTTGCCGTGCCTGTGGCTTAGGCTGCAGGCTTTCCGCAGTCGAACCCACCGGGGTACCGCAGGTAGGGCATTTCGCTGCCCCGTCGGCGATTCTGCCCCCACAAATTTTGCATTTTGCCATAATCATAACTCCTTATATATATGCTCTCGTTATTGCGGTTCTCTTTCAATTTTCTTTCAAAAATTTTATCGTTTCTCCAGCATCTTTCACTAAATATTTGAGGGTAGAAAACACTCCTCCGTTCTTCGCATGAATCCATTCCATTTGTTTTTTTACGGCTTCCTGAGCCTGTGGATGTCCTTTCTCCGCTGCTCGAGTAAAGTATTCCAGTGCTTTCTGGGAGTCGCTTTTTACGCCGTTCCCATTGTTATACATGAGCCCAATTCTGTATTCTGCATCTGCATCCCCCAGATTTGCGGCACGTTCATAATATCTCATGGCTTTCAAGTAACAGCTCCTTGATTTTTCTTTATCATCACTGTGATAGTAATAGTCAGCTCCTTTATCTTGTTGAACATCTCCAAGAATTTTCAAAATAGTTGTGTTTCCCTGATCGGCTGCACGAGTATAATACTCCTCCGCTTTTTGTTCATCCTTTTCTACACCTATGCCATCAAGATACATGTTTCCAAGTTTATAGAAAGCAAAAGCATCATCTTTAGCTGTTCGTGAGTAGTAGTAAAAGGCTTTCTGTATGTCCTTCTCTACGCCTCCCCCAACGAGGTAACTGTCACCAAGTACGTTCTGAGCATGTGTGTCTCCCTGTTCAGCTGCACGTTCATACGCTTTTATCGCTTGCTGGAAATAGGTGCTTGCTTTTTGTATGTCCGCTCCTACCCCGTCAGAACCATTAAGATATGTATATCCTAATTGTAACATTGCATCTGCATCCCCTTTAGAAGCAGATTCGTACCATGCTTGTAACGATTGCTGGAAATAAGTATTTGCCTTTAGTTCGTCTTTCTCGACACCTGCTCCATATTTATACATAAATCCTAATTGGACTAACGCCTTTGCATCCCCTTGAAGAGCATGTGCATAATGTATTTGTGCTTCTTGCAAGAAATAGCTGTTTGCCTTTTGCTTATCAATTTCTACACCAAAACCAAGAAAATACATCTCTCCAAGATTGTGTAGGGCATTCGTATCTCCCTGTGCTGCACGTGCGTAATATGCTTTTTCTGCTTGTCGATAGTATGTCTTACCTATGTATTCGTTTTTCATTACACCGCGTCCCAAACGGTACATATCTCCGACTTCGTAGTTTGCATCTGCATTGCCTTGTTCGGCGGCGAGTTTAAAGTAACAGAACGCCGTCCTGTAGTCCTTTATAGTTTTTGCGTCATTTCCGTTCACCATCAGCACGTCAATGTCGTTGCTTGCAGACGAGGATTTGCTTTCCTCCTGTTTCGTCTCTGGGACGGAGCTGAAGTCGGAGTTCGTTTGCACAGTATTCACGTAAGCAGGAGCGGACTGCTCCTGCACTACGGGTGCGGACTGCTTTTTCTCGGGGGCTTCCTTGAGGTTCCTCCCGCACTTGTCGCAGAAGCGGTGCTCGCCGATGATTTCTGCACCGCAGTGGGGACAGGTGCTCCGCGTTACCGTGGTGGACGTGGCGGGGGTGGCGGGCATTCCCGAACTGGCTCTGGAGCTTGCAGTCCCGCCGCTTATTCCGCCCCTTGGATTGCCCGCTACGTTTGCCCCACACGTGGGGCAGATGGCGGTCCCTTCCGCCAGTCTCGCTCCGCAAATCTTACACTTTGGCATAATCAAAACTCCTCTCGTTCTATAACAAATATACCTTCGGTTATAAGTTGTTCTGCATTGCAAGCCTAAAAATAATAATTAATGAAAATTTCATCATTAAAATGACTTAGTATCTTTCGTTCAACAAATTCATTCGCGTTTTTGCCATTTTTTATAAGTACATCTTCCGATCCTATCGCAGGCCAAATACTCTTTTGCGTACGAACAGGGTATGCGCTTGTCATTTTATTGAATGCATTCAAAGTAGCCTGTTCGTTGTGTCCGTTAAACTGTACAGCAACCAACAAATCATCAGGAGAAAAGTAGAACCATATATGGCTCCATAAAGCACCCTCATATTTTGTAACATCATAAACATTGATTTCAGAAGTCGCTACCCTACCCTGTAGCCTTTCATTGTTACCCGTTGATTCAAGATACTGTACTCCCCAGGCACTCAATTGTCTTTTTTGGAGTGATACAATAAAAGTGCAGTGCCTAAATTGCCGAAAAAACAAGGGGAATGGCAATGAAAAGCTACGATCAAAGTTTCAAGGACGAGGCATTGAAGCTCTCGGACGACATCGGTGTCAAGAAAGCGTGCGAACA
>JAILON010000004.1 GCA_024690865.1 Treponema sp. | reverse complement strand
GATGAGTTCATGGGTATAGACTTCCGCCCCGCCGCTCCTAGGGTTCCGTATGTCCCTCCAGGAAAGAAAAAGAAAGGTCATTTCCCACCAGTATATCACAAATGCCCACGTATGAAAAGGAGGGGTTCACGCACCATGCAGCCGGGCCTGCTGCGCATTGAACAGCGTAAAACGCTTCCCCAATGCAAGCTGTTGACGAAAGCTTCGATAGTGCTGTACAATTATTAATATGCCGTTGTATGACATTCTGCTGGGCATCCAGTGCTTTAGCATAGTCCTCATGCTGCTGGAGTGCATGTACATCACGAAAAAGTGGTCCCAGCCCGCGCACAATTGGCTTTTCTTCTACTGCACGACCGTACTCATAAACAACGTAGGCTACCTTTCCTACATGCTTTCCAAGACGGAAGGAGAGTCTCTCCTCAGCTGGCAGTTCGCATACCTCGGCAGAGCCTGGACAGGGTTCGCCCTGATGATGTTCATCTTCCAGCTGTGCAGGGGCAAGACCTACAGCGGCATATCTACAGTCTTTGCGTTCTTCCACCTCACCACCTACTTCTCGGTCCTGACGATGCGGCACAACGGACTGTACTACACATCGTTCTCCTTCGAGGAACAGGGAATCTTTCCCCACCTGATTTTCCACAATGGCCCCTTCCACGCCCTGTTCAACGCCATCACCTGCCTGTACATGCTTGTGGGCCTGGTCATGATCCTCCGCACCATGGTCAGCCAGAAAGAACGGCGCAGGAAAAAGCAGCTGTTCCTCATACTGCTGGCCGTCCTGAGCGACAGCGTATTCTGCCTCCTGCAGATATCCAAGAAGATCCCTTTCTTGGACATGAACTCCCTCGGCTTCACCATAAGCTCGATACTGATTTTCATCGCAATCTTCTTCCACGACCTGCTCGACTCACGGGAACTTGCACGGGACTTCGTCATGGAGAACATTTCGGAAGGCATCGTCGTGACGAGCGTGGACGACAGGGTGATAACCTGCAACAGCAAGGGGCGCAAGCTGCTCCAGGTACTTTCCCCAGCCCCCGACACCGCGGTGCGGGCCATGAAAAAGCTGATTTCAGAAAACAGCCCCCTGAACAGCGGGGAGGAAACCTTCTCCATCAAAGAGGAAGAACTGAAGAACAAAAAGGGCGTGGCGGGAAAAGTCTACCTGTTTACGGACGAAAGCTCGCACTACCGCTATATCGCCGAACTGAAGGAACAGAAGCAGATTGCGGACAAGGCAAACCAGGCAAAGGGCGAATTCCTTTCCAACATGAGCCATGAAATACGCTCGCCGATCAACGCCGTGCTCGGCCTTGACGAAATGATCCTGCGCGAAAGCGGCGAGAAGCAGATCAAGGGCTACGCAGCCGACATCCAGTCCAGCGGCAAGATGCTGCTTTCCGTTATAAACGACATACTGGACTTTTCAAAAATCGAATCGGGCAAGATGGAAATCCTTCCCGAAGACTACGACCTCAGCAGCCTCATAAGCGACCTGGTGAACATGACCGCATCGCGCGCCGAAGCAAAGGGGCTGGAATTCATCGTGGACATCGCGGAAGACATGCCCCACCTGCTGCATGGAGACGAAACACGAGTCAAGCAATGTGCCCTGAACATCCTCACGAACGCCGTCAAGTACACGCCGGAAGGTTCCGTCACCCTCAGCATCGAGGCAGGCAGGATAGATGAAACGAGCTGCGGACTCCGCTTTTCCGTCACGGATACGGGAATCGGCATAAAGGAAGAGGATATAGCAAAGCTGTTCAGCCCCTTTGAACGCATTGAAGAAGGAAGGAACAGGGCCATTGAAGGCACGGGCCTGGGAATGAGCATCGTCAAGAAGCTGCTGGCCGCAATGGGAACGCAGCTGGACGTCAAGAGCGTCTACGGCAAGGGCAGCACGTTCTCGTTCACCGTAGCCCAGAAGGTACGGGACTGGGAGCCGATTGGCAACTATACGGAGACACGGAAGAAGGAACTTGAAAAGCTCAAGGCCTACACGGAAAGCTTCCAGGCCCCGGATGCGGCCATCCTCGTCGTAGACGACACCCCCGTAAATCTGACCGTCATGAAGGGGCTGCTGAAGCAGACGCGCATACAGATCGACACCGCGGAAAGCGGACCGGCAGCACTGGAAATGGCAAAGGCACGGAAATACGACGTCATCTTCATTGACCACCGCATGCCCAAGATGGACGGCCCGGAGATGCTGGCCCGGCTCCGCGCGGACGGTGAAAGCATAAACCAGCATACGACCTGCATCGCACTGACGGCAAACGTAACGGGGGACGTACGGAAGGAATACATCAACGCAGGCTTTGACGACTACCTTTCAAAGCCCGTTGACCCCAAGCTGCTGGAGCAGATGCTCTCCCGCAGCCTTCCCCAGCAGCTTGTCCTCCATGAGGGGGATGCAGGCTGGCAAGTTACTGGATCGGCTCCGCAGGCAGGCGATGCCCCTCGGGCAAACGATGCATCCCAAGAAAACGCCGACCTGCAGTCCGACATGGCCGACGCACTGACCCAGATGCAGGCACAGTCCACACAAGCCCTTTTCCAGAAGCTGTTCGGCATAGACGTTTCAGCAGCGATGATGAACTGCGGCAACGAGGACGTGTTCATAGATGTCGTAAAGGTATTCCATGAATCGATCGGCAAGAGGGCCGGCGACATCGAAGCGTTCGCCACTTCTGGCAACTGGCAGGACTATACGGTGCAGGTACATTCGCTTAAAAGCAGCGCCAGGCTTATCGGGGCAAGCGGGCTCAGTGAAAAAGCGGCCGCGCTGGAGGCCTTGGGCAACAAGGCTCGGGGCGAAGGGGATGAAGGAGCCATCACCTCCATACGGACCGACACGCCCGGGCTGCTGGCCGAATACCGTGCCTACACGGCCAAACTCGCCCCCCTCTGCATCCGCTAGCCGAACCCATAGGGGTCGCGGCATCGGCGCCGTATCCGCTCTTCCCGCCCATACTCGCGGATATTCTCCTCTATCTCCTCCTTGGAATGGAGGGGACCCAGTCCTATTCCGGGGCAATCCTTCGCCTCGGCCTCCCAGGATTTTCCGTCCTCCACTACGAACGGCCAAAAGGGATAGGTCTTGCATTGGGCAGGACGGGCCTCATACAGGGTACAGCCCGACTTCCCCCACAGCACGCAGTCGTAATTGGAAAGCTCCCGAAGCGAAAGGAATTCCCATCCGTTTCCTTCAGGAATCCACCGGCAGAATGCCTGGATGAACTGCTCTTCCGTAAGGCCCTCGGCGCGGGAAAGCCTGGACAGGTCGTCCTGTCCCAGCTGGACCACGCCCGGCCTCCCCCTGCAGCAGCGGGACTCGCCCTCGCACTGGTTGCACATGAAATGCAGCCCCCCGCTGTAAAAGGGGCGGGAGGAATTGTTTTCGTCTGTCATTGAACTAGTATAGGGCATATTAACCTTGACAGGCAATGCCTGCCTTCATATATTTTTTTAAGTCGCCCAAAAGGCGACTTCTGCGCATTAAACAGTTGTATACTGTTCCTATAAAGAATTCTAACGGAGGTAGATATGGCTACGTTACGAGATGCTGTTTATGGTGTCGCGGTGGGCGACGCGCTCGGATCGCCGGTGCAGTTCAGGGAGCGGGGAAGCTTTCCCCCTGTGTCGGAGATGCTTTACTGCAGGACATTTTCATTTGAAAAGGAGCCCGGTACCTGGACGGACGACACCAGCATGACGCTCGCCCTGTGCGACAGCATACGGGAGCTGGGACGCGTGGACGTGCAGGACATCCGGGGCAAGTTTACCCAGTGGCTGCTCGCGGGCAGGTACACGCAGGACGGCAGGGCCTTTGACGTGGGCAACACCTGCTACCGGGCTATAAAAGAAGGAAAAGGACGGGACGACTACCATTCCAACGGGAACGGCTCGCTCATGCGCATCATCCCCATGGCCTTCGTAGAGGGGGCCGACGACGGCATGATTGATGCGGTGTCGGCCATTACCCATGCGCACGCCATATCCTGCGAGGCATGCCGCATCTACATTCACATCGCCCGGAGTTTACTAAAAGGAAAAAGCATGCAGGATGCGGTCAGGGAAAACACGACAGGGGTCTCAAAGGTCTTTGCCCCGCTCGCTTCCCTACAGGAGCGGACGCGCGACAGCATACGGTCGTCCGGTTTTGTCGTAGACACGCTTGAAGCTGCCCTCTGGTGCCTTCTGACCACCGGGGACTTCAGGGGTGCGGTAGAAAAGGCGGTGAACCTCGGTGGTGATGCCGACACCGTAGGGGCCGTGGCGGGTGGCCTTGCGGGCATTATGTACGGCTACTCGTCCATCCCTGAAAGCTGGATTTCCGCCCTGCGCAAGAAGGAGATGCTGGAGGCCTGCCTGTTCTGACGGGATGCATTCCCTAGTCCTTGAGCTTGTCGGGGCAGACTTCCTTGATGAGGGCGCGGGCCAGGATCTTGGCCGGGTCGATTTTCGTTATGGGCAAGCGCAGGCGGCCCATGGCGAGGGGGATTTCGGTACAGCCCATGATGTAGGTATCGTAGCCTTGGGCAACCATCTTTTCAGTGACAATGCGGAAGTTTTCGACGGCCTGTTCCTGTATTGGATTGGAAAAAGCCTTGATTCCATATTCCCTGCTGTAGATGGCTTCCCAAATGAGCTTACGGTCCTCCTCTTCAGGTTCCACAATCTGATACTCGCCGTCGGGATCAAAGAACTTGTGGTACACCCCCGAATGGTAGGTTCCCTGCGTCGCATACAGGACGACCTTTCTGTTCTTGACGTTCTCCTTCACCCACTTGTAGGTCTCCTCAACGATGTTCATCAGCACCACGTCCAGGCCATTGATCTCGATGAAGCGCCGCACCTGGTTCATGATGATGGGAGAATGGGCCGTGTTGCAGGGGATGGCTATGTGGGTCGCCCCGATTTCGGCAAGCCTCTGGATCACGTACTCTATACCCGTGCATGGATTCTCCGAGTCGGGGTGCAGGATATAGTAGGTACGGTCCGGAATCAGACGCGAGGCAGAAATCATGAACACGTCGGGATAGTCCTGGTCGTTCTTCGCATTCACGCAGTCAAAGACCTTGCGCTCCAGGTCCATCCCGGCGTAGGGGCCCATGCCCCCCACTATGCCGATTGCTTTCCTATTTCTTGTCGAATGCATACACACCCTTCCAATTTTCCGGCGGATTCACCTTGAATCCTTCCGCACGCTCCTTTATGACCTCAGCGGCCTTGTCGTTCAAACGGCGGATGACGGCGGACATATACTTGATGCAGTTGTCCCAGTCGCCATCAAAGTAGTACTTGAGTCCCTTTTCATAGCCACGGTACACCTTGAGGATATTCTGATCCAACTTGCCCTTTTCGGCCAACAGCTCATAGATGTAGAGGGGCTGGGTCTTGCCTTTGACCGTAATCTTGTCCAGCATGCGGAACTCAAAGTCGTCCCGCACCAGGTCATGCGTAACGGCGCTGATGATGATCTCGGTTCCGTAGTACTTGTTTATTCCCTCCAGACGGCTGGCAAGGTTCACGTTGTCGCCAAGAACCGTGTAGTTGATCCTTTCATCGGAGCCCATGTTTCCTACGACGACCTCGCCCGTGTGGATTCCGAACCTCGTGCGGAACTTGGGCTTGCCTTCACGTATCCAGGCGTTGGACAGGTTGAATCCCTGCATCTGGCAGGTCAGGGCGGCGCGGCAGGCCAACGTGGCGTGCAGCTTTACGTCCATCTCAATCGGTGCTCCCCAGAACGCCATGATGGAGTCTCCAATGTACTTGTCTATCGTTCCCCGGTTGCCGGAAATCGTATGGGCAAAGAGCGAGAAGTAGTCGTAGAGTCGGTTGACCAGGTCTTCCGGCTTGGTCTTTTCCGATATTCCCGTGAAGTTCTCGATATCGGAGAACATAAGGGTGAGCGTCTGCTTCTTGCCACCGATTTCAGCATTCTGGCTGTTCCGCACCAGTTGGGTAACAAGATCGGCAGGAACATATTTTTTGAAGCTCAACAGGCCCTGCTTCATGCCTTGGAAGGCGTCCACCATGTTGTCGATTTCCTTTATACCGGAATCCGTTATCAGCTTGCCGTCGTCAATCGACAGCTCTTTGATGTTGTTCATCTCGGTGGAAAGCGTCTTCATCGGCGTAGAGATGAGGGAGGAGACCAACACGGAGATGATGATGGCGATGATGATGACCACCAGCGAGATGATGAGGACCATCCTGTTGTTCTTATAGACGATACCCATTATGTCGTTGTCCGGGATGACCATTCCGACGTTCATCGAAAGCTCATCGTCCAGAGGCATGGAGTCCACTTTGCAGAAGTAGTTCTTGCCATCCAGCTTGAACGAGTAGAGGTCCTTGTTCACCTTGCCCCTGCTGTTCTCAAATGCCTCGGCGATAATCGGATCGGCCCTGTCGTCAACCTTTTTCATCGTGTAGGTGTTGCTTCCGTCGGCAGCCGGGTAGACATTGAGCAGGGTTCCAATCGGATCCTCCGGCTTCATCGGCTTTGCAATGATCTGGTTGTCCTGGTCATATATGAAAAGCTTGGAGTTTTCCGTCGTGGAAATCTTGCCCAGGTAGAGCGACAGATCGCGGATTCCTATGTCAATACAGGCCACACCCAGCAGCCGGCCGCTCTCATCGTATATAGGAGAGGCACAGGAGAAGCCCGGCATGTTGTCGGTCGCGAAGATGTACACATTCGTCCAGACGGTCTTCTTGTTTTCCACCGCCTTCTTGTACCATCCACGGGTACGGGGATCGTACCCCGTATCCACGCCTTCTTCCGAAGAGGGGAAGGTTGCATTGTACTGCTTGTCCTCGTGGACGTAGCGGGTGAACACCTTGTCCTCGGTCCGCGTTATGTAGCGGCGGGTCAGGGTTCCGTTGGGCATGCGGCGGCCCATTATCAGGTTGCCATCCGTATCGCCGAAGTAGACCATGGCGAATTCGCCGTGGGTATGCAGCAGCTCCATGAAGTAGTCCAGTGCAGCCTCGTTGTCATTCCTGAAGTGGAACTTGTCCTCATTCCAATAGTGGAAGGCAATGCTGTGTATTTCCTGGTCGGCGGGCGTATAGTAGGCTTCAAGCTTCGTGTCCACGGACTTGAGAATTTCCGTAACGAGCTTGGTTGAAACCGAGTAGACCGAATCCTGCGTTCCATGTGAGTTTATCCGTATGATGACGGCCGCCGTCGTGACGAGCAGCACCGTATTCAGAAACACAAGGGCATCGCGGATCCTGATCTTCATGCCGCTCGAGTGCGTTTTTGGCGTTCCGCCTCCAGATCTCGTGCCGACGGGAGCCGTCCGGAACTGCACACTTGCCACCGCCGGGGCAGACATAGAAGCAGGGGCAGACATGGAAGCAGGGGCAGCCACAGCCGTCGGTGCCGCCATGGCAACAGTCTCCGGCCTTTCTTCCACGGCCGCCTGTCTGGTCGGCTCCAACGTAAAGATGTTGCTTCCCTCTGCGGCGGCCTCCCGGAGATGGGCATTCGCAGCCCGATCTTCCGACGTCTCCTTGGGAGCGACAAGCGCAGTGGTCGCTATGTTCATATAGACGATCAGCAGGGTGCGCATGGGGTCTATGAGGGAGTCAATGGCCATGAACACGACGAGGATTGACTCCACCGGCAGGCCGATGGGATCAAGGATGAGCGAAATCATCGGAAGCGTGAGCAGGCCGGAAGCTCCCGCAGTCGCCGTTCCTGCGAGCAGGGAGCCCACGACGACAAGCATGAGGGACGAAATCGGCAGACTTGCATCGTATACCTGGGCGACAAAGCACGAGGCCAACGCAAAGTACATGATGTTGCCAAATCGCAGGACAGTAAGGCCAAGCGGGAACACAAGGTCAACCATGTTCTCGCCGAAGCCCAGGTTTTTGAGAGCGGAAATCGACGAAGGCATGGCGGCAAAGCTGTTGCGCGTCGCAAAACAGATTATCACCGGGTCCATCACCTTCTGCAGGACGGTTACCGGGTTCTTTATGCCGGAACGGATCCAGATGATGACGGTACACACCAGCATGGCTATGAAGCCGGCTATATAGAACACGACGATGAACTTGACCATCGCCAGCAGTATCTCAACGCCAACCTGGGCTATCTGCTTTCCCATCAGGAACACGAGGCCTATGGGCAAGCCGTACATCGTCCAGTTTATGAGCTTTTGGAAGGAGTCCTTGAGGGACATGACCCCGTGTATCAGGCTGGCCGACATGTCTTCCCTGAGGAATCCTATGGCCACGCCAAAGATAATCGAGAAGAACACCAGCTGCAGGATCGACCCGTTGCTAAAGGATTTGAAGATGTTGGACGGAATGATGTTGACGAAGAAGTCCACCAGGGAGGACTTGTTCTGGCTGGAATCCTGGGACGGGTCGTAGAGGGCCATCTCATCCTTGCTGGTATCCGCCGAAGACTTGATTATCTTGTCCAAAACCGCCGTCGTCGCATCGCCCAGATCCTTGCCGGGACGGGCCATCGTTCCCACCAGCGTTCCGAATATCGACGTAGCCGCCAGTATTATCAGGAACACGATAAGGATTTTCGCTATGTGGGAACGGGCATTCGCGTCCTTCATCAGCTGGGCCAGGCTGGCCACGATGGACGTAACCAAGATGGGGATGACCGTCATCTGGAAGAGGTTCAGGTACACGTCGCCGAGGACACCCCAGGCCAGGGCAACCTCCTTTTCGTAGAATCCAAATACGATTCCAAGTACTACGGAGATAAGTATAGTTATGGGGTTCTTGAGTATCTTGCCTATCATTCTGCCAGGCTCTCCTATTGGCCGGAATATTTTTTGAGGATCTCGTCCGCCGTCATCTTTGTCTCGTTCTCCAGGAAGATGTTGACCCAGTAGAGAAGCTGGGTGTTCTCAGTCCTGACTGCAACGGCTATCGGGTCGGTCAAGTCGGTGAAGTAAATCGGCTTGAAAAGCAGGGAGCTGTTGGGGATTGAGGCCAGCACCCGCTTGATTTCAAGCTCATCCCTATACAGGGAAAGGACTTCACCGTTGGTCAACGCCTGGACGGCCGCATCCCACGTCGGGTATTCCTTTATGGTCGCACCGGGAAAGTTGTCCTTTGCGTAATTGGCGTAGGAAGAATTCGCTATAACACCGAGCGTGCCCTTGTAATTCCTGACGAACTTGTTCACCTCGCCTTCGCTTGCAACCTTGGCCAGCTGCAGGCGGTTGAACAGGATACCCTGCTTGAAAGTCATATATGGAGTGGAAAACTTGATTGAACGCGACCGGGTGAGGGTACGGCTCAGCTTTGAAACCGCCAGATCCGCCCTGCCGGAGGAGACAAGCGTCACCAAATCGTTGAAAGCGGGAGCTTCCCGGGTTATCACCAGCTTGACTCCTAATTCTTCTGCCATCTTGTTGGCCAAGTCTATGTCATAGCCCGCAAGCCGACCGTCTTTACCCGTGAAATAGAAGGGGGGCTGGTCTACAGCTGTAATTGCAACTTTAAGCTCCCCCCTCTTCAGTATCTGGGCCATGTCGTTACCCATCACGACAGTTCCCTGAGCTATGGCAGGTTGGACGAGCGGAAGGAACAAGGCCGCTGCCAGAATTCGTATGAACTTCATAAAGAACTCCCCGAGAAGCTGATGAAAAACACAGTTCCCCTTATCTAGGAGTATATCGGCAGTTTTTTGCAACTTCGCCATTAACCAGCCGAGTTTTCTTTTATCATCAGAAGCTGTGGCCGCCGCCACCGCCAGAATGTCCGCCGCCGCCACCGGAATGTCCGCTGCCCCTGCCACCCGAGGAGCTTTGTATGACGTGGGACGTAAGCCTTCCAGGAATGACGTCAAGCCCGGAGATGGCCCCCTTGAACACAGGACCAGCCTTGGGTTGAGACTTCTCGCTTGCCGTCTTGGATTTGCCGGCCATGTAGAGGTAGCAGAAGAACAGGGATAGCGCAAGGGCAAGCAGGGCATTGCTCGCATGCTTCATCGGCTGCCTGATCCGCCCCCCTGCAAGCAGGGTCGCCATCTGGCGGAAGGCTTCCACAGCACAGGAGTAATAGTCCCCCTCGCTTGCCATCCGGTATATGTTGTCCGTAATAGTCTGGGCGTAATCGGAGGTTATGGTCTTATAGACCTCGCCATCGCTATGTATCTCCAGCCTCCGCCGGTACATGTCCACAAAGAAGATGGCTCCGCTTTCCCCGTAGCCGAACAGATCTTCATAGATAGAAGCCGCAAGATCCTGGGCGGAGCTGCCTTCCGCCGACTCTGCCGAGCAGAAGATGGCATTGCCCCATTCCGTCAGGGCATACATTTCATCCAGGAGCAGATTCTCCTCTTCGTCCGACAGAAGATCTGCCCAATCCAACACGGCCATAACGTAGCCCGTGTCCTCGTTTTCATACATCGGGACATCAGAAACGCTTCCATCCGACTCTTCGCCGGTCACGGCTGAATCATATTCAGCCTCAGGCACCCCAGAGCCGTCTCCCAACTGGATATAGTCGTCCTGTGCCGCAAGGGGAACGAAAGCCGCAAACGCCACGGCAATTACAAATGCACCGATTCTCTTCATCATCGTTACGCCTCCTTCTTCTTGTCAAAAAAGTGAGGAATCGGACGCGAACAGGCAAGGTTGTGAGCCTTGACCATCGAAGCGATCGCGACGAACACCCCCGCTATGCAGAGGAAAGCGCCTCCATAATACAGAAGGTCGTTCACGGGGTTCAAGTACACAAGGCCTGCCGCAACCACCAGAGAAATGATGGGGAACAGGGCGCCGACTCCAAACGAATTGCCTCCCGAAGCCAGCTTCTGTTTTCCATAAATCTTCTGATAGCCCTTGTCGTCGGTCCTGTTCTCCTGCCTCTTGAGCCTGTCGCTGACGCGCCAATAGCAGAACAGGATTATCAGCGATAGGACCGCAGTGGCAATGAGCAGGGTCTTGGGCATGAGGGTAAAAAGGAACTCCAGCAGGATGAAGATCGGGATGGCCAATACAATAGAAGAAAGCGCATACTTTTTGATGTCGGACGGAATTTCCGCAAACATCTTGCCCGTGCTGCCGTTGACGACGGCATAGCAAAGCCTGTCCTTGTTCTTCCAGGTCATAAACCAGACCGGAAGCATGGCCAACTTTGCAGAAACTGTGCCTAAAGACCGCACGTCCTGGGTAGTCTTGAAGCTGGACAGGGAACTTGCCGAGCGCACGGTCGCGCCCGAAGCCCCCCGGCCACCGTTCTGTGACAGGTTGGAACGCATTTGATCCATCAGGGCATCCTTGCCTTCCTTATATACGTCGTCTTCATACGTCTCTTTGCTTACGTCCGCGACGTCCGCGTAGGAACCTGCCATCAGGGAACTGTTGTAGGGCTGAAGCGAATCCAACGGATAGTTTCCTATATCCTCACCTATCCTGTCCTCCAAAGTCGCGGACGCATCGAAGAACAGGTTGTCCATCCTGCCTTCCGCCCGTGCCTGTATCTTATAGCGCTGGGTGTATTCCGTATTGCCCCTCGTCCAGCTTTCCTGCGTGTCCACGCTGACCAGATTGTTCGGATCAAACTCCAAATCGTAGGTCCAGTACGGGATGTAAATCCTGCGGAAGCTGCTCTCGGCCTTTTCCACGCTCATGTCCTTGGGCAGGAAACGGGCGGCCTTGAGCTTTTCCTTATACAGCTCGAGGCACTTTTCCTTCGTTATGGCGAACGGAAGGATGTACGAGGGCTTCTGCAACTTTGCCAGGCGGCTTTCCAGCGTCACGAAGGTTCCGCAGTAGGAGCAGTACTCCACGGCATCCAGGTCGGTGGCAAAAACCTCCGCCCCGCAGTTGGGACAGGTAAAGATCTTCGCATCCATCGTTTCCCCGTCCGCCTGTCCCTCATCCTGACCGAATGCCTGGCTTTCCGTTGCTCCGCCCATCTGGGCTATGCTTTCCGCGTCAAACTCGCTCATGCAGTATTCGCAGACAAGCTTCTGCTTCTTTATATCAAAACGGAGTGTTCCTCCGCAGCTTGGGCATCTGTTCGCCATATCTTGCGCAACCTCCTACAGCTCTTGGCAACAGATTAGCAAAAAGCCGTTTTTTTTGCAAGGTTTTGTCGGAGTGGGCATCCCGTCGGCAGGGCGGCCCCGCACGACAAACAGGGACCGCCGTTTTTTATCATTGAACTTACGGCGGAAAAGGGTTATAATGGAGCAATCAACACGCATACAATTCCATAAGGAGTGTTTTATGATTAAGACAGTAAAGGACGTTGACCTGAAGGGAAAGCGCGTCATCATGCGCGTGGACTTTAACGTTCCGATGAAGGACGGCGTCGTCCAGGACGACACCCGCATCATGGCGGCCCTGCCCACCATCAAGAGCATCCTGGAGCAGAAGCCCCGCAGCCTGGTCCTGATGAGCCACCTCGGCGACCCCAACAAGGACGTGAAGAAGGCCCAGGAGAAGGCGGAGAAGGCCGGAAAGCCCTTCACCGAGGCCGACAAGGAGAAGTTCATCAACGGCAAGAACCGCATGAAGCCGGTCGTCGAGTACTTCGCAAAGAAACTGGGGCAGAACGTCACCTTCCTGCCCGACGCGCTCGGCCAGAAGGCCGCGATTGACGCGCTCCCCGAGGGTGCCGTCGCCATGCTCGAGAACGTCCGCTTCCACAAGGAGGAGACGAGCAAGGTCGATGCCGACCGCGAGAAGATGGCTGCCGAGCTTGCGACCTACGGAGACATCTTCGTCAACGATGCCTTCGGAACCGCCCACCGCGACCAGGCTTCCACCGCGACCATCGCCAAGTTCATGAAGGCGGAGCCGGTCGGCGGACTTTTGATGGAGAAAGAGGTCAAGTACCTGGACCCCATGCTCAACAACCCGCCCAAGCCCCAGGTCGCCATCATCGGCGGTGCCAAGGTCTCTTCCAAGATTGCCGTCCTGGAGAGCCTGCTCCGCAACGCCTCCGCCCTCGTCATCGGCGGCGGCATGGCCTACACCTTCCTGAAGGCCCAGGGCCACAAGGTCGGAAAGTCCCTCGTCGAGGATGACTTCATCGACACCGCCAAGAAGCTGCTCGCCGACGCGGCCGCCAAGAACGTGCAGATTCTGCTCCCCGTCGATCACGTGGGAGCCACCGAGTTCAGCCCGGACGCGAAGCCCGAGGCCGTTGACGGAATCGACATCCCGGACAACCTGATGGCGATGGACGTCGGCCCCAAGACGGTCAAGGAGTACGAGAAGGTCATCTCCTCCGCCAAGTCCGTCGTCTGGAACGGCCCGGTCGGCGTCTTCGAGTTCGATGCCTTCGCCAAGGGAACCGAGGCAGTCGCCAAGCTCGTCGCCGAGGCGACCGGCAAGGGCGCGATGACCGTCGTCGGTGGAGGAGACTCCGTCGCAGCCGTCAACAAGTTCAAGCTCGCCGACAAGATGACCCACGTGTCCACCGGCGGCGGCGCCTCGCTTGAGTTCCTGGAAGGCAAGACCCTGCCCGGAATCGCGATCCTCGCCACGAAATAAGCCGTAATCCGGTCTTTAAAGGCCGGTCTTTTAAAAGCATGAAGCCCGCAGGAAAATCCTGCGGGCTTTTTTTTCCCTGCCCTCCCCTATTTTCTCCTACGCAGCAGCTTCCTGCCAGCTGAAAGCAGGATTTCATCCTTCGTCACAAAAAGCATGGCAAGCCCCAGACCACCGTACAGAAGTGCTGCCAGACAGAGGGGAATTCCATGTGAAATCAGACGGCCATTTCCCGCAAAAAGCGAAAGCAGCCTGTCCTTGAGCAGGTAGACCGGCAGCGAGGCAATGAGCGACATGACAACCAGCCTGAGCATATAGAGCAGCGAGGAGCTGACGACGGTCGCGACGTTTATGACCGGGTTCTTCCGCAGGAATACGAAAAGAAAAATCATGTTGACCAGGCTGGCCACGGTAAGGGCCAGGGCAATACCCGCCCCGCCAAAGCGGCTGGAAAGGGAAAAGGCCAGCAGCATGTTGACGGCGAAGTTGATCAGCCCTGCGGCAGTAGGACTCTTGGTGTCCTGTTGGGCGTAAAAGGCGGGCGCAACGACGCGGTTGACCGCAATGAAAAGCAGTCCGGCTATGTGGAAGCTGAACACTTCCTCCGTCATACGGATTGAAGCCGCGTCAAACCTGCCGCTTTTAAACACGAGCGTAATGATGCTTTCCTTCATAATCAAAGAGAAGAAGGTTATGGGAATGGCAATGAGCGAAATGATTTTCACGGCAAGGGTCAGCATGGAACAGAACGAGTCCCACTGCTTTTTCTGGGCGAAGCCCGTCAAATCCGGCAGAATCAAGGTGCTGACGGTCACGGCGCAGATTCCCAAGATGAGTTCCTGCAGGCGGAGGGAATACTGTATGGAAGAATAGACCCCCTCCCCCGCCCGCGTCGCAAGGGCGGAAGAAACAATATCGTTCAGCTGGTAGGCAGCCATCCCGATTACTGTGGGCCCCACAAGGCGCAGGACGGTCCGGGTCCCGGGGTTGGAAAACGCCTTGCCCAGCGAGCAGAACGCAAGCTTCCATCCGCACCGGAACACGAAGGGCAGCTGGAAAACGGCCTGCACCAGACCGCCGGCTATGACGCCAACCGCCATCGCACGGGCGGGATTGGCCATCCGGGGAGCAAGGAGATAGGTCATGGCTATGACTATCGCGTTGAACAGGATGGGAGTAAAGCCAGACGGAGAGAAAAGCTTGTGGCCGTTCAGAATCCCCTGGAAAAGGGCCGCGACCGAAATGACGACAAGGTAGGGGAACATGATGCGGGTCAGGACGATGGACTCGCCCAAAGCTCCCGCAGTTTCATCGGGGAAAAAGACGCGGAGTATGAGCGGGGTAAAGGCCATCCCCACGGCCACAAGGGATGCCGTAAGGAACGTCACGAGCGTGAACGTCGCATTGAGGAACTCCTGAGTAGCCGCCCGCCCTTCCGCGACAGGCACGCAGTCCGATCCGACGGACGGCCCGGAAGCGGCCTCCTGCGCGACAAGATACTTTTTGAACGTCGGTATGAAGGCAACCGAGACGGAATTTTCCGCAAAGAGGCGGCGGCAGAAGTTGGGAACCTGGAAGGCAATGCCAAAGGCATCCCCCAGTGCAGACGTACCCAAAAACTTCGCCTTGGTCATCTCGCGGACCAGGCCAAGAATCCGGGAGCACAGGGTCAAAAAGGAAAGGGACAGGCCCTTTGAAAGCAATGATTTTCCCGCCGAGGCGGACGTGTTTTTTGACATAAGAGAAAGGATAATGGAAAGAAGCACAGGTTTCAAGAGCAAACCACGCGTACTTGCCAGCACAACGCAATTTCAGTATAATCCCTTTTCACCGGGGTGGCGGAAAGAGCTTCCGTCTGAGATTATACCCGCAGAACCTGATCCGGTTAATACCGGCGGAGGAAGGATATGAAGATACATCCACACAATCCAATTCAATTGTCTGCAAGGCTGTTACTGCCATTGCTGTCTCTCACGTTCATAGCCGCGTGCAAAAAACCGGCGGCCACGGCAGATGCTACCGCATCCATCGCGGAGCCAGCGATGGCCGTTCCGGCCGAACGGCTGGAAGAGGTGGTTGCCTACACCTACGACAGCTTTGCCGGAGAATGGGGACCGGGCGCGGAACTTGCGGAAAAATTCCAGCAGAAGACCGGGAAAAAGCTGACCCTCATCGACTGCGGCGAGGCCATCCAGGCACTGAACAAGGTGGTGCTTGAAAAAAATGATGCGCAGGCCGATGTCGTAATAGGCATAGACAACAACCTTGCATCCCAGGCACGAAAGCAGGACGTGCTCGAGGCCTACAAGCCGAAGGATGCGGAAAAGCTGATCGACGGCAGGCTTGAGGACGAGCTGGGAGGCGACTGGCTCCTCACCCCCTACGACTACAGCCATTTCGCCATGATCTTTGATACGGAAAACGGTATCGAGCCGCCCGCATCCCTGCAAGACCTGACAAAGGACATCTACAAGAAGAAAATCATCCTTATGGATCCCCGCACGTCCACTCCGGGACTGGGCTTTTTAACATGGACCGTCAGCAGGTTCGGCAGCACGGTGGGAGACTACTGGAAGGCCCTCGCGCCAAACATCCTGACGATGACCTCCAGCTGGAGCGAAGGCTGGGGCATGTTCATGGAAGGAGAGGCCCCGCTCGTCGTCAGCTATACGACAAGCCCCGCCTACAACGTGGAATACGACAAGAACTACCGCTACCAGGCACTGGTCTTTGACGAGGGCCACGTTGAACAGGTTGAAGGATACGGCCTTGTCAAGGGCGCGCCGAACAAGGAAGGGGCAAAACTGTTCATGGACTTCCTCATCTCCGAGGAAGCACAGGGCATCCTTCCGCTGACCCAGTGGATGTATCCCGCCAACAAGGACGTACAGCTTCCCCAGAGCTACAAGGAAGCGGCCCCTGTTCCCGGCAAGACCTTGGAAAGCAACAGCGACATGACAGGAAAAATTCTGAACACCGTCATCGACACCCTTTCAAAGTGACACGGCAGGGCGGCAGGGCGACGGCAGTCCACGCGCTGCAACTGGCGGGCGGGCTGCTGGCCATCATCTTGTTTTGCCTGGCAACACTCTCGTTCGTCCTGCCACTGGCAAAAGCCTTCTCTCCCCTCTTCGGAGGGGGCCTTCCTACATCGGAATACGGGATACTTCGACTCGCCAGAATTACAGGCTACACCGCGAAAGAGGCTGCGGCTTCAACCCTGCTCGCCCTGGCGGCAGGACTTCCCGCAGCATTCCTCGTGTCCCGCAGGACCTTTCCCGGAAGAAAAGTCCTCCTTTCATTTGCCGCAATACCGCTCTGCGTCCCCCCCCTCATAGTGGCACTCGGCTATATCTCCAGCTTCGGAATGGCAGGCTATGCGAACCGCTTCATTTCCCTTTTCA
Organism: Treponema sp.; assembly: GCA_024690865.1. Lineage (GTDB taxonomy): Bacteria > Spirochaetota > Spirochaetia > Treponematales > Treponemataceae > Treponema_D. The sequence continues at coordinate 7,963 of JAILON010000004.1, read as the reverse complement.
CCGGCGGCAGGAACGTAAACATCCTCTATTCGTTCGGGGGGCTTGTAATGGCACAGGGATTCTACAACTTTCCCATCGTCATGGCGACCGTCGCGGACTCATGGAGCATGCTCGACACCGAGCAGGCAGACAGCGCACGGCTTCTCGGGGCAGGAGAAGCGAGGTGCTTTTTCACCATAACGCTTGTCCAACTCCTGCCCGCCATAATATCAGGTGCAATCACCGTATTCATCTACTGCTTTTTCTCATTCATGTTCGTCCTGCTCTTTGGAACAACTGGAGGAACCACGCTCGAAGTTGCAATCTACCACGCCGGGCGGAGCCAGATGGACCTTCATGCGGCGGCAAGCCTGGCCCTGCTGGAAAGCAGCGCAGCCTTCACGGCACTTTTTTTTATGTCCAAGGCCGAAGACGCTGCGAAAAGGCTGAAGGGACTTTCCTTCCGCGGGAAATCCGCACATCCACTCCCGCTTGGCAAAACGGAAATACCCCTGGCGACGGCATTCCTCCTTGTCATCGCCGTGTTCTTCGTCATGCCCCTGCTTTCGATCATCATATCCTCGCTGACGGCACGGACCGGAGGACGGCGGGTATTTTCCCTCGCGGCATGGAAACAGATTCTGTCAACGAAAAGCTTCTACCGCGCATTCGGGAACACCATGCTCACTGCGGCGGCAACAAGCATCTTCTGTACGGTGGCGGCACTCGTCCAAGCCCTCCTGCTCACCATCCCGCCCTTCAAGAAAAAAGCCGCCTTCCGCACGATACCCCTCCTGCCAATGGCGGTCTCGTCGGTCCTGATGGGACTGGGGATGACGATGCTCATACGGCGGGGACATTCCATCCAGCTTGTACTGGCCCAAACAGCCCTCTACTGGCCGTTCGCATTCAGGCAGATCCAATCCTGCATGGCAAAAATTCCTGAAAGCGTACATGCCGCGGCAGCAACACTTTCCCCCCATCGGACCGACAGACTTTTCAGGGTCATCCTGCCATACTGCAAACGGGGCATACTCGGCGGTGCCGGATTCTGCTTTGCAATGAGCTGTTCGGATGCAACGCTTCCCATCGTGCTCTCTCTTTACAAATTCAATACCCTGTCCCTGTTCACCTACAGGCTGGCAGGAAGCTACCGGCTGGCCCAGGCATCCGCATCGGGAACAGTCCTGGGCCTGTGCTGCACGCTGGCATTTTTGCTTTCAAACAGGATGAAGGAAAACCATGGCATATCTTGAATGTAGCGGATTATACAAAGACTGGAGATTGACGTCCGAAAACGGCATAACCGTCAGCATCTCCTTCACAGCGGAACAGGGCAGCATGACCAGCATCGTCGGGGCAAGCGGATGCGGCAAGTCAACGGTCCTCCGCCTTTTGGCAGGCATACTCAAGAACGACACTCCCCCAGAGGGAATGCAGCCCCCCCGCATAACGCTCGGCGGCAGGGACATAACAACCCTCCCGCCGGGAAAGCGGGAATGCGGCCTTGTGTTCCAAAGCGGAGCCCTCTTCCTGCACCTGACGGCAGAAGACAACGTTGCATACGGACTGCTGTGCCGGGGAATGAAAAAGCGGGATGCCAGGCAGAAGGCACGGGAGTTCTTGGAGCTCTTCAACATGAAAGAGCTGGCGGGACGCTACCCAGAGACCTTGAGCGGAGGAGAAGCCCAGCGGGTCGCGCTGGCCCGTACCCTCATCGTGGAACCAAAGCTCGTGCTGTTGGACGAACCCCTTTCCGCATTGGATGCCCCGATGCGGAAGAAACTGGCCCAGGAAATAGTCCTCCTGCAAAAGAAAATCGGCTTCACCGCACTTATGGTTACCCACGACATACGCGAGGCGAAGCTGATGAGCGACAGGATAATACTCATGGAAAAGGGCAGCATGAAGTGGGAAGGAGCCGCGGGCGATTTTACCGAAGACCGTGCCGCTTCAAACGCCGTTTGAAACAAGCCCCCGTATACGCCGCAGGCTCCCAACCGTCCTGCCTACAGTTCGACTGCTTCATCAAACCTCAGGAAGTACAGGTACAGGTCCACCTGCCCTTCCGCCACGTTGAGCATCCTGGCCGCCGCCGCCCGGTAGCACTCCAGTTGCCCCCGGTAGCGTTCCCGGTTGATGCAGGAATCCGTCTTGTAGTCCACAATGACATACCGTTTCTTTCCGTCCTGGCCCGCTTCCTCCTCAAAGAGCAGGTCTATACATCCCGTATAGAAAACCCCATCCCTGTACATCCGGAACGCATATTCGGACTTGGCCAGGCGGCCGGCACCCTTGGCGGCGGAAAAACGTTTTCCTAACGGCGAGCTGGCAAAGCGGCCCAGCATCGCCTCGCAAATCCTGCAGACCTCGGCCCTGTCGGAAGCCGTCAAGTCCTTGAACAGCCTGTCCTCGGCCCGGTACGAGCCCGGCCCCATGCCATTCGCCCACGCTTCCAGGAAACTGTGAGCCACGGTTCCAAAGCTGGCAGAATCGAACCTGGCCGCATTCACGTACCCCTCCTCGCGGTCAAGCTGATCCTCGTCGTCTTCCCCGATTTCTCCGCCGTAGCTGTTCAGCAGGGGGCCGAGCGACGGATACAGGGAGCCTCCCTTTGCCTTCTCCACCTTCCCTTTCGTCTCAAGCGAGTGTGGGGTCATCCGGTCGGAAGCCGGCCTGTCAAAGGCGACCGCAGGTTCTCCCGCAAAGACGGATTCCAGCTTTGCGGCCAGAGTCTTGCCGGTATGGTCCCCTCCCCTTCCAGCAAACGCATCCGCTTTGCTGACGGGCGCGATAGACTGGAAGAAAAAGGGCGCCCCCTCCACAAACACGTTCGTGCCGGTCTGAAAAGAGATGGACTTGGCATCTTCGTAATACGAACAGACAATCCGCTGCATCATTGGAAGCTCAGAAATCGCCTTGGCATTCTTGGTTTCCTTCCAGTCACCGACTATGCAGACGTCCTCCTCCGCACGGGTAACGGCGACATAGAAAATGCGCTTGAACTCCTCCTCCTCCTTCCGGTTCAGCTCATCCTTTTTCCGTGCAAAGAAGGGGTTGCCGCCAGAGGACCTAAGCCTGATGGAAAGCCCGTAATCATCGTCAAAGAAGAAGTTTTCGATAGACTCGCTTTTCTCATTCCCGCAGCAGCCCAAGACAAAGACATGGCGGAACTGCAGGCCCTTGCTCTTGTGAATCGTCATGACGGAAACGCTGTCCAACTTCTCCACGGGGTACTCGACATTGGAAATGTCATCGTCCGAGTCCACCTTGAAGAAGCCGGGACGCTTGTCACGGATGGCCCCGAGCTGGTCTACAAACCACGCGAGGGACTGCCCCGCTTCGTCTCCCTTCCGAGCCATCTCAAACAGGAGGTCAAAATGTTCAGAAAGCAAATTCTCGCTCTTTCCCACGAGAAGGTTGTAGCGGTAACCGCTGGCATTCCACAGCCTGTCCAGCGTCCTGCATATCTTTTCCTGCAGGGCCTCGTCGCGGAAGGCTGCAAAACGTTCGGCAGCCTCCTTGTAGCGGCCAAACTCTTCTGGAGACAGGCTTTTCCCGATGCCGCCTTCAAGCTCCGGGGCAAAGGCATTCCACAGCTCGGACCCGGCATATTCGGCAAGGACAAGCTGGACCCCCACGTCGCTCAGGCCAATGAAGGGAGACGCAAGGACAGCGGCAAACGCCTTCCTGTCGGACGGATACACGCAGAGGCGGAGCATGGCGTAGATGTCGTTGACCGGAGCCTCCAGGAAGAAGGAGCCCTGCTGGTCAAGGGAATAGGGGATGCCGAATGCGTTCAACCAGCGGATGAGTTCGGCACGGTTCGAGCGGGACCTGTCCAACACAGCGAAAGACGAATAGGGATGTGCAGTGCTGTCCGCGTCATGCCGTTCCCGGATCTGCCGGGCGACAAAGTAGGCGGTCTGGTCCTTGGTAGAAAGCAAAAGGCCATCCTTGTCTTCTTTTGAGAAGGCGCTGTTGAACATGCAGACGGAGGCCCTGACCTTGTCTTCCGTCAGGGGCGGCAGGGACTGCTCCGTATGGGTATCCATATCCACCTTGGAGGCCTGCGCTTCCGACGGATAGGTAGCCTCAAAGAGCTCCTGGCTTTCCCGTTTGAAGACGTAGCTCCCCATACAGTCGTCACCAGACGGTAGGAAACCACCAAAGAGCTGGTTGAAGCAGGAGAGCAGCTCGGGGACCGAACGGTAGTTGTTGTTCATCTGCAGCATCCGGCTTCCCAAATCGTCCTTCAGCTCGTTGAACACGGAGACATCGGCCCCGCGGAACTTATAAATCGACTGCTTCTCGTCGCCGACGAAGAACAGCTTGTCGGGAACAAGGTTTCCCTTCAGGGCCTGGTGCAGGGAGTCGGCGTCATCGGGAGACGGCCGTACGAAGCTCCCTTCCCTTTCGGCCAAGAGGAAAAGCAGGTCGCGGTCGCGTCCGTTGTTGTCCTGGAACTCGTCTATCATTATCTTGCTGTAGGCGGCCTTCTCCTGGCTCCGTATGTCCTCCTGCTCAATCAGGACCTTCATCGCCATATCCGCGATGTCCTTGAACAAAAGCTGTCCAGAAAGCCGCTTGCTGCGGTTCAGCTGGCAGGTGAATTCGTCCAGCAGACTGTAGAGTCCGCAGATGAAAGGATATTCTTCCATATAGCAGGCAAGACCGTAAAGCCCGGCGACAACAAAATCAATCTCCTCAAACTTCGCCTTGGGCTTTTTTTCGGAAGTTTCAATGAGGGGCATGAGTCCGAAGCAGGCGGACTTGACGGAAGAAACGACCGGCGCGATGGCTGCGTCTTCGGAAAGTACCGTACCGCACAGCCCCTCCAGGGCGGTGATTTCGGACGTTCCCTTCCCCTTGAGCTTTGTGGCAGCCTCGTCCAGAACGGCAGGAAGCTTGCCCATCAGGGAATTCCAGTTTTTCTTTACAAAAAGCAGCTGGCGGAGCGGCATGGACGAAAAGTATCCTTTCTCTGTCGCAAGGGAAGCATACTTTTTCACCGGAGCGGCAATGAAGTTTTCCGCAAAGTCCTGCATCCCGTTCGCCCCGGCAAAATGCCTGATTGCCCGCAGCTCCTCCTCGGTTCCCCCGGAAAGCTTCTTCAGGACGAACTCAAGCGACAGCAGCGTCAGGTCAAGCTTGTCTTCATCGGAAGCAAAGTCCGGCCTGATTCCGTAGCGGTTGGCAGCCTGGCCGACGATTCCAGCCCGGTATGAGTCCAAGGTCTGTATATGCGCCTCGGAGAAGTCCGCAACAGCCCGTGCCGCCCGCTCCCGTTCACGCGGCGGAGTTTCTGGATTGCCAGCAAAAAACGAAAGCGTCCGATAAATCCGCTCATACATCTCGGCAGCGGCTTTTCGCGTGAAGGTCAACGTAAGGATTTGGGAAACAGGAACATCCTCGGACATGACGAGCCAGGCAAAGCGCGTGGCAAGCACCTGAGTCTTGCCCGAACCGGCCCCCGCCGCCACAATCGTGTTCTCAGTCCTGCAGCAGGCAGCCCTTTGCTTCGCGTCCAGCTTCCTGTCCAGCAGGTCAAGGTATGCATATTCTTTTTCAGCAGCCATACAGCAAGTATACTATATAAGGCGGAAAGAAACCACCCCCTTGCAAAACGCTCTGATTACAAGGTTGACTTACATACGACACAAAAATATAATATACGTTATATGGAAGAGCTATAGGCAGAAAAACGGCACTGGAAAATCGCCTGCGCGCTGCCTTGTTCCGTTTGAGATACTATGAGGAGAACTAGTATATGACTGAGCTTACAAGAACCATCAGCATTTCATTCCTTGTTTTTCTATCTTTCTTTTGCTTCCAGGCAGGCATCTTTTTGTGGTCAGGACACAAGCTCAGGCAGAACGGCAGGCGGACGCTTATATGCATTGAGTTTTTTACCGGCTTCCTGCTCCTTTCCGATGCCCTCGCGTACTTCTACCGGGGGAACACCAGCGCTAGCGGCTGGTACATGGTACGCCTCTGCAATTTCTGTGTGTTCGCGTGTAATTTTTCAATATCATTTTTCTTCTGCTTCTATGTCTGCGAATTCATACAGCAGTCGCGCCTGAGCCTGTCGCTGCTTTCGCATCCTGCCTCCTCCGTAAAAGGCGGAATCCCCGTCCAGCTTTTCATCGTCCTCCTGTTGTGCCTTGCCGGTATCGCTGCTATAATTTTAAGCCAGTTCACGGATCTCTTCTATTATTTTGACGAGAACAATCTGTACCACCGGAGCACTTTGTATCCGCTGGGCATCGTCCTGGGAATTTTGCCCGCGCTCATCACGATTACAATGCTCCTGCAAAACAGGAAAAAGCTTCAGGTCAATGCCTTCATTTCCCTCCTGCTCTACTTTGTCCTTCCCGTCATCGGTCTGGTCCTGATCCTTGTGCGCTACGGGTTCCCGTGGATAAATGTTTCCCTGGGGCTCGGCGCATTGCACCTGTTCTACACTTCCATAAAACTGATGGAGCTGGAATTCTATTCCGGCGAGCGGGCACATTCAATTATAAGCCCGGTCTATAAAACGGAGGCCGCACCGGCAGAGACACGGAAACGGGTCGTGCGGAATCATTTCTGGCAGACCCTGTCCATCAGCCTGGGCGGCATCCTCACCGTCCTTGTCATCGTCTCAATCACGGGCATCGCTCTCCCAGAAAAAACGCTGGCAATCGAAGACCCCTATTCGGAGAACGACACGTCAAAGTCAGTCTGCGTGACCTTTGCACGGAACGCGGAGAAGCACTGGGTTGACGGGGAGGACCCTGACAGGACGGGAGCGCAGTATGACGGCATGATATTCAACAACATGAGCAGCACGATCATCACTGAATGGGAATTTTCGATAGCTGTTCCTGGAAACTGCTCTGTAGATCCAGGTCCCTGGAACGGGACCTTCTCGCTTTCCGGCGGTGCGCTGAATGTGAGCAAACCGCATGAAGGGGATGAAGAGAACATTCACGGCGAGGACTTTTACAGAATCACGCCTTTAAAGACGCTGGGTTTCGGCTGCATCATGTATACCCCACACGACTACCAGCCGCTCGCAGAAAAAATCACGTTCAGCTATGCGAGCGTGTTGAAGCCGCTGACAAACAAGCTGTTTGACATCTTTCTCGCCCTGCTTTTTGTCGTCTTCATTATTGCAACGACAATCACCCTGTTCGAAGGAAAACTCATCCGTGTCGAAGAGGAAAACAGGAAGCTGGAAAACACCGTGCAGGAGCGCACGAAGGAACTCGAAGCGGAAAAGAACCGTTCGGAAGACCTGCTCCTAAACATCCTCCCCAAGGAAATCGCGGAAGAACTCACGGCCCGGCCGGACAGCACCATCGCGCGGCAATATCCGAACGTCACCGTTCTTTTTACCGATATCGTCGGCTTCACGAAGATAAGCGGGGAGATGACAGCCGAGGAAGTTGTCACCATGCTCAACAAGATGTTCTCCATGTTTGATGAGCGGGCCCAGGGCGAGGGCATAGAGAAAATCAAGACAATCGGGGACGCGTACATGGCGGCGTCAGGACTTACGCTGGAGCGCAACAACGACGGGGCCGCCAGAATGATCCGTTTTGCCCAGGGGCTTTTGCACGATGTCCGCGCGTTCAACGCGGGCTCAGACATCAAGCTCCAGATACGTCTCGGAATAAACTCAGGTCCGCTCGTTGCCGGGGTCATCGGAAAGACGAAGTTCATCTACGACATCTGGGGCGATACGGTCAACGTGGCAAGCAGGATGGAAAGCACCGGAATCCCCATGAAAATCCATGTGACGGAAGCGACGAAGTCGCAGACATCGCGCCTCTTCCAGTACAGCGAACATGAAATCGACGTAAAGGGAAAAGGCATGATGAAGACATACTTCCTGTGAGTATACTCTGTTAAAGCTCCCCGCCACCGGCAGACGGTGGAGTCCGCAGTGGCAGGGAGTGCCTAGACTCAGGCGGAGATTACGGTAAGCGGCGTGTCATGG